>CAXUCF010000123.1:0-14314 GCA_964249275.1 uncultured Lichenihabitans sp.
GGCCGAGCCGCGCCGCGATCTCGGCGCCGACGCCACCGCCCCCGCCGCGGCGCGCCCGCACACCGCCCCCCGGCCCCCCGCGCCACCGGACGCCGCGAGGGCGCGATGACCCACATCCTCCCCCGCAAGCCCGGCCCCGCCGCGACCGCGGAACCCGCGGACCCCGCCCGGCGCTACGCGGTCGGGGACCGCCCGCCGCGGCGGCTGACCGACGTCCTGCTCCGCTGGGAAACGATCCTGCTGGCCCTGTTGCTCGCGGTGTTCGTCGCCAACACGCTGATCTCGCCCTATTTCCTCGACCTCTACAATCTCGCCGACACGACCTACAACTTCTCGGAAAAGGCCATCATCGCGCTCGGGATGGCGCTCTTGATCCTGATCCGCGAGATCGACCTGTCGGTGGCCGCCATCGTGGCGCTGACGTCGCTCGCGATCGGCCTGCTGGCCGCGCATGGCGCGCCGGTCTCCGTGCTGGTCATGGCGGGCCTCGCGGTCGGGCTCGCCTGCGGGGCGTTCAACGGCTTGCTGGTCACCTGGACCCGGGTCCCCTCGATCGTCATCACGATCGGCACCATGTCGCTGTTTCGCGGCCTCGCCCAGGTCACGCTGGGCGACGAGGCGCTGACGAGCTTTCCGCCCGACTACCTGTCGCTCGGTCAGTCCTACGCCATCCAGATGCCGCCGGCGCCGCTGTCGTTCCTGATCTTCCTGGCGCTGTCCGCGGTCGTCGCGCTCGTCCTGCACGGCACCGCAACCGGCCGGCGGCTCTTCGCCATCGGCGCCAATCCGGTGGCGGCGCGCTTCTCGGGCATCAGGGTCGACCGCGTGCGCTTCGCGCTGTTCGCGCTCTCGGGGCTGCTGTCCGGCCTCGCCGCCGTGCTGCTCACGGCGCGCATCGGCGTGATGCGGCCCAATATCGCGCTCGGCTGGGAACTCGACGTGATCACCATGGTGGTGTTGGGCGGCGTCGCGATCACGGGCGGCACCGGCACGATCGGCGGCGTGGTGCTGTCGGTCTTCGTGCTCGGGCTCGCGACCTTCGGCCTGTCGCTGATGAACGTGCCCGGCATCGTCATCAACGTGCTGCTCGGCCTCCTGTTGATTCTGTCGATCGCGGCCCCCATCGTGGCGCGCCGCCTGATCGGAGGACGGTGAACCCGGGTTCGCGAAAAGGAGGGGCGATGACGACTCTCGACGGCAAGGTCGCCTGGGTCACGGGCGCGGGCAGCGGCATCGGCGAGGCCGCGGCGCTGGCGTTGGCCGGGGCAGGCGCAAGGCTCGTGCTCACGGGCCGCCGCATCGAACCGCTCGAGGGCCTGGCCGAGAGGATCACCGGGGCCGGCGGTGTCGCGATGGTGTCGGCGGGCGATCTGGCGCTCGGCGAAACGGCGGGCGTTATCGCGACAGCGATCGAGACCCGGTTCGGACGGCTCGACATCCTGGTCAACAATGCCGGCATGAACATCGCGGCCCGGAGCTGGCAGCATCTCACGCCCGCCAGCATCGACACGGTGATGGGCGCCAACCTGTCGTCCGCCTTCTACTGCGCCGCGGCGGCACTTCCGGCGATGCGTCGCCGCCGCGACGGCGTGCTGATCCACACGGCCTCCTGGGCCGGCCGCTACATCAGTCCGATGAGCGGCCCCGCCTACACGGCAGCGAAACATGCCGTGGTGGCGATGAGCCAGAGCATCAACGTGGAGGAATACCGCCACGGCATCCGCTCGACCGCCATCCTGCCGGCCGAAGTCGCGACCCCGATCCTCGATCGGCGTCCCGTGCCGCCCGACGCCGCCGCGCGTGCCGCCATGCTGCAGCCGGGCGATCTCGGCGCCTTGGTGCTGTTCGTGGCGACGCGGCCCGCGACCGTCTGCCTCAACGAGGTGACGATCAGCCCGACGATGAACCGCATGTATGGCGTGTAGAGGGCGAGCCCTGGCGCGCGGAGATAGCCGCCCCGATCGTGTCGAGCACGCTGTCGATTTCTCTGAACACCTGATGGTTCCAGAAGCGCAGCACCATGTAGCCTTGTTGCTGAAGGAACGCCGTCCTGGCTGCGTCGTAGGCCACGGCGTCGGCCTGACCATGCTGGTCGCCGTCGAGCTCGATCACCAGCCGGTGCTTCAGGCACACGAAGTCGGCGAAGTATGGCCCCAGTGGCACTTGTCGGCGGAAATAGGTTCCTTGCAGCGGAAGCCGGCGCCGGAGCTGCCACCAGAGCTGGCGCTCGGCTTCCGTCGCGTTTCTCCGCAGCGTGCGGGCCCGCTCCCGCGGCGACGAAGGCCTGCTGCGTTCTTCGGTCATCGACCCTCACCCCCTGCCCCTCTCCACAAGGGAGAGGGGAGATCGATCCCACATGCTTCGACACTCACCCAGGCCCCGCTCCAGCGCGTGCTCCCCTCTCCCTTGTGGAGAGGGGCAGGGGGTGAGGGTCACGACGTCGTCCGAGAGCGACTCAGGCGCTCTACTCGGCGGCTTTCAGCGCCGCTGCCGGGTTGTTCGGGTGGGTGGTCCAGTTGGCATAGGGCTGGTCGTAGGGCTGCCCGGTGCGCGGGTCGGTGCCAGCCTGCCGATGCTCGAGCGTGATGCAGTTTTCGACCGGGCAGATCTCGACGCAGAGGTTGCAGCCGACGCAGTCCTCGTCCTTGACCACGAACATGCGCCGGCCGTCGACGGTCGCCGTGATGGCCTGGTGCGACGTGTCCTCGCAGGCGATGTGGCAGCGCCCGCATTTGATGCAGAGGTCCTGGTCGATCCTGGCCTTGGCCACGTAGTTGAGGTTGAGGTACTGCCAATCGGTGACGTTGGGGACGGCGAGCCCGCGGAAATCCTCGATCGTGGCGTAGCCCTTCTGGTCCATCCAGGTCGCGAGACCGCTGATCATCTCCTCCACCATCTTGAACCCGTAGGTCATGGCGGCGGTGCAGATCTGGACCGTGCCGGCGCCGAGCGCGATGAATTCGGCCGCGTCCCGCCAGGTCGTGATGCCGCCGATGGCCGAGATGGGCAGGCCGCGGGTTTCGGGATCGCGCGCGATCTCGGATGTCATCGACAGGGCAATGGGCTTCACGGCCGGGCCGCAATAGCCGCCATGGGTGCCCTTGCCGTCGACGTGCGGCCCCGGCGCCATGCGGTCGAGGTCGACCGAGACGATGGAATTGATGGTGTTGATCAGCGACACGGCATCGGCCCCGCCGCGCCGGGCGGCCCGCGCCGGAGGGCGGATGTCGGTGATGTTGGGGGTCAGTTTCACGATCACGGGCAGGCGCGTGAAGGCTTTGCACCAGCGCGCCACCATCTCGATGTATTCGGGCACCTGACCGACCGCGGAACCCATGCCGCGCTCGCTCATGCCGTGCGGGCAGCCGAAGTTGAGTTCGACCCCATCGCAGCCGGTAGCCTCGACGCGCGGCAGGATGCGGCGCCAACTCTCCTCGTCGCACGGCACCATGATCGAGGCCACCAGCGCCCTGTCCGGATGGAGCTTCTTGACCTCGGCCATCTCCTGGAGGTTGATCTCCAGCGGACGGTCGGTGATGAGTTCGATGTTGTTGAAGCCCATCAGACGTCGATCCGGGCCGTGAATGGCGCCGTAGCGCGGGCCCGACACGTTGACGACCGGTGGGCCTTCCTCGCCCAGCGTCTTCCACACGACTCCGCCCCAGCCCGCCTTGAAGGCGCGCAGCACGTTCGTCTTGCGGTCGGTCGGCGGCGCGGAAGCGAGCCAGAACGGGTTCGGCGAGCGGATGCCGAGGAAGGTCGTCGCGAGGTCGGCCATCAGGCGGCTCCCGCCAGCCCCGGGGCGGCTGCCCCGACATGGCGATGGATGGACAGTGCCGCCTGCTTGCCGTCCTCGACGGCGCTCACGGTCAGGTCCTGGCCGCCCGCCACGCAGTCGCCACCGGCCCAGACGTCGGGCAGCGTCGTGCGGCGCTCCGCGTCGACGCGGATGCGCCCACGATCGAGCGCCAGCGTCCCCTCGCCGAGCGGCGCGTCCAGGAAAGTCTGGCCGATCGCGCAGAGCACGAGGTCGGCTGGAACCGACAGCTCCTCGGGCATGCCGGCGCCGCCGGGGGGGCGGTGCTCGAACCGCACCGCCGCCACGCGCCCGTCGTGAGCCTCGAAGCGTTTCGGCGACATCCAGTGGCGGATCGTGACGCCGCTCGTTTGCGCCAGCTCCTGTTCCCAGCGGCTCGCCTTCATGTGGTCCGGCCCACGCCGATACGCGATCGTCACCTGCTCGGCGCCGAGGCGACGCGACTGGACAGCGGCGTCGATCGCCGTCATGCCGCCGCCGATCACGACGACGCGGCGGCCTACCGGCACCTCGGCCTTGCTCCTGGCCTGCCGGAGCATCGCGATGTAGCCCAAGGCGTCGACCACATGGGCACAGCCACCCATGCCGGGGAGCGCGTTGAAGCCACCCAGGCCCAGGCCGAGGAAAACGGCGTCGTGATCGCGCCGCAAGGTGGCGAGATCCACGTCCTCGCCGAGCCGCACGCCGGGCCGCACCGTGATGCCGCCGACGCCCAGGATGAATTCGACCTCGTCCTGGGCGAAATCGCCGGGCGTCTTGTAGGCCGCGATGCCGTATTCGTTGAGGCCGCCGAGCTTCGGCCTGGCGTCGTAAAGCGTCACCGCGTGGCCGAGGGTCGCCAGCCGATGCGCGCAGCTGAGGCCCGCCGGCCCGGCGCCGACGACCGCGACCCTTCGGCCGGTGTCGGGCGCCCGCACGAAGGGGTGGCGGCCCGTCGCGCGGCTCGTCGCCATGATGGCGTCGGTGGCGTGGCGCTGCAGCAGGCCGATGCGCACCGGCTTGCCCTCCGCGTGCTCGCGCACGCAAGCCTCCTCGCAGAGCTGCTCGGTCGGGCAGACCCGGGCGCACATGCCGCCCATGATGTTGGCCGACAGGATGGTCTCGGCCGCGCCGATGTCGTTCGCCTTGGCGATCTGCCGGATGAACAACGGGATGTCGATCGTGGTCGGGCAGGCCTGCATGCAGGGCGCGTCGTAGCAGAAGGAGCAGCGCTCGGCTTCGACGAAAGCCTCGTGGCGGGTCAAGGGGGGCGTGAGGTCGGCGAAATTGCGCGCGTAGTCTTCGGCCGCGAGCCGCCCGCCTGTCACGCCGTCCGTTGTGATCGACGTCATGACTGCCCTTTCGCGCCTCCTGGCCGGAACCTGAACTTGGCCGGCGGTCAAATCTCATTTGGCAGGTTGTGCTTGTCAAGCCGACCGGATCGGCAGCACAAGGCCTGAAAGCGGCGGGCCTGGCCGCGGCTTCAGCGAGGAGGCGTCGCACATGCCCGACATCATCGCGCTCGGCGAGCCTCTGGTCGAACTGAACCGCCCCAAGGGCACCGACCATTATGTATTGGGCTGCGGCGGGGACGTCTCGAACGCCATGGTGGCGGCGGCGCGCTCCGGTGCCTCGGCTGGCATCGCGACCGCGGTCGGCGACGACGAGTTCGGGCATTTGCTGCTCGCCCTCTGGGCGCGCGAGGGCGTCGACGCCGCCACCGTGACGATCGATCCCGCGGCCCCGACCGGCATCTACTTCGTGTCCCACGGCGAGGCCGGGCACGCGTTCTCGTATCGCCGCGCGGGCTCGGCCGCGAGCCTTTACGGCGCCGAGGACCTGCCGCGGGACGCCATCCGCGACGCCAGGATCCTGCACGTGTCGGGCATCAGCCAGGCGATCTCGACCCGCGCAGCCGACGCGGTCTTCGCCGCCATGGCGCTGGCCCGCGAGGCCGGCGTGCTCCTGTCCTACGACACCAATGTCCGGCTGAAGCTCTGGCCCATCGCCCGCGCCCGCGCCGTCATTCACGAAGCCATGACCGCCATCGACATCGCCCTGCCGGGTCTCGACGACGCACGGTTGCTGGTCGGCATCGAGGATCCGGACCGGATCGTCGACCGCTACCTGTCGTTCGGCGCCCGCATCGTGGCCTTGAAGCTCGGCGCCGAAGGGTGCCTCGTGGCGACGGGCGAGCAACGCCTCCGCGTGCCGCCGCACCGGGTGTCGGCGGCCGATGCAACGGGAGCCGGCGACACCTTCGACGGCGCCTACCTGGCCGAATACCTCCAGACGGGCGACCCGTTCCACGCCGCGCTCTACGCCAATACGGCCGCCGCCCTGGCGACCCGGGGCTACGGCGCCATCGCGCCGATGCCGCGGCGCGACGAAGTGCTGGCGGCCCTCGACCGCGCCGCGGAAGCGTAACGATACCGCTCTCGACTCCGAAATTGACCTGCGCTCCCAACGCAACCGCCAGGATGGTGCCATGGTCCGCTCAGTTTCGAAACATCCGCTTGCCGTCGTGGCCCTCGCGGCCCTGCTTTGCGGCGCCGCCGCGGTGCTGGCCCCGGCATCCGAACGGCCCGTCAAGCTCCCTGCCCCGCTGGCCGAGTTCCCGGCCCAGGGCGGCACCCGCAGCCTCGTCCTGGCGGGTGGCTGCTTCTGGGGTCTGCAAGGCATGTTCGAGCACGTCAAGGGCGTCACGCGCGTCGTCGCGGGCTATGCCGGCGGAGACGCAGCCACGGCGCACTATCGCATGGTGAGCTCAGGCGAGACCGGCCACGCCGAGGCGGTGAAGATCGACTACGACCCCGCCGTGATCTCCTATGGGCAGCTGCTCCAGCTCTTCTTCTCGACCGCGCATGATGCGACCCAGGTCGGGGGCCAGGGCCCCGACGTCGGACCCCAATATCGCTCGGCCGTGTTCGTGGCGGATGCCACCGAGCGCCATGTCGCGGCCGATTACATCGCGCAGCTCGGCGGCTCCCGGCTGCTCCACGGCGACATCACGACGACGCTCGAACCTTTGCGGGGCTTCTACCCGGCCGAGGAGGACCACCAGGACTACCTGATCCATCATCCGGACGGCCTCTATATCGTTATGAACGACCAGCCCAAGATCACCGCGCTGCATCGTCTCTATCCGGACCTCTACCGGGACGAACCCGTGGTGCTGGCCTCGTCCAAATAGGCGAGGACGCCTTCACATCGGCGGAACCAACCCGTCCTTGCCGACGATGACGCGCTCGGTGACGAGCGCGCCGTCGACTCCCGCCTGGGGCTGCACGATCACGTGGGCGCCCGCCACCAGCATGGCCCTGTCGCCCGGGGCGAAGGTGACGACCGGAGCGTCGGGCGGCACCACGATGCTCTTCTCGCCTCCCTTGTAGGCCACCGTCAGCGTGTTGCCGGACGCACCCTTGACCTCCTGCCCGACCGTGCCGTTGGTCATCGTGCTCTTCGGCCCGAGGTCGAAGCCGCGGTGGCCTTCGCCGGAGCCGCGCATGCTCTCGGGGAAGATGTGCACTTCCTTGGCCACCAGCGTGCCGTCCGGCTGCGTTTCGGCGGCCGTGCCGATGAAGCTTCCAGGCTGCACTTCGCTGAGCTTGGCCGGCAACACCGCCGTGACGCTGGAGTTCGCCGACAGCGTGATCACGACGTTCTGGCCGCCGTTCCCGGTGACGTGGAGCGCGGTACCGTCGAGCGACGTCACGGTGCCGCGGATACGGTTCGGCGTCTCGGCCAGTGCTCCCGCCGCAACGAGCGTCAGCGCGACCGACAGTACCAGGGATGTCTTCAACATGGTCGATTCCTCGTCGGAGATCAGGCGGTTTTCCGCGGCAGGCACTTCCGGTAGGATGGGGGCCGGACACGCCAAGGCAAGGAGGCCGGCATGCGCATCGACGGTGGCGAGTTCCGCACGATCTGGCTCGCACGGGACGGCACCGGCATTGAGGTGATCGACCAGCGCCTGCTGCCCCATCGCTTCGCGGTCAGGACGTTGCGCAGCGATCGGGATGCCGCCGACGCCATCGCCGACATGACGGTGCGGGGCGCACCGCTGATCGGTGCCACCGGGGCCTACGGCATGGCGCTCGCCATGGTCGAGGATGCATCGGACGCCGCTCTCGGGCGCGCCTACGACAGGCTGCTCGCGGCCCGGCCGACGGCCGTCAACCTGCGCTGGGCGCTCGACCGCATGCGGGCGCGGCTGGGGGCGCTGAGACCCGCCGAGCGCCGCGACGCCGCCTACGCCGAGGCGGCGCGCGTGGCCGACGAGGACGTCGAGACCTGTGCGGACCTCGGCCGGCATGGGGCGGCCCTCATTCGGGACCAGTGGGATCGCGTGGGGCGCTCGAGGCCCGTGCAGGTCTTGACACATTGCAACGCGGGTTGGCTCGCCGCGGTGGATTGGGGCACGGCTTTGGCGCCCGTCTACAAGGCCCATCGCGCGGGTATTCCGGTTCATGTCTGGGTCGACGAGACGCGGCCGCGCAATCAGGGCGCCAGCCTCACGGCATACGAGCTGCTCGGGGAAGGCGTGCCCCACACGGTGGTGGTGGACAACGTCGGCGGTCATCTGATGCAGCACGGCAAGGTCGACCTCTGCATCGTCGGCACCGACCGGACCACGCGGACCGGCGACGTCTGCAACAAGATCGGAACTTATCTCAAGGCTTTGGCGGCGCACGACAACCATGTGCCGTTCTACGTGGCCTTGCCGTCCTCGACCATCGACTGGCGCATCAGCGACGGCCTGCGCGAGATCCCGATCGAGGAACGCTCGGCCGACGAGGTCATGTTCATGAGCGGCGAGACGGCGTCGGGCACGGTCGAGACCGTGAGGGTCACGCCGCGCGGCAGCCCGGCCTGCAACTACGCCTTCGACGTGACGCCGGCCCGTCTCGTTACCGGCCTGATCACCGAGCGCGGGCTGTGTCCGGCCTCCGAGGTCGGACTGCTGTCGCTGTTCCCCGCCGAGGAAAAGGCTGCCTGAAGCGCGGTCAAACCCCGATCGCGGCACGGACCCGATCGGGCGTGAACGGCAGTTCGCGGATGCGTGCCCCCGTCGCCTGTGCGACCGCATTGGCGAGCGCTGCCGCGGTCGGGCCTTGCGCGGCCTCGCCGGTGCCGAGGAACGGCTGGCCCGGACGGTCCATCACATGGACATCGACCCGTTCGGGTGCGGACGAGAAGTGCAGGATCGGATAGGTGCTCCAGTCGCGGCTGGTGATCCGCATCCGGTCGTAGGTCACGGCCTCGAACAGGGTCCAGCTCAGTGACTGGACGACGCCGCCGCCGATCTGGTTGCGGATGCCGTCCGGATTGACCGCCTGACCGCTGTCCACCGCCGCCGTCACCCGCCCGACCTTGATGCGGCCGGTCTCGCGGTCGACCGCAACCTCAAGGGCGATCGCAGCATAGGCGCCGAGGTTCTTGTAGCGCGCGAATGCGAAGCCCCGCCCCTGGCCCGGCGGCAGCTTGGCGCCGGCCGCCCAGCCGAACCGCTCGGCCGCCGTGGTGATGACATCGCGTCCACGCTGGTCCTGCAGGTGCCGCAGCCGGAACGCCACCGGATCCTGTTCGGCCGCCGCCGCGAGCTCGTCCATGAAGGATTCGATGGAAAAAATGTTCATGTAGGCGCCGAGACCGCGCTGCGCCGAGACCCGAAGCGGCATCTCGGGCACGAATTGGTGGACCAGGTGGATGTTGGGCAGCGTGTAGAGCGGCACGATGTTCCGGTCGCCGCCGCCCTCGGGCTGAGGCAGGGGCGTGGGTGGGTCGGACTTGAACGGGGTCGCCAGGGACCAGGCGGGCATGAGTTGGCCCGCGCCCGGCGGACGGGTCGAATGAGTGTTGCTGCGCACCGCATAACGCCAATCGACGATCGTGCCGTCCTCGTCCAGGGAGGCTGACGCCTGCGTGGTCATGACGGGGCCGTAGGGTTCGCAGCTATGCTCCTGCTCGCGCATCCACTGTACCCGCACCGGACGGCCCGGCACGGCGCGCGCGATCAGTGCCGCGTCGGCCGCTGCATCGTCAGCCCCATTGTGGCCATAGCAGCCCGCGCCTTCCGTGTGGATGCAGCGTATGGCCGTCTCCGGCATGCCCAGCATCTCGGCGATGGACTGCCGCAACGGGAACATGCCTTGCGCGTGGCTCCACACCGTCAGGGTGCCGTCGACGAACTGGGCCACCGCGCAGGACGGGCCGATCGAGCCGTGCGATTGATACGGCCGACGGAACGAGGCCGACAGCGTCTTGACGGCAGCCCCGGCCGGAGCGCTCGCCTGCTTGATCACGGTATCGTTGGAGGCGAGGCTCGCGAGCGTGTCGTAGATGCCGGCCTGGTCGGGCAGGCGCGCGGTTTCGGTCCATTGCGCGGCGCGTTGCAGGACTCGGAGGGCCTGGACGGCCGCATATTCCTTTTCGGCCACCACGCCGAGGTAATGGCCGTCCCGTAGCACCTTGATGACGCCCGGCATGCGTTCCACCGCGGCCGAATCGAGGCTCTTCAGGGTGGCGCCATAGCTCGGGGGCCGCACCACCCGCGCGTGGACCATGCCGGGCAGCCTGAGATCCTGCACATAGGCGTCCCCGCCCGTCACCTTGGCCGGGATATCGACGCGCGGCATCGCGGTATTCATGACCGAATAGGCGGCCGGGTCCTTGAGTCTTGACGTGGGCTGGGCCGCGACATGCAAGGTGTCGTCCGCCACCAACGCCCCGAAACCGACCGAGCGGCCGTCGGCCGCCACCACGCTGCCCTTCTCGGCCCGAAGCCCCTCCGTCGGCGAGCCAAGATGCCGACCGGCCAACCCGATCAACAGCTCGCGAACCTGGGCGGCCGCGTGCATGAGGGCGGTGCCGCTGTCCTGCAGGGTGTGGCTGCCGGCCGTGTAGCCCTCGTTGGCGGTCCGCGCCGTATCGGCCGTGACGATCGAGACATGGCCGGGATCGACCGCCAATTGTTCGGCCGCGATCTGGATCAGCGCCGTCTTGATGCCCTGGCCGAGTTCGGCCTTCCCGGTGAACACCGTCACGAAGCCTTGCGGGTCGACCCTGATCCAGGCGTCCAGGAACGGCGCCTTGTTGAGGCTGCCGGGCAGTTTCGGGCCGGGTTTGGACTGGCTGCTTTCGCCCTGGCCTTCCTGGGCCAGCAGTGCTCCGCCGCCTCCCATCGAAAACGCCAGCGTCAGCCCGCCCCCAAGCAGGATGGAGCGCCGGGAGACCATGCCCGCACGGTCCGTCATGGCGTCGCCTCGCTGCCGGGACCCAGCGACGCCGTCTGTTCGGCGGCGGCGCGGCGCACCGCCGCGAGGATCCGCATGTGGGTGCCGCAGCGACACAGGTTGGCATCCATGCCGGCGCGGATCTCCGCCTCGGACGGCGACTTGCTGGCCAGCAGCAGCGCATGGGCCCGCATCATCATGCCGGGGATGCAGTAGCCGCACTGGGCTGCCTGCTCGGCCATGAAGGCGCGCTGCAACGGCCCTGGAGCGTCGATCGTCCCCAATCCCTCGACCGTGGTGATGTCGCGTCCCTCGAGAACGCCGATCGGGGTCAGGCAGGAGAACACCGCCTTGCCGTTCACCACCACCGTGCAGGCGCCGCACTGGCCGAGGCCGCAGCCGTATTTGGCGCCGTTCAGCCCGAGGTCGTCACGCAGCACGTAGAGCAGCGGAGTGCCGGGATCGGCCTCGACGGTGTGGGCCTGTCCGTTGACCTTCAGCACCGTCATGGCCGCCCTCCCGCCGCATGGACCTGGTCGTCGATGCCGGTCCAGGCCGGCTTGTCGCTGAAGCGCGCCCGCACATAGGCAACGACATCGGCGATCTGCCTGTCGTCGAGCGTGCCCGCGAAAGGTGGCATGAATCCGCCAGGCCGTTCGTCGGGCTGCTTGATGCCGCCCACCACGGCCCGCACGATGTCGTCCGGGTTGGGGGCCTGCACCGACGTATGCAGCGCCAGGGAGCGCAACGTGTAAGGCACCTGCCCGCCGCTGTCGTGGCAGGCCGCGCAGGCGCCCGCATAGATGGCGGCTCCCGGCATCCGACGTGCCGGATCCTGCTCGGCACGGTCGATCAGCGCCTTGACGCGGGTCGCCTGATCGGGCCTCGGCTTCGGCATCATGCCGGCCACATAGGCAGCCATCGCGCGCACCTCCCCGCCCGGCACCCTGGCGAGGCTCGCCACGACCGGCGCCATCGGGCCGGCCGCGCCCGCGTGGTCGACATCCCAGGAGCGCAGATAATTGTAGAGGGCCTCCTCGGTCCAGGCGACCGGGGCCGGCGAGGCCGCATTGAGCGGCGGTGCCCACCAGCCCTCCGCTTCGCCGCCGTCGTAAGCGTGGCCGGCCTGCTCGGCCCCGAGGGCGTTGCGCGGACTGTGGCAGGCGCCGCAATGCGCCAAGGCTTCGGCGAGATAGGCGCCATGGGCCCGGGGCTCCGCCTCGGCAGCGTCCGGCTGATCGGGGCCTTGCCGGAGAAACAGCAGGTTCCAGCCCGCGACGAGGGGCCGGATATCGTAGGGGAACCGCAAGGCATTCGGCGGCGACACAGCACGAACGGGCTCGCGGGTCATCAGAAAAGCATAGAGCGCCGCGATGTCGTCGTCGGTGAGCTTGGTGAAGTGGGAATAGGGAAACGCGGGGTAGAGCTGATGACCCTGCCGGTCGATGCCGGCCCGCATGGCACGCGTGAAAGAAGCGAGCGACCACCGCCCGATCCCGGTTTCCGGATCGGGCGTGATATTGGTGCCGTAGATGGTGCCGAACGGCGTCTCCAGCCCTCGTCCGGCATAGGGCCGTCCGCCCGCGGCCGTGTGGCAGGAGGAGCAGTAGCCGATCGCGGCCAAGTGCTGGCCACGCTGCAGCACGGCGGGCGCGAAACTCGCCCGCTCCGGCACTCCGGCGGGCGCAAGGGCCGGATGCCAGACCAGCGCCACGGCCGCCGCGAGGAGCACCAGCAGGACGGCGCCAGCCAGAGTTGGAACGCGTCGCGCCATTACTGCAGCACGAGCGTCGCGATGCCGAAGCCGTCCGTCTCCGAGCGCAGCGGCGACAGGCGCAGGCCGGGTCCGTGAGGCGAGGCGCAATCCGCGAGTTCGGGCATGCCAGCCTCGCGCGCCATATGCCCCGCGTCGAGCGGCAGCAGGCCGGGGTGGGTCTCGATCAGCGCCTTGAGCCTGTCCTCGTTCTCCTCGCGCAGCACCGAGCAGGTGGCGTAGACGAGCCGCCCACCGGGTTTCAGCGCGCGGACCGCCTCGGCCAGGATCTCGTCCTGGGCTTTGACGCGCTCCTCCAACGCGCCGGGCCGAAGCCGCCATTTGGCGTCGGGATTGCGGCGCCAGGTGCCGGTGCCGGTGCAGGGCGCATCGACGAAGACGATGTCGAACCGTCCGGCGAGGTCGTCGATTTCGATCCGCCGCCCCTTCGGCGCCCGCACCTGGACGTTGCGGACCCCTGCCCGCGCCAAGCGGTCGTAGATCGGCATCAGGCGCCGGCCATCGAGGTCGGTGGCAAAGATCTGACCCTTGTTCCCCATCATGGCGGCCAGCGCCAGGGTCTTGCCGCCGCTGCCGGCGCACAGATCGAGCACCTGGTGGCCGGGCTTGGCGCCGCTGAGCAGAGCCGCGATCTGCGAGCCCTCGTCCTGCACCTCGATGAAGCCCTTGACATAGGCCGGCTCGGCCGCGAGCGCCGGCGCACGCCCATCCTCGCCGACCGCGATCCTCAGTCCGGCCGAGGCATGCGGCGTCGCAACCGGCGACAGGTGCGCGAGCGAGCGCAACGCCTTGTCCCGCTCGACCTTGATCCCGTTGACCCGCAGGTCGACGGGCGCACGACGCGCCAGCGCCCGCCCTTCGGCGCCTGCCTCCGTGCCGAAGGCGGCCGCGAAGGCGGGGGCGAGCCATTCCGGATAGTCGCCGCGCACGTGGTCCGCCGCGCCGTCGAGCGTTCCGGTCGCCAGGTGGCGTCGCTCGTCTTCGGTGAGGCGCGCCGGCCCGTAGCCCTCGCCTGTGCACAGCGCTGCAATCGCTTCCGGTGCCTGGCCGCGCAACTCCCGCAACGTCCCCAGCAGGACCGCGCGGGACGAGTCCGCCCCCATCACATGGGCGGCCGACGACTTCACCCGGAGCGAATCATAGACGAGGCTGCCGATGGCGGCGCGATCCTTGGACCCCGCATAGCGGTGGTTCGTCCCCCAATCCTTCAGGGCCTCCGCGGCCGGGCGTCGT
The DNA here is from genome assembly GCA_964249275.1 of uncultured Lichenihabitans sp. Taxonomy (GTDB): domain Bacteria; phylum Pseudomonadota; class Alphaproteobacteria; order Rhizobiales; family Beijerinckiaceae; genus Lichenihabitans. The sequence goes on from CAXUCF010000123.1 coordinate 14,039, forward strand.
TGCATTTCGATCACATCGAGGATCTCAATAGCGGCGGAAAGGCGAGCACCGGAGTTCATGCAGATTTTGCCACAATTGAGCCTGGAATAAGAAGAGAAAAGGACGCGCGACGTTCGACGAGCGCGCCCCAGGATTGTGTAACAAGGATTACTCGATGACCCGTATCGTTCGCCAGGCGGCCCTCGCGCTTCTGGCCCTCTCGCTCGCGGCCTGCGCGGCCGCCGCTCCCCCGCCGCCGCCCGATCTGCCGGCGCCCCCGCGCCACAGGGCAGATGC
>CAXUCF010000124.1:0-5176 GCA_964249275.1 uncultured Lichenihabitans sp.
CTCGCAGCCAGCGGGTGGCACACGGCAGCGATCACCATGAGACTGCTGGTCGAGGGCGGGGCGCCCTTCGCGGGCGGGCTCATCGGCGCTGGCGGCGAGATCGCCTGGCCCCGGCCGACGCGTGCGACCGACGTGCTGCGCGTCGTGAGCGAAGTGCTGGAGGTCACGCCGTCGCGCTCGCGGCCCGACCGCGGGATGGTGAAGCTCCGCAGCGAGACGCTGAACCAGCGCGACGAGGTCGTGCAGGTCTTGACCAGCCGGCTCGTCGTACCGCGCCGTGGTGCGGCGAACCCGGACTGAGAAGCCGCGGCTCCTCGAGCAGCGCGTCAATTCTTGCCGAAGGTCTCGTCGAAGCTGTAGCCGGCCCCGCGCACGGTGCGGATGGGGTCGCGCTCGCGGCCGCGCGACAGCGACTTGCGCAGTCGTCCGACATGCACGTCGACTGTACGCTCGTCGATCTCGACCGACTGGCCCCACACGCCGTCGAGCATCTGCGCTCGCGAGAACACGCGGCCAGGGCGCTCCAAGAGATATTCGAGCAGGCGGAACTCCGTCGGTCCGAGATGGATGTCGCGCGCTCCGCGCCGCACGCGACGGGTTTCCCGGTCGAGCTCAAGATCGCCGGCCGACAGCCGGCTCGCCACGCGCTCGGGGCGGGCCCGACGCAGCAGCGAGCGCACCCGCGCCATCAGCTCGGGCACCGAGAAGGGCTTGACCACGTAGTCGTCGGCCCCGACCGACAAGCCGCGCACCCGCTCGGCCTCCTCGCCACGCGCCGTCAGCATGATGACGGGCAGCGTCCGCGTGGTCTCGCGCGCCCGCAGGCGGCGGCAGATCTCCAGGCCCGACACGCCGGGCAGCATCCAATCGAGGATCACGAGATCGGGCGGAAGCTCGGTCAGGCGGAGTTCGGCATCGTCGCCGCGCTCGATCCGCTCCACCGTGAAGCCTTCGGCTTCGAGGTTGTAGGACAGCAGCAGCCCGAGCGCCTGCTCGTCTTCCACGACTAGGATATGGGGCGACGTGCCGCCGGGCGCACTTCTCGTCGAGGCACCACGCAGGACGTTCATGGTCGGAGTTCCCGGGCGATGGCCAAGGTCCGCGTGACCGTCATGGCTCGCGTGACCGTCACGGCTCGTCCTGCGCCTCGGGCAGGGCGGGTTCCGGCGTCATCGGCGCCAGTGACGGAGCGCCGCGCATCTTGGGCCGCTCCAGCGGCAGCGTATCGCCCGTACAGAGATAGAAGACCGTCTCGGCGATATTGGTCGCATGGTCGCCGACGCGCTCTATGTTCTTCGAGCAGAACAGCAGATGCGTGCAGAACGAGATGTTGCGCGGATCCTCCATCATGAAGGTAAGGAGGTCCCGGAAGATCGAGTCTTCCAGCGCGTCGAGGTCGACATCCCGCGTCCACACGGCCCGGGCGCGCTCGACGTCGCGCGCCGCATAGGCGTCGAGCACGTCCTTCAGCTGGTTGGCCGCGAGTTCGTTCATGTGCTTCAGGCCGATCACGGCCCGGGGCACGCGGGGCTCGGTGGCGATCCTGACGGCCCGCTTGGCGATGTTCTTGGCGAGGTCTCCGACGCGCTCCAGGTCACCCGAGATGCGGATGGCCGCCACGATCTCGCGCAGGTCGATCGCCATAGGCTGGCGACGCGCGATCGTCAGGATGGAGGTCGCTTCGATGTCGCGTTGCAGGAGGTCGAGCCTCGGATCGCTCGCCACCACCGCCTGGGCGAGGTCGACGTCGAGCGCCGTCAAGGCGTCCATGGCGTCCGACAGCATCTTCTCGGCGATGCCGCCCATCTCGGCGATCTTGCGGCCGAGCGCTTCGAGTTCGGTGTCGTAGGCTGAGACGATGTGGTCGGCCATGGCGATGTCCTTCGCTCGTCCCCGTGATCAGCCGAAGCGGCCCGTGATATATTGCTGCGTCTGCGGCTGCATGGGCGAGGTGAACATGCGCTGCGTATCGCCGAACTCGATCATCTGCCCGAGATACATGAAGGCCGTGTAGTCGCTGCAGCGCGCCGCCTGCTGCATGTTGTGGGTGACGATGGCGATCGTATAGCGGTTCTTCAGTTCGTCGATGAGTTCCTCGACGCGTGCGGTCGAGATCGGGTCCAGGGCGGAGCAGGGCTCGTCGAGCAGGATGACGTCGGGCTTCAGCGCCACGGTGCGAGCGATGCAGAGGCGCTGCTGCTGGCCGCCCGACAGGCTGAGGCCGCTCGCGCCGAGCTTGTCCTTGACCTCGCCCCACAGCGCCGCGCTCTGCAGCGCCTGCTCGACCCGGAGGTCGAGGTCCTTCTTGGACAGCTTCTCATAAAGTTTGATGCCGAAGGCGATGTTCTCGTAGATCGACATCGGGAAAGGGGTCGGCTTCTGGAACACCATGCCGATGCGCGAGCGCAGCAGGTTGAGGTCCATGTCGGGGCGCAGGATGTTCTCGCCGTCGAGCAGCACCTCGCCCTCGGCGCGCTGGTGCGGGTAGAGGTCGTACATGCGGTTGAGGACCCGGAGCAACGTGGATTTGCCGCAGCCCGACGGGCCGATGAAGGCCGTCACCTTGTTGGCTTCGAGGTTCACCGACACGCCCTTGAGGGCCATCGTTTCGCCATAGAAGAACTTGAGTTCGCGCATCGCCACCTTGCTGGTCGATTGGGGACCGGATCGTTCGGGGGCGGCCGCATCGTGGGTCGGGCCCTGCCGCGCGGCCTTCACATCGATCGTCATAGGGCTGTCCTTGTGGCGCGGAGCGATCGGCTTGGCTCGTCGCGGGAGGCTCGCGGAAGCGCGATCATTTGGCGACCCTCACGGAACCGAGCGAGCGGGCCAGGATGCTGAGCACCAGGACGGTTCCCGTGATGATGAGGGCGCCGGTCCAGGCCAGTTGCTGCCAGTCCTTGTAAGGGCTGAGGGCGAACTGGAAGATCACGGTCGGCAGGCTCGCGGTGGGCTGGTTGAGGTTGGTGTTCCAGAACTGGTTGTTCAGTGCCGTGAAGAGCAGCGGCGCTGTCTCGCCGCTGATGCGGGCGAAGGCCAGCAGCAGGCCCGTAATGATGCCGGGCCGAGCCGCGCTGTAGGCCACTTTCAGGATCACGTGGGAGCGCGGCAGGCCCATCGCGCTGGCGGCCTCGCGCAGGGTGTTGGGGACCAGCAGCAGCATGTCTTCGGTGGTGCGGGCCACAACGGGGATGACCAGGATGGCGAGCGCCAGGGCGCCCGCGATCCCGGAGAAGTGGCCGATGCGGGTCACCACCACCTCGTAGACGAACAGCCCGATGATGATGGACGGGGCGCTGAGCAGGATGTCGTTGAGGAAGCGCACCACGATCGACAGCTTCGAATAGCGGCCGTGCTCGGCCATATAGGTGCCGGCCAGCAGACCGACCGGCGCCCCGAGCGCAAGCCCCAGCACCGTCATGACGACCGAGCCGTAGATGGCATTGAGCAGGCCGCCGGCGCTGCCCGGGGGCGGCGTCATTTGGGTGAAGACGGCGGGCCTGAGGCCTGCGAGGCCGTTCCAGATCAGGGCCGCCAGGATCAAGACCAGAGCCACGAGACCCAATGCCGCGGCGGCGATCGACAGGCCGAGGAAGATCCCATTGTTGACGCGTCGCGACTTCGGGAAAACGGCCATGAGCTCAGGCTGCCTCGCGCCTCTGGATCCGCATCAGCATGTAGCGCGCGATCGCCAGGACGATGAAGGTGATGACGAAGAGGATCAGGCCGAGAGCGATCAACGACGACGTGTAGAGGTCGCCGACGGCTTCGGTGAACTCGTTGGCGATGGCGGCCGATATCGTGGTACCGGGCGACAGCACCGAGGCCGAGATCCGGTGAGCGTTGCCGATCACGAAGGTCACGGCCATCGTCTCGCCCAACGCCCGACCCAGCGCCAGCATGATCCCGCCGACCACGCCGATGCGGGAGAAGGGCAGCACGATGTTGCGCATCACCTCCCACGTGGTGCAGCCGAGCCCGTAGCCTGCCTCCTTGAGGACCGGCGGGACGGTCTCGAACACGTCCCGTGAGATGGACGAGATGAAGGGCAGCACCATGATGCCCAGGATGATGCCGGCCGTGAGAACCCCAATGCCGTATGGCGGCCCCTGGAACAGGCTGCCGACACCCGGGATCGGGCCCAGGACGTTGATCAGCGGCGGCTCGACATAGGTCTGCACGAAGGGCGCAAAGATGAACAGGCCCCATATGCCGTAGATGATGCTGGGAATACCGGCCAGAAGCTCGATCGCCATGCCGATCGGCCTGCGGAGCACGAAGGGACAGAGTTCGCTCAGGAAGATCGCGATGCCGAGCCCTACCGGTATGGCGATCACCATGGCGATGACCGATGTCACGACCGTGCCGTAGATGGCGCCGAGTGCACCGTAGACGTCATCGTTGGGGTTCCAGGTCTCGGTGACGAGGAAGTGCAAGCCGAAGGCCCGGAACGCCGGCATGGCACCGACGATGAGCGACAGGATGATGCCGCCGAGCAGCACCAGCACGAAGATCGCCGAGCCGAGCGTGAGGCCACCGAAGAAAGCGTCGGTCGTGCGGAAGCGCGCCAGAACCGCACTGCGGGTGGTCTCGTCGGCTCGGGGCACGGTCTGGTCCCGCATCGCGACATCGGCCATGTCAACTTCCGTTCGGGTCCATCAGCGGCTCGGCGCCAGTTGATCGCATTTCCGCCGTGGAACGGGCATGACGCCGTGGCTCGGCCGCCATGCCGTATGTCGGGCGAGGGAGCCGCGTCCTTACCTTCCCTCGCCGCTGGCGTCGAGGTCTTCTCCCGGATGCGGGAGGAGACGACAGCCTCACTTCATCTCGTAGACGGGTTTACCGTTCACCTTGATGTTGCTGTCGATCTCCTTGCCGATCAGGGTCACGACCTTGCTCGGGATCGGGATGTAGTCCAGGGCTTCGGCGTCCTTGGTACCGTTCTTGAAGGCCCAGTCGAAAAATTTCAGCGCGTCGGCAGCGGCAGCTTCGTCCTTCGGCTCCTTGTGCATCAGCACGAACGTCGAGGCCGTGATGGGCCAGCTTTCGGCGCCGGGCTGATCGGTGAGGATCTGGTAGAAGCCGGGCGCATGCTCCCAATCGGCGTTGGCCGCAGCCGACGAGAACGTGGCCATGGTGGGCGACACGGCCTTGCCGTCGTGGTTCACCATCTTAG
>CAXUCF010000124.1:5186-9589 GCA_964249275.1 uncultured Lichenihabitans sp.
TCTGCTTCGCATAAGCGTATTCGACGTAGCCGATCGCACCCTTGGTGTTGCCGACATTGTGGGCCACGCCCTCGTTGCCCTTGGCGCCGAGACCGACCGGCCACTCGACCGCAGTATTCTCTCCGACCTTGGATTTCCAGTCGGGCGATACTTTGGACAGGTAATTGGTGAAGTTGAAGGTCGTGCCCGACCCGTCGGAACGGTGCACCACGACGATGGCGGTGGACGGCAGCTTGACCCCGGGGTTCTGCTTGGCGACGGCGGGGTCGTCCCAGGTCTTGATGGCGCCCATGAAGATCTTGGCCAACGTCGGCCCGTCGATGGTCAGGTCGCCGGCTTTCATGCCCTCGAGATTCACCACGGGGACGATGCCCCCCATGATCATCGGCCACTGAACGAGGCCGGCCGCGTTCAGTTCCTTCTCGGTCAGCGGGGCATCGCTGGCCCCGAACGTCACGGTGTTGGCCTTGATCTGCTTGATACCGCCACCCGAGCCGATCGATTGGTAATTGATGCCGACTCCGGCTTCCTTCTTGTAGGTGTCGGCCCATTTGGCGAAGACCGGATAGATGAAGGTCGAGCCGGCGCCCGAGATATCCGCGGCACGGGCGCCGAGGCCACCGGCCAGCGAACAGGCCGAAAGCGCGGCGGCAACGAGCGCCGCGCGCGCGAGAAACTTCATGGTCATGTGTCGCCTCGTTGGGTCGAACAGGTAGGGCCCTGTCGCGCAAGCAATTGCTGCCGCGCCGACGGCGGCCGAAGTCCTAGCGGAAGCGCCATACGGTCTCATGACGTTCGGACGACGAATTTGTGACAATGTAAACTGTTGAATTCCTCTGCCCTAGGACCTTAGCGGGAGCGTGACCGATATCATGACACCCTGGCCGACGTCGCTTTCGATCTGCAGGCGGCCGCGATGACGCGCCACGATATGCTTGACGATGGCGAGGCCGAGGCCGGTGCCACCCTTGCTGCGGCTCTGGCCGGCATCGATCCTGTAGAAGCGTTCCGTCAACCGCGGCAGGTGCTCGGGCGCGATGCCGGGACCGTAGTCGCGAACCGAGACGCGCCCGGATCGGTCTTGCATCGACACGTCGACATCGACGGCCGGCACTGCGCCCAGCCCCGGGGACGGCGCGCCGTATTTGATGGCGTTCTCGATGAGGTTCTCGGCCACGCGGACGAGTTCGTCGCGATCGCCCGCCACCACCACGGGGCAGGATGCCCGAACCGCCAGGGTCACGCCGGTCTCATGGGCCAGCGGCGCCAACGTGTCGGCGACATGGCGGACCACCAGGGCCAAGTCCACCGGCGTGTCGGGCTTCAAATGCAGGTTCTGCTCGATGCGCGACAGCGACAGCAGGTCGTCGACGAGGCGCGCCATGCGGCGAGCCTGTTCGGCCATGATGGCGAGAAAGCGTTCCCGCGCGCGGGCATCCTCGCGGGCCGGCCCTTGCAGGGTTTCGACGAACCCGAGCAGCGAGGCCAGCGGCGTCCTGAGTTCGTGGCTCGCATTGGCCACGAAATCGGCCCGCATGCGTTCGACCCGCACGGATTCGGTGAGGTCGAGCAGGGTCAGCACGACGGCGCGATCCTCGCCCGGCCGGTCGAGCGGCGCCACCGTGACGTCGAACACCCGTTCGACCGGGACGCGGTCGCGCCACGAGACCTGTTCGACCAGGCCCGACGCGTAGACCCGGTCGATGCCGTCGAGAATGTCGGGGTCGCGCAGCGCCAGCGCGAGATTGCCGCCGATCTTCAGGGCCGGCAGCACCCCTTTGGCGTGGCGGTTCGCCGCCACGACCCGGCCTTCGCCCAGCACCACGAGGACGGGTTCCGGCATGGCCTCGATCAGCGCCGCCACGAGCGGCGCCGATGACGCCGCCTGTTTCAAATCCAACATGACCGCACTGCCTCGAACACCGTTCCACTCCGCCGCACGCGAATCATCTAGCCCGGCCCGTGACGTTGTCATGACGAGACCGGAGCTTGACGTTTGCTTCCTCGCGCGACCACGACTTTATCCGCGGGTTGCGCGCTCCGGCCCGGCTCAGGGATGCGTCCCACGGAAACTTGGTGTAAACGGCGGCGCGGCGCGACGACCGGTCCGCCTGGGGACTCGACCATGCAGGTGACCCGACTGGCCATACCCGACGTGGTCCTGTTGCGGCCGAAGCGGCACGGCGACGCGCGGGGCTATTTCGTGGAGAGCTTCAACGATCGGGCGTTCCGACGCGAGGTCGGCGACGCAACTTTCGTGCAGGATAACGAGGCTTTGTCGGCCCAGGCCGGCACGGTGCGGGGATTGCATTTCCAGCGCCAGCCAAGCGCGCAAGGCAAGCTCGTCCGCGCGCTCCGGGGCACCATCTTCGATGTGGCGGTGGACATCCGCCGGGGTTCGCCCACCTTCGGCCGGCACGTGTCGGCCCTGCTGTCGGCCGAGACCGGCGACCAGCTCTGGGTGCCGCCAGGGTTCGCGCACGGCTATTGCACGATCGAGCCCGACAGCATGATCGCCTACAAGGTCACGGATTTCTACAGCGCGGCCGACGACGGAGGACTGGCCTGGGACGATCCCGCGCTCGGCATCGCGTGGCCGGTCGCGCCCGGCGCCGCCGTGCTGTCCGACAAGGATAGGCGCCAGCCCAAGCTTGCCGACTTGCCGACCATCTACACCTACGAAGGCCGGCCATGAAGCGCGTCCTCGTCACCGGCGGGGCCGGCTTCATCGGCTCGGCGGTCGTGCGCCACCTCGCCGCCCAACATGGCGTCGAGGTGCTCAACGTCGACAAGCTCACCTACGCCGGCAACCTCGACAGCCTCAGGCCCGTGTCGAACCTGCCGAACTACCGGTTCGTGCAGGCCGACATCGTCGACCGCAATGCCATGGACGGGCTCTTTGCGGCCTTTCGTCCCGAAGGCGTCATGCACCTCGCGGCCGAGAGCCATGTCGACCGATCCATCACGGGATCCAAGGACTTCGTCGAGACCAACATCGTCGGCACCTTCACGCTGCTCGAAGCGGCCCGGGCCTACTGGTCCGGGCTCGACGTCGAGGCCAAGGCCGGGTTCCGCTTCCTTCACGTGTCGACCGACGAGGTCTACGGCTCGCTCGGACCCGAAGGTCTTTTCGCGGAAACCACCCCCTACGACCCGTCCTCGCCCTATTCGGCCAGCAAGGCGGCTTCCGACCACCTCGCCCAGGCCTGGGTACGGACCTACGGCCTGCCCGTGGTGATCTCGAACTGCTCCAACAACTACGGGCCGTTCCACTTCCCCGAGAAGCTGATCCCGCTGGTGACGCTGAACGCACTGGCCGGGGTGCCGCTGCCGGTCTATGGCAGGGGCGACAACATCCGCGACTGGCTCTTCGTCGAGGACCATGCCCGTGCCCTATGGACGATCCTGACGACCGGCCGGCCGGGCGAGAGATACAACGTCGGCGGCCGCAACGAGCGCACCAACCTCGAGGTCGTCGAGACGATCTGCGACGTGCTGGACGCATTGAGACCTGCGGCGAAGCCGAGGCGCGACCTCATCACCTTTGTGACCGACCGCCCCGGCCACGACCATCGCTATGCCATCGACGCCTCGAAGCTCGAGACCGAACTCGGCTGGCGGGCGCAGGAAGATTTCGACAGCGGCATCCGTCGCACCGTCGCCTGGTACCTCGACAATGAATGGTGGTGGAAGCCGTTGCGCGAGCGCGTCTACGGCGGCGAACGGCTGGGCCTTTCCAGCCAGAAGGACCGCTAACCATGCGGATCGCCGTCACCGGACGGGACGGGCAGGTGGCCCGGGCCCTGGCCGAACGCGGGGGCCGCAGCGGCCACGAGATCGTGGCGGTGGGGCGCCCGACGTTCGACCTCTGCGACCTCGCGACCATCGAACCCGCCTTCAGGAAGGCCCGTCCGGATGTCGTCATCAACGCGGCCGCCTATACGGCGGTCGACAAGGCCGAGAGCGAGCCCGAGCTTGCCGAGGCCGTGAACGGTGCCGGCGCGGGGGCCGTCGCCGAGGCTGCGGCGGCCCTTGGCGTGCCGGTACTGCAGCTATCGACCGACTACGTGTTCGACGGCGCGAAATCGACGCCCTACCGGGAGGACGACGCCGTCGGCCCGCTCGGCGCCTACGGCCGCTCGAAGCTCGCGGGCGAGCGCGCCGTGGCGGCCGCCAACCCGCGCCACGTCATCCTCCGGACCGCCTGGGTCTATGCGCCTTATGGCGCCAATTTCGTCCGCACCATGCTGCGGATCGCGGCCACCAAACCCGAGGTCGGCGTGGTGGCGGACCAGCATGGCTGCCCGACCTCGGCGCTCGACATCGCCGCGACATTGATCGGCGTGGCCGAAAGGCTCGGGTCGGAACCGGAGAACCCGGAGCTTCACGGCGTCTTCCATATG
>CAXUCF010000124.1:9599-14252 GCA_964249275.1 uncultured Lichenihabitans sp.
TCCATATGGCGGCGCGCGGCGAGGCCGTGTGGGCCGACGTGGCCGAGGCGGTGTTCGCGGCGTCGCGCCAGCGCGGCGGTCCCGCCACCCAGGTCAGGCGCATCACCACGGCCGATTTTCCGACCCAGGCGCGGCGCCCGGCAAACTCGCGGCTCGACTGCACGAAGCTCGGCCAGGTCTACGGCATCGTGCTGCCGGAGTGGCGGGCCTCGCTCGAGCGCTGCGTGGGGCGCCTCGTCGGGGAGATGCACGCCGCTGGCTGAGGCCGCCGAGGGCGATCCCGATCCGGGGCAGGGGCTCGCCAAGCCCGTCGTCTCGCCCGAAACCCTCATGCGCATGGCGACCTTCTACCTCGCCCGCTATTCCGCCTCGACGGCGCGACTGCGCGAGGTGCTGGAGCGCAAGGTCCGGCGCCGCTGCGAGGCCCGCGACCTGCCGGCGCCGGAGCCGGCCGAGATCCGGCGCATGATCGACGCCGTGGTGGAACGCCTGACCCGCGCCGGGCTGATCGACGACGCCGCCTTCGCTCGCGGCCGTGCCGCCGCCTTGGCCCGCAAGGGTTGGCCCGGGTGGCGCATCAGGGCCGAACTGCAACGCCAGAAGATCGAGGTCGCCCACGACGGCGTGACCGGGGCGGTCGCCCTCGACGAGACCGCGCAAGCGACGCGGCTGGCGCAGCGCAAACGCCTTGGGCCGTATCGGCCCGGCGAGCGGGAGCCGTACCGGGACAAGGACATCCGCGCGCTCGTGCGGGCGGGCTTTGCGGTGGCGGTGGCAAGGAGGGTGGTGGACGGCGAGGCCGCATAGAGTGCCGCTCATCGCCCCCCGGCAGAGTCGAAGATCCGTTGATCCTTTGCGCCTGCCCCAGGGTCGCACGTCGAACTCGGCCATGGGGGCGGCGGTGTGACACTGGCCTCCAGGGCTGTGGCGGATCAGGTTATCGGACCGGACACCGTGGCGGTCGCAGCGACCTTCCGGATTGAAACCTCGTCGATGCGATGTCCTTCCATGCTCGACACCTCGAACCGCCAGGCATCGCCTGCCGCCTCCCATTCGAAAGCGTCACCCGTCACCGGAATGCGTCCGAGCCGCGACAGAACGAAACCCGCCAGTGTCCGATATTCGCCAGTGCCGTCCAGAAGCGCCTCGACGCCCACCTGGGCAAAGATGTCCTGGAACGGCAGCGCCGCATCGGCGATGAACGAGCCGTCCTCACGCCGGACGACGGTCATCTCGTCCTCCGGGTCCAGGATCTCGCCCGCGAGGGCCTGGAGAAGGTCGGCCTGCGTGACGACACCCCGGAGCGCGCCGTATTCGTCGTAGATCAGCGCCATCTGCACGAGACGGTTTTTGAACGTTTCCAGCATCTGCACAACGGTCGCGCCGTCATGCACGACCAGCGGGGCGCGGACCGCCATGAGCAGGGCCGCCGACCCTTGGTCGTTCTCCGGAGAGGGCAGCTTTCCGTCGAGGTGCATGTCGAGGAGGTCCTGCTTGCGCAAGATGCCGACGACGTTGTCCAGCGTACCCCGTGCCACTACGATCTGCTCGTGCCGGCCTCGGCGGACGCCGCGCAGGATAGTTTCGGTCGTCCCGTCGGCATCGACCCAGTGTACGTCGTGCCGCGGCGTCATGATGGCGCGGACCCGGCGCTCTCCCATGGCGAAGGCGCGCTCGACGACTTCCTGCTGTGCCTGCTCGACAAGCCCGGCGTCCCTGGTCGCGGCAAGCAGAAGCTTCAGCTCCTCGGTCGAGTGCAGCCGGCCTTCGCCATGCCCACGCTCGATGCCGAACAGCCGAGCGACGGCGTTGCCGAGGCCGTTGAGGATGAAGATCGCCGGGCGGAACACCGTGAGGAAAAGCCTCAGCGGGCGGACGATCAGCAGTGCCGTGCGCTCCGGGCGCAGCAGCGCCAGGCTCTTCGGCACCAGCTCGCCGAGCACGATGTGGAACATCGTGATGACGACGAATGCGCTGCCGGCCGCGACCAGATGGGCGCTGGGGGCCGCCAGGGTGCCGAGGATGTCGAGCGCCGGCTCGATCAGCCGAGCAAGCGCAGTCTCGCCGATCCAGCCTAGCCCAAGCGACGACACCGTGACGCCGAGCTGCGTGGCCGCGAGGCTGTCGTCGAGTTCGTCCAAGGCCCGCTGCAGGAGCGTGGCGCCCGCGTGTCCCTCCGCTACCAGTTCCTCGATCCGGCTCCGGCGCACGCCGACGAGCGAGAACTCTGCCGCCACGAAGAAGCCGTTGGCCGCAACGAGCCCGAGAACGGCAAGCACCTTGCCGAGCGCGAGCGCGATCATTCCTTCCATCAGTTCAGTCCAATATGAGCGGAGGCCATTCCGGCAGTCGAAGCTCCGGTCGGATCGTGCGACACGGCGGCGGTTTGCTCAGCGGCATAGAACAAGCAGGGCCGGGGTAGGCGCCTGCTGCGGAGATCTTGGCTCAAGAAGGGCAGGATGACCCGAAGCCGGAGCTTCTGTCCCTGGTCGCAGCTCCGACGTCCGAACCTTGGGCGGCACGCCCTGCCAATCTCGATTGTATAGCGCTTCCGACATAGAATTCCTATGCGACAGGTCAAGCTGTACTATAAAGATGTCATAAGTGCCGGATCTGCTTGTTTCGCTTTGCAGTAGCTGCAAGCTGAGTGGTTGCGCGCTCGGTCGGGGTAGATGCGGTGGGAAGGATGCCAGCCGGGCCGGTACCATGTGCCTGGATCCGCCTCGCCAAGTCAGCGATCCCCGGTCCGTAGCCTTTCACCGCTACCGAATGCCGGTGCCCAAAGGGTGGTGCGCAGGAATCTCTCAGCTTCGCGCCGTCTGGCGTCGGAGGGTTCGAACGCCGATCTCGTGAAGACCTCACGGGCGAGGCGAAACTCGCAGTCGATGAAGTCGGCCAGCGCGACCGGCAACTCACCCGTTCCCATTTCCCGGGTCGTGGCTTTGCGAGCCATGAGGTCCGAACTCAGGGCCGTGACGTCCGGCGGTGCTTGGCATTGTTGCAACAGGGTCGGGAAGTGCATCGGTGCCACCGTCTCGTCCGGATGCACGCGCAACCAACGCAGGGCTGCAGCGGGACGAAGCGCGTAGAAGATCTTCTTCAATGGAACGGAGCGCCCGTCCGCGAAATAGGTCCGACGCTGGCGCTCGCCGAGATGCAGGTAATGTCGTCCGATCGCCCTGCGATCCACATGGCGACCGGCGAGGTCCAGGAACGCGTCGCGAAACGCAATCTGTCCCTGATAGACGATCGGGGACATGAGCCATTCGATCACGACGGCATTGCCGTTGAGAGACAGGCGGAGGGCTTTGCCGATGTCCCAGCCGTTGACGTCGAGTCCCGCGTCCAGAGGTGTTTCGACGACATCACGAGGTTGCCAGAGCGCGAGATAGTCGTCGATGGGACGTCGATAGATGAAGCGGCAGTCGTAATCGCTGTCGGGCGAGGGAAAACCCCAGGCCCGACTGCCGCTTTCGACGGCCCAGAGCAGTTCTATCCCATGCTGGCGAGCGGTCTCCGCGAGGCGCGCATCGACGCGTGCGACGTCCGTCGCATCCATGTCGTCCGGGATGGACCGCGCCCAAGTCGCCACTGACCTCTCCGCGGCAGCACGATATCGAGGCGCTACGCCCGCGCCATCCTGTTCCAGGCGTCGAGCCCGGCGATCTTATAGGCCTCGGCCAGCGTCGGATAATTGAAGGTGTTCTCGATGAAGAAGTCGATGGTGCCCTTGAGGTTCAGCACCGCCTGGCCGATGTGGATCAGCTCGGTCGCGCCTTCGCCCACGATGTGGCAGCCGAGCAGGCGGCGGGTCTTCAGCGAGAAGATCATCTTCATCATGCCGGCGTCGAGCCCCATGATGTGGCCGCGCGAGGTCTCGCGGAAGCGTGCGATGCCGCATTCATAGGGGATCTTGCGCTTGCGCACCTCTTCCTCGGTCATGCCCACGGTCGAGATCTCGGGCACCGAATAGATGCCATAGGGGAAGAACTCCGGCGGCGGGGGCGGCGCCAGGCCGAAGGCGTGGCAGGCTGCGACCCGGCCCTGTTCCATCGAGGTCGAGGCGAGGCTCGGGAAGCCGATGACATCGCCCGTCGCATAGATGTGCGGCACGGCCGTTTGCAGGGTCTTGGGTTCGACCGTGACGCGGCCGCGGTGGTCTGTGGCAAGTCCGGCGGCCTCGAGGTTCAGCGTGTCCGTGTTGCCGAGTCGCCCCGCGGCGAACAGCAGCATCTCGGCCGATACGCTGCGGCCGTCATCGAGCCGGCACGTCACGCGGCCGTTCTCGGGCGCCTCGATGGCGGTCACGGCCGAGCCCATCCGCAGCGACACGTTGCGGTCGCGGAGATCGTGGGTGAACTCCTCGATCAGTTCCTTGTCGATGAAATCCAGGAACGTCGGCCGCGGTTCGATCAGCGTCATGGCCACGTCGAGCGCCGAGAAGATCGTGGCATATTCCACCCCGATCACGCCGGCCCCGATCACCATCATGCTGCGCGGCAGGCGCGGCATTTCGATGATCTCGTCCGAGTCGAAAACCGTGGTGCCGTTGAACGGTACGTAGTCGGGCCGGAACGGCCGCGTGCCGCAGGCGATGAGGACGAACTCCGCCGTATAGACGTGGTGGTCGCCGTTCTCGACCGTCACTTCGAC
>CAXUCF010000125.1:0-418 GCA_964249275.1 uncultured Lichenihabitans sp.
AACCATCTGTGGGCGATAGCCGGGTCGCGCAGAGGGGTCCAGATGCTCACGATGAGAACGGCGGCCAGCACGCCCCAGAAGCAGAGCTTCCCCGCCCGGCGCGCCCAGGCCCGAAGGTCGCCCTCCGACTTGATGATCAGCCAGCCGGCGCCGAGCAGCCCGTATCCCAGCATCAGGGCGACGCCGGTCAGGATCGAGAACGGAGTCAGCCAGTCCATCGACGTTCCGGCGAAGTTCCGGCCATCCACCTTGAAGCCCTGGACGAAGGCGCCGAGCACGGCGCCTTGCGCGAAGGCCGCCAGGGCCGACCCGAGGCAGAAGCCCCAGGACCAGATGCGTCTGATCCAAGGCTGCTTGAAGCGGAACTCGAACGCGACCCCGCGGAACACCAGGGCGAGCAGCATGATGAGGATGGGGA
>CAXUCF010000125.1:428-5247 GCA_964249275.1 uncultured Lichenihabitans sp.
TAAAGAAGAACCCCGACAAGCCGCGGGTTAACGGATAGGGATCGTAGCGGAAGTCGAAGTCTTCCCGGCTAACCAGCATGGCCAGCAGCATGATGAGGATCGGGAAATAGACCGCCGGGATGATGATGGCGAAGCCCAGCGGAAACACCGCCAGCAGGGCCACGCCGCCGAGGATGAGCCAGGTCTCGTTGCCGTCCCAGATCGGCGCGATGGAGTTCATCACCATCGGCTTGTGCTCCTCCGACGCGAAGCCGTAGAGCATGCCCACCCCGAGGTCGAAACCGTCGAGCAGCACATAGAGAAACACGCCGAGCGCGATGATGAAGGTCCAGATCGGCACGAGGTCGAGGAGTCCGCCACCCATGGTCGCCTACTCGGCCGGCGCTTGGGCGGGCGGGTTGACCGGAGCCTTGGGCTGGCGGCCTTCCACCGGATCGGCGTTCATCGCCTCCTCGGCCGGTCCCGACCTCACGAGGCCGGCCATGACGGCGATGCCGGCCGGAAACATGACGAGGTAGACCGCCATATAGGCGATCAGCGACACCAGCACGTCATGGCCGGTGAGCGACGGCGACACCGACTGCGCCGTGCGGAACAGGCCGTAGATGGTCCAGGGCTGCCGCCCGACCTCCGTCGTGGTCCAGCCCGCCAGCACGGCGACGAAGCCGAGCGGCGCCACGACTTCGCAGACGCGCAGGAACCACATGGTGGTGAACAGCCGCCGGCGCAGCCGGAGGTACCATCCGCCCAGCACCGTGGCGAGCATGATCATGGCGACGCCCACCATGAGGCGGAAACCGAAGAACACCGGCCACACCGGCGGCCTTTGATCGGCCGGGAAGTCCTTCAACCCCTTGATCTCCCCATGCAGGTCATGGGTCAGGATCAGGCTGCCCAGGTAGGGGATCTCGATGGCGTAATCGTTGCGCTCGGCCGTCTGGTTCGGGATGCCGAACACGGTCAGGGGCGTCGGGTTCGTGGTGTCCCAATCGCCCTCGATGGCGGCGAGTTTCGCGGGCTGGTAGGCGCGGGTATTGAGGCCGTGCAGGTCGCCGAGAACGATCTGTAGCGGCACGAAGATGATCAGGAAGTTCAGGGCCATGCGGACGACGCGCTGGCCTTCGTCGGTGAAGCGGCCGCCCCGCACGAGATAGGCCCCGACGCCGAGCACCACGAAGGCCGTGGTGACGTAGAACGCCGACACCGTATGGGCGAGCCTGTAGGGAAAGGACGGGTTGAAGACGATGGCCAGCCAGTCGGTCGGGAAGAAACGCCCGTCCTTGACCTCGTAGCCGGCCGGGGTCTGCATCCAGCTGTTCACCGAAAGGATCCAGAACGAGGAAAACAGCGTCCCGACCGCCACCATGCAGGCCGCGAAGAAGTGGGCCCAGCGGGGCACGAGGCTGCGTCCGAAAAGCAGGATGCCGAGGAACGAGGCTTCCAGGAAGAAGGCCATGAGGTCTTCGTAGGCCAGCATCGGGGAGATGACGTTCGCCGCCGCGTCCGAGAAGCGTGACCAGTTCGTGCCGAACTGGAACGGCATGATGATGCCGGACACGACCCCCATGCCGAACGACACGGCGAAGATCCTGGTCCAGAACCTGGAGATCCGGAACCAGACCTCCTCGCCCGTGAAAAGGTGCAGACCTTCCAGAACCGCGATGAAGGAGGCGAGCCCCACCGTGAAGGCCGGCAGGAGGATGTGCCAAGCGATCACCCAAGCCCATTGCAGGCGGGACAGGAACAGTGGATCGAGATGCACGGACGAACTCCCACTTGCCGATCCAGACTAACAGCGATGCGCGTCGGCGTCCTCGATATCCGCGCTACCTTAGACAAAATGACCCCGGGCGGTCGGTCCGGGGGTTGCGGAGCGTCATGGCCGGCCCTGCACCGCCGGTCGGCCCCGCGCCAGGGCACGCAGCAGCCGCGCCACGATCAGGGTGCCGAGCGCGAGGTCGGTGAGCGCTAGTTCCCATCGGTCCTGATAGAGGCTCGCGGCCGCGAAAGCGACGAGCACCAGGTTGACGGCCAGCACGCGCACCAGCACGTCGTGCACCGAGAGGCCGCGCGCGACCGCCACCTGGTAGAAGTGGTGGCGATGGGCTTGCCAGACGGGCTCGCCGCGGAGCAGCCGCCACGCCAGCGTGATGCCGCTGTCGGCGATGTAATAAAGCGGCAGCAGCACCGCTGCGACGAGCCCCCCGTGGGATGCGAGGTCGAACAGGCAGAAGGCCATCAAGAGACCCACGGCAAGGCTGCCGACGTCGCCGAGGAAGAGCCGGGCCACTGGCCTGTTAAAGGTAAAAAAGCCCAGCATCCCGCCGCGAAGCGCCATGGCGGCCAGCCCCGCGGGTGCCGACAGTACTCCGAAGAACCAGAAGGAGGCGAGCGCCGCTGTCAGCGGCACCGTCTCGACGACGGTGAGCCAATCCATCCCGTCCATGAAATTGGTCAGGTTGACGAACCAGGCGCCGCCGACCACGAGGAGCAGGCGTTCCGCCGCGAGCGGCAGCCCAGGCAGCACGCGCGCCCCGTCCGGCAGGGCCGCGACCGCGACACCCATGGCGATGAGTTGCAGCGCCAGACGCGGCCACGGCGGCAAGGGCCAGATGTCGTCGACGAAACCGACCGCAGCGACGAGGAGCGCCGCCGACAGCACGAGGCAAAGCCGCCACCAGGCCGCATCGTCTAGCATGAAGACGCTTCCGGGCCCGATATCCAGTGCCGTCAGCCCCTCGTCGCCGAGTGCGCTGGCGCCGAGCAGAGCCGTCAGAACGGCGGCACCCAAAACCGCGATGCCGCCGCCCTGCGGGGTCGGCGTGCTGTGGGCCGAACGGACATTCGGCCGGGCCATCGCATAGCGCACGAGCAGCGGATGCAGGAGCCCGATCAGCAGGGCGGCCACGACCGCCGTTACGGCGACGACCAGCACACCGAAACCGGCCAGGAGCGCACCTGAGGAAGGCGGGACGGAGGTCATCGGCGCGGGACCCTCGTGCAGAAGGGCCGGGGGTGCGCAGGCGAGCTCTCCGCCGACGTTCCCTCCGCGGCTCCGATCGCGGAGCGCCTCATCACAGGAGCCATGCGGGGCGCCTTGTTGCAGTGCATCGGTCGACCTTATATCGCCTGAGTTCCAGCAGCCACCCAGAGCCCCCGATGTCCGGACGCCTGTCCACCCAACTCCGCCGCCTCGAATGCGAGGCCATCCATATCATGCGCGAGGTGGTGGCCGAATTTCGTCGTCCCGTGATGCTCTATTCCATCGGCAAGGATTCGAGCGTCATGCTGCACCTGGCGCTCAAGGCCTTCTACCCGGCGCGGCCGCCGTTCGCGCTGCTCCACGTCGATACCACCTGGAAGTTCCGCGAGATGATCGCGTTCCGGGACGAGGCCGCGAGGCGCGCCGGCATGGAGCTGATCGTCCATGTCAACCAGGACGGCATCCGGCGCGGCATCTCGCCCGTCGCCTCGGGCTCGTCGGTCCATACGCAGGTGATGAAAACCGAGGGGCTGAGACAGGCACTCGACGAGGGCCAGTTCGACGCGGCCTTCGGAGGCGCCCGGCGCGACGAGGAGAAGAGCCGCGCCAAGGAGCGCATCTTCTCGCATCGCTCGGCCGCCCATGCCTGGGACCCGCGCAATCAGCGCCCTGAACTCTGGCACCTCTACAACACCCGCATCCGGCCGGGCGAGTCGATGCGGGTCTTCCCGCTGTCGAACTGGACCGAACTCGACGTCTGGGACTACATCCAGGCAGAGGGGATCGCCGTGGTGCCGCTTTATTTCGCGAAGCGGCGCCCGGTCGTGGAACGCGACGGCGCGCTCATCATGGTGGACGACGACCGCCTGCCCTTGTCGCCGGGCGAGACCCCGACGATGCGCGAGGTGCGGTTCCGCACGCTCGGCTGCTATCCGCTGACCGGCGCCGTGCCGTCCGAGGCCGCGACGCTCGACGATATCCTGGCCGAAATGCGCTCCTCGCGCAGCTCGGAACGCCAGGGACGGCTGATCGACAGCGACGAAGCGGGATCCATGGAAAAGAAGAAGCGCGAGGGATACTTCTGATGGCTGGCGACCGCGCCACTCCGCATTCTCCGCCCGCCAACCTCCCGACCCTGCGCTTCCTGACGTGCGGCTCGGTCGACGACGGCAAGTCGACCCTGATCGGCCGGTTGCTCTACGAGCAGAAATCGATCTTCGACGACCAGCTCTCCGCGCTGGAGCGCGACTCGAAAAAGCACGGCACCGTTGGGGACGACATCGATTTCGCGCTGCTGGTCGACGGGCTCGAGGCCGAGCGCGAGCAGGGCATCACGATCGACGTGGCCTACCGCTACTTCTCGACGCCGCGCCGCGCCTTCGTCGTGGCCGACACGCCCGGCCACGAGCAGTTCACCCGCAACATGGCGACGGGCGCCTCCAACGCCGATCTCGCCATCCTGCTGGTTGACGCGCGAAAAGGTCTGCTGCCGCAGACGCGGCGTCATGCCTATATCGTATCGCTGCTCGGCATCAGGGACGTGGTCCTGGCGGTCAACAAGATCGACCTCGTGGGTCACGACCAGCACGTCTTCTCCGAGATCGTGCGGGCCTTCGACGCCTTTGCGGATCGGCTCAACTTCCGCACCGTGACGCCGATCCCGGTCTCGGCACGCTACGGCGACAATCTTTCGGAGCCCTCGGCCAACATGCCCTGGTACCGAGGCCCCACCCTGGTGGGCTTCCTCGAGACCGTCGAGGTCGGCCGGGACCGCTCGGCCTCGCCGTTCCGGCTGCCCGTGCAATGGGTCAACCGGCCCGACCTCGACTTCCGCGG
>CAXUCF010000125.1:5257-14220 GCA_964249275.1 uncultured Lichenihabitans sp.
CGCGCGGGGGGGCGGGCCCCGGCCGCACCAGCCGGGTCGAGCGCGTCATCGGCCCCGGCGGCGACCTCGATTCGGCCGAGACGGGCGACGCCGTGACCCTGACGCTCGCCGACGAGATCGACGTCGCGCGCGGCGACATCCTGGCCGACCCGAAAGACCGGCCGCCCGTGGCCGACCAGTTCGCTGCCCACGTCATCTGGATGAGCGAGGAGCGGCTGCTGCCGGGCCGCTCCTACCTGATGAAGATCGCGACCAGGCTGGTCCCGGTGACGGTGACGGACCTGAAGCACCGGATCGACATCAATTCGTTGGAGCACAATGCCGCCAAGACGCTGGGGTTGAACGAGATCGGCTTCTGCAATCTCGCCTGCGCGTCGCCGATCGCCTTCGATCCCTACGGCGAGAACCGCGACACCGGCGCCTTCATCCTGATCGACCGTGCCACCAACGCGACCGCCGGGGCGGGACTCGTCGATTTCGCGCTGCGCCGCGCCACCAACATCCATTACCAGGACCTCGCCGTCTCGAAGGAGGCGCGCGCCGCCTCCAAGCATCAGAAGCCGGCCATCCTGTGGTTCACGGGCCTGTCGGGTGCCGGCAAATCCACCGTGGCCAACATCGTGGAAGCCAAGCTCCACGCGCGCGGAGTCCACACGGTGATGCTCGACGGCGACAACGTCCGTCACGGCCTCAACAAGGATCTCGGCTTCACCGACGCCGACCGCGTCGAGAACATCCGGCGCGTCGGCGAGGTCGCCAAGCTGATGGTCGAGGCCGGCCTCGTGGTGCTGTGCAGCTTCATCTCGCCCTTCGCGGCCGAGCGGCGCATGGTGCGGGAACTCGTGGACGCGGGCGAGTTCGTCGAGGTCTTCGTAGATGCGCCCATCGCGGCCTGCATCGCCCGCGATCCGAAAGGCCTCTATAAACGCGCCCTGGCCGGCGAGATCCGCAACTTCACCGGCATCGACCAGCCCTATGAACGACCGGAGGACGCCGAGATCGTGCTGGATGCCGGCACGCACGCACCCGAAGCACTGGCCGACCGGGTGATCGCCGAACTCGAGGCGCGCGGCATCGTCCAGAGGTTCTGATCGCGGCCGCGCGCCGTCGCTGGCCGAACCCGACGACGGTCGGCCGGAGCCCGGGGCTTTGATCTTCATCATGTCGTAGACCGATCGCTCATCGCGGCAGAGTCCGTTTGACACCGGGCCGAACCATCGCCCTAATGCGCGGCAACCGAACGGCGCATACGCTGACGGCATTCTGCAGCCTCGTCGACACCCGCACCGCGGTGCTTCGGCCAGGCATTCTTCAGGGAGTGGAACGTGATCAATAGACGGACTTTTGCCGCCGTGGCGATCGGCGCGATGGCTTTGGCTTCGACGGCACTGACCCCGGCATACGCCGCCAAGGGCGACCTCATCGGTGTGGCCATGCCGACCAAGTCCTCGGCACGCTGGATCGACGACGGCAACAACATGGTCAAGCAGCTCGAGGCCAAGGGCTACAAGGCCGACCTGCAATATGCCGACGATGACATCCCGAACCAGCTCGCTCAGATCGAGAACATGGTCACCAAGGGCGCCAAGGTGCTGGTGATCGCATCCATCGACGGCACCACGCTGACGGACGTGCTGCAGAAGGCGCACGACGCAGGCGTCAAGGTCATTGCTTACGACCGCCTGATCAAGAGCTCGCCCAACGTCGACTATTACGCCACGTTCGACAATTTCAAGGTCGGGGTCCTGCAGGGTACCAGCATCGTCGACACGCTTGGTCTCAAGGACGGTAAGGGCCCGTTCAACATCGAATTGTTCGGCGGCTCGCCGGACGACAACAACGCCTACTTCTTCTACGACGGCGCGATGTCGGTGCTGCAGCCCTACATCGACTCGAAGAAGCTCGTCGTTCAAAGCGGGCAGACTGGGATGAAAGTGGTGTCCACCCTGCGGTGGGATCCGGCCGTGGCCCAGGCCCGCATGGATAACCTGCTCAGCGCCTATTACACGAACAAGCAGGTCAATGCCGTGCTGTCGCCCTACGACGGCCTGTCGATCGGCATCCTGTCGTCGCTGAAGGGCGTCGGCTACGGGTCGGGCGACCTGAAGTATCCCGTCGTCACCGGCCAGGACTGCGAGGTTCAGTCGGTCAAGTCGATCGTCGCGGGCGAACAGACTTCCTCCATCTACAAGGACACTCGCGATCTCGCCAAGGTCGTGGTCGGCATGGTGGATGCCCTCGAAACCGGCTCGCAGCCGCAAATCAACGACACCAAGACCTACGACAACGGCAAGAAGATCGTGCCGTCCTACCTGCTGAATCCGGTTCTCGTCACCAAGGCGAACTGGAAGTCGACCCTGGTCGACGGCGGTTACTACACCCCGAAGCAACTCGGTCAGTAAGCGTCGGGCCCGCGCCGCATCCCGGCGCGGGCCTCCTCGACCCGTCGGACCGCGGCGCGGCCATCGGAATCCCTGAGGCGGACCGGTTCCCCAATGGGGTCGCGTGGCGATTGCGCGGCAGGTTGCAGCCGGGTTAACGTCCTGTCGGCGGCGCGAGCGCTTGCTGGAACAAGATAGGATGCCATGGGCCCGATCCTGGAAATGCGGGGGATCACCAAGACCTTTCCGGGCGTGAAGGCGCTCGATAAGGTGAGCTTGGCCGTGCAACCAGCTCAGATCCACGCGATCTGCGGCGAGAACGGCGCCGGCAAATCGACCCTGATGAAGGTGTTGAGCGGCGTGTACCCGCACGGCAGCTACACTGGCGATATCTTCTACCAGGGCAAACCCGTGCAGTTCCGCGACATCGCGGAAAGCGAGCACGTCGGCATCATCATCATCCACCAGGAACTGGCGCTGGTGCCGCTCCTGTCGATCGCCGAGAACATCTTCCTCGGCAACGAGACATCCCGCTTCGGCATCATCGACTGGGACCGCGCCTTCGCCCGGACGCGGGAGCTTCTCGCCACCGTGGGACTGGCCGAGAATCCCGAGACGCTGATCACCAATCTCGGAGTCGGCAAGCAGCAGCTGGTGGAGATCGCCAAAGCCCTGTCCAAGGAGGTCAAGCTCCTCATCCTCGACGAGCCGACCGCGAGTCTCAACGAGACCGACAGCGAAAAGCTGCTGAACCTGCTGCTCGGGTTCAAGGCCAAGGGGATCTCCTCGATCCTGATCTCTCACAAGCTGAACGAGATATCGAAGATCGCGGACCAGATCACGATCATCCGGGATGGCGCGTCCGTGGAGACGCTCGACTGCCGCCAGGATGCCATCAACGAGGACCGGATCATCAGGGGCATGGTGGGGCGCGACATGGCGCACCGCTTTCCGCCACGGACGCCGAAGATCGGCGAGCCCCTGCTCGAGATCCGCAACTGGACGGCCCATCATCAGGTCCATGCGGACCGCGCGGTCGTCAAGAACGTCAACCTCCGGCTCAGCCGCGGCGAGATCGTGGGCATAGCCGGCCTGATGGGGTCCGGTCGCACGGAACTCGCCATGAGCGTGTTCGGCCGCTCCTACGGGCAGAATATCTCCGGCGAGGTGCTGCTCGACGGCAAGGTGGCGGACGTGTCCACGATCGGTCGCGCTATCGCCAGCGGCATCGCCTACGTGACCGAGGACCGCAAGCAGCTGGGGCTCGTGCTCGACGAGAACATCAGCAAGAACACCACCCTGGCGAATTTGCCCGGCGTTTCTTCCGCCATGGTGATCGACGGCGACCGCGAATATGCGGTCGCCACGGAGTACCGCAGCAAGCTCAACATCCGTTCCTTCGGCGTCGAGCAGCAGGCCGTGAATCTCTCGGGCGGCAATCAGCAGAAGGTCGTGCTCAGCAAGTGGCTGTTCACCAAGCCCGAAGTCCTGATCCTCGACGAGCCGACCCGCGGCATCGATGTCGGCGCCAAATACGAGATCTACGCGATCATCAATGCGCTCGCGGAAGAGGGCAAGGGTGTGCTGTTGATCTCGTCCGAGATGCCGGAACTGCTCGGCATGTGCGACCGCATCTACGTCATGAACGAGGGCCGCTTCGTCGGCGAATTCACGGCGGCAGAGGCGTCCCAGGAGAACATCATGCGTGCGATCATGCGGTCGAAGGAGCTCCATTGATGAGCCAGGTCACAGTCGAAGACCGCAAGGCCGGCGCCGTGGCCGGCGTCCCGGTTGCCAAGACGGACCCCGATGCGCCGGGCCTCCGCGGACTGCTGAAGAAGGGCAACTTCCGCGACTATGGCCTGCTGGTCGCGCTCGCGCTCATCATGCTGTTCTTCGAGTTCAAGACACGCGGCGTGCTGTTCGAGCCGCTCAATCTCACCAATCTGATCCTGCAGAACAGCTACGTCGTCGTCATGGCGCTCGGCATGCTGCTCATCATCGTGGCGGGCCATATCGATCTGTCGATCGGCTCCGTGGTCGGGTTCGTCGGGGCGCTCGCGGCCGTCTTGATGGTGCAGGGGCTCCACCTCGGGCTCGGCTTCATCGGCCTCGACGTCGGTTTCGACATCCCGCCGCTCAGCTACGGCCTCGCCACGGTCATCTGCCTCGTGGTGGGTGGCCTCGTCGGTGCGGCACAGGGCTATTGGGTCGCTTATTTCAAGATCCCCAGCTTCATCGTCACGCTTGCCGGCATGCTGGTGTTCCGCGGCCTGACCCTGGCGGTCCTGAATGGCGCGTCCGTCGGTCCCTTCCCCGACATCTTCCAGCTGCTCGCCAAGGGCTTCATCCCGAATTTCGCCGGCCCTTGGACGTCGGTGATCATCGCGGCTGGGCTCTGGGCCATCCTGCTCGGGACGAGCCTGCGGCGACGCCTGACGCGGCAGCATCATAGCGTCAGCGTCGAACCCTTGAGTTCCTTCGTCTTGCGCAATGGCCTGATCGGCCTCGCGCTGCTCGGCTTCGCCTACCAGATGAGCTCGTATCGGGGCCTGCCGAACGTGCTGATCATCATGTTCGTGCTGATCATGCTGTATCGCTTCGTGACCAACAAGACGACGATCGGACGTCGGATCTACGCGCTCGGAGGCAACATCAAGGCGGCCAAACTGTCCGGCATCAAGACCGAGCGCCTGACCTTCTTGACTTTCGTCAACATGGGGGTGCTGGCCGGCCTCGCGGGCATGATCTTCGCGGCTCGCCTCAATACCGCGACCCCGAAGGGCGGCCTCGGCTTCGAACTCGACGTGATCGCGGCCTGCTTCATCGGCGGCGCATCCGCGGCTGGCGGCGTCGGCAAGGTCACGGGCGTCGTCATCGGCGCCTTCATCATCGGCGTCATGAACAACGGCATGTCGATCCTGGGCATCGGCATCGACTATCAGCAGGTCATCAAGGGATTGGTGCTGTTGGGCGCCGTCTGTCTCGACGTCTACAACAAGAACAAGGCCGCCTGAGCCCGAGGCCGAGGCCCGGCGGTTCCGATGGTGCTCGGGTAACGAGGTCGATGGGACATGGGTCATGGACGTGACCGCGCCAAGGCCCTGGCCGCCAAGGCGGCCCGCCGCAAGGCCGTCGTGGCGGAGAAGAGACAGGCCGAGCGCTCGGTGCAAAGCCTCGCCGGACGCGTCGCCGTGGCGGCCCGCAGCCCTGTCGAGCGGTCGATCCGCACCGCGGCCTTGTTCGAGGTCGGTATAGGCCATGTGATCTTGACGAAGCGTCTTCCGACGAATGCGCTCGGTTGCGCGTTCTTCCTGGTCGACGTTTTCTGCCTCGGCGTGAAGGACGTCTTCTACAGGGAGATGGCACCGTCGGAGTTCGAGCAGATCGTCACGGACCTTGAGGAAGGAGGTCAGGATATCGTCGACATCGAACCGTCCTCCGCCTTGAAGCTCGTCAAGGGCTCGGTGGATTTCGCGGCGAAGTCTGGTCTCGCCCCGGCGAAGGACTACCGCGTCATCGCCAGGATCTTCGGCGATATCGACGCCGACCGAAGTACCGACGTGTTCCCGTTCGGCAAGGACGGCAAGCCTCTCTTCATCGAAGGGCCGAACGACACAGCGGCGCGGAAGCGTGAGATCACGCGAAGTCTCGATCGACATCGTGGCCCTGAGGGCTGGGATTACGTGCTGTCCTCCGACCTCGCCGACGACACTCTGCTCGGGGAACTCTTGGCCGAGATGGGCGAACACGAAACGTCGGTCCTGGATCCGGACGACCCGAGGGTGATCGAGCACGAAGCTCCTTCGGCACCGATCGGTTCCGAGGGCCAGCAAGACCGCAACCCCATGGATCGTCCGTCCGAATAGTCCGCGAAGGCGACGTCGATGGCCTCGGATGGGCGGTTCGTTCTCCGCCCGGCGGGACGATCCTGGCGCGCAGGGCTCGACGGGCGCGAGACAGCAATGGCGTGGCCCCGTAGGTCCGCTCCGTTCCCGCGAGCGCCGACGCCCTCAGGTCTTCCGCACCAGCCGCGCTGCATAAAAGCCGTCGAGCCCGAGGATCGGCGGATCGAGCCGCGCCGGATGGCACGGCAGCGTCCGCAGTTCGCCGAGAGGCGTCAAGCTCTCGGCGAGTCCGTCGATCTCAGCCAGCGCGATGGGCGAGCGCGCCAGATCCGGATTGCGGCGCAGAAGCGCGACGATCTGGGCCTCGCCCTCCTCCGGCTCGATCGAGCAGGTGCAGTAGACGAGGCGTCCGCCGGGCCGCAGGAGCGCTGCCGCGCGGTCGAGCATGCGGGACTGCAAGGCTGCCAGCACCGGGATGTCGGAGGCGCGCTTGATCCAGCCGACGTCGGGATGGCGCCGCATGGTCCCGGTCGCCGAGCACGGCGCGTCGAGCAGCACGGCATCGAAAGGCTGCGCCGCATAGGCCGTCACGTCGGCAACCTCCGTCTCGGCGCTGAAGCCGAGGCGCTCCATGTTGATGGCGAAGCGCTTCAGGCGTTCGGCCGACCGGTCCACAGCCGTCACCGTGGCGCCCGTGGCGCAGAGCTGCGCGGTTTTGCCGCCCGGAGCGGCGCAAAGATCCACAACGCGTTCGCCTGCTTCAGCCTTGAGCAGCCGTGCAGGTATGGCGGCCGCAGCGTCCTGTACCCACCATTGCCCGTCGGCATACCCGGGCAATTCCGGGACGGGCGTGTTGGTACGGAGGCGGATCGACCCCGTGGCCAGCAGGTCGCCATCGAGGCGCTGCGCCCAGCCTTCGGGATCCGATCGGACCGTCACGTCGAGCGGCACCTCGGCCCGGTTGGCGGCAGCGATCGCCGCGGCCGCGGCATCGCCGTAGGTCCTGCGCCAGCGGGCCGCGAGCCACCCCGGCGTATCGACGAAGGGATCTTGGCTCTCGTAGTCCTCACGCCCGCGCGCGACGTTGCGGGCCACGGCATTGGCCAGGGCTGCGAAGGGCTGACTGGCGGGATCGAGCCGGACGGCCTGAACGCAGGCATTCACGGCCGCATGGTCGGGGATGTCCAAAAACAGGATCTGAGCCGCGGTAGTGACGAGGATCCACTCGAGCTGGCCGCTTTTCTTGGGCAGGCCCTTGTCGAGCAGACGGCTGAGGAATCGGCGCAGCGTGCCGAGCCGCCGCAGCGACACGATCACGATCGATCGCGCCAGTGCCCTGTCGCGGGGGTCGAACGTCGTGAAGCGCGGATGTTGGGCCGCCGTCGCGAGCGCCTCGTCGAGCCCGCGGCCGTTGACCACCACGTCGCTCAGTGCCGCGGCGGCCGCAAGGCGACATGCCAACCCAGGCGGCAGTTCAACTGGCGCGAGGGAAGCTTTCATTCCCGACTTCGACCGGGCAGGGCGTGCAACGGGAGGCTTCGTCACCACGGGTTCAAGGATCCGTCGTCCAAGATCTCGAAGATCGCCGCCGTGTCAAACGCCCCGAGGAACGCGGCAGGTTCGTGATGGGCATCGTGCGCATTCCCGCCAGCTTTGATCCAGCCGTATGGCCGAGGGGCCTCCGAGAACCCATATGGAAGGCCGGGATGCGGATCGAACAGTTGAATAGCCTGGAAAGGTGGTGGAAGCGTGATGGAACAGGACGAGGGAATGCCCGGTAGGAAGCTTTCGCCGGAAGAAGCTGCGGCGCGAGCACTCGCCGAGGCCGAAACGCGGCGGGCCGCGCGGCAGAGGGCCGGGCACGCTTGCCCTCGTGAGATCAACGGTCGGCAAGGACCGGAGCCCGTGCGTTACGGCGACTGGGAGAATAAGGGAATCGCCAGCGATTTTTGACCGCTAGCGTCCGCGCCTGCAGGTCGGTTCATCCGCCCTTTTTCTTGTCGGTATCCAGCGAGCCACCGACCTGGCTCATCGCCGTCTTGGCGTGCGAGCCGACATCGCGGACGAGATCCGTCATGTTGTCGGCCGATAACCCGTGCTCCGTGACCGACTTCTTGACATTCTCGAGTGTCTCATCGGCGACCGTCCGCAATTCCTGGACCTCCTGACGCGCGGCATCCTGTGCGGCCTGACGGACAGAATGCGCAGTGCTTCCCATCCAATCGTCTTCCGTCCGCGTCATCGGTATCGCGGCACCGATCGCTGCACCAATCGCAAGTCCGAAAGCACCGAGTGCCAAGGGCTGCTCCTGGAGCAGGTTGGACAGCTTGGATTTCGCCGCATTCGAGTTATGGGGAATGTACCTGGAGGGATTGTTCATGGCATCACGCGCGTTCGAGGAAGTAAGATTGTAGGCTTTCGACGCTTGTTGCTTCAGGCCGTCGACACTGTCGGACATCTTCGATGTCCGATCCGACACGAGACCGCGGAGGCCTTCCTTCATTGCGGACGCTGCACCGGCTAGGCCCGAGGACGCCGAGCTTCGCGGTATTCGCGTCCGCCCGGGAGCAGTCGGGATGCGAGCCGGATTCCGCTGGGCCGGAGTGCGGGGTAGGCCCTCCGCCGTGACGCCCGATTTCGAGGACCGGCCCAACCCTTTTTTTTTTAATGATAGGTTGAGCTCCGAGATGTAGTCTATGATTATCGTCGGCAGCGGATAGGCCTTGGTGAAGCC
>CAXUCF010000126.1:0-13908 GCA_964249275.1 uncultured Lichenihabitans sp.
CACCATGGGCGCGCTGAAGCGAGCCTTGGCCTCCTCGGATTCGATGAAGGTGCTGCGGCCCTCGGCCACCATGCGGCGGCCGCCCGCCCGGTCGCTCACGGCGGCCAGCGAATCTCGGGGCACCACGCCCTCGCTCAGCGCGGCCGCGCGCGCCGTCACGCCAGGGTAGCGCGGCTCGATGTCGCCGTAATCCGGGCGCGACAGGCTGCCCGAGGCGTAGTCGGAATCGATCTTGCCGTCCGGGCCGGGGCCGTTGTGGAAACCGCCGACACTGTCGAAGTGCGGACCGCCGAAGCCACCCCGTGCACCGCCGTAACCGGAGATCATGCCGAGTTGGGCATTGCCGCGGGTGATCGGGTTGCCGGCCTGGTCGCCGTAGAAGACCTCGCCGCCGGTGCGGAACGGGCCGAAGTAGTAGAGGCGCGGGTCGTTCCAGCCATGCTGAGGCACAACGTAGGCGAAGCCCGGCGTCGCCACGACGTCGACCGGCCGTGCGACCCGGCGGCGGATGGTCAGGGGTCGGGCGGCGCGCACGGGACGCGCGTGGGCCGCGGGGCGCTTGACGGGCTGCTCGGCGGCATGGGCGTCGTCGGGTGCGATGCTCACGGCCGAAAGGGCGAGCACTCCGCCTGCGATCAGCGCCGCGACGTCTTTCTGGGTCATATCGCGCATCGTGGAGACTCCCGACCGGCGCATCGGCCCGGACCGAAGGCGATGCATGTATTCACGTGGTCCAACGCAGGCATGGCCGTATGGATGCGACCTGGATGGTTGACGTGCGCGTGGCGCGGGGCTCATCCGAAGTTCAATGGGTCGATTCGCGATGCGGACTTCAGTGTCGTCTCCAGGTCGTCCCCGGCCTGCTCCGGAGGAACTCAACGGCTTCTCGGCTCAGTATGGTGCGGGCTTTCTCTCCGAGCCGATCACTCGGAAACGGGATCGTCCAGGCGCAGCATGTAGCCGAGCCCGCGCAGGGTGGCGATGGTGACCGAACTGCCGTCGAGCTTCTTCCGGAGCCGGTGGACGTAGATCTCGATGGCACTGGGGTCGGCCGTGTCGTCGAAGCCGAAGATGGTCTCGGCCAGTGCCGCCTTGCTGAAAGTCCGGCCCCGGCGCCGCATGAGCTGCTCGAGAACGCCGCGCTCCCGCGGGGTCAGCGGCAGCGGGGCGCCCTTCAGGGTAATGGTCCGGCTGTTGGTGTCGAGCGCCAGGTCGCCGCACTGGATCACGCTCGCGGGCTGCCCCGCCGAGCGGCGCAACTGGGCCCGGATGCGGGCTTCGAGTTCGGTCACCGCGAAAGGCTTGACCAGGTAGTCGTCGGCGCCTTCGTCGAGCCCCGAGATGCGGGCCTTGAGGCTGGCATTGGCCGTGAGCACGATCACCGGCGTCGTGTCGTGCCGCGCACGCAGGCGCCGCAGCACCTCCAGCCCGTCGACGATCGGCAGGGCCAGATCGAGGATCACCAGGCCGTAATCGGCGAGCCGCAGGAAGTCGTCGGCCTCGGCGCCGTCATGGGCCACGTCCACCGCATAGCGGCTCGCGCGCAGGATCTCGGCCAGCCAGCGGGCGAGATCGCGGTTGTCCTCGATGAGCAGCAGCCGCAATCCTGGTCCCCCATCCCTGCCGACCCGTCTCGTGCGGCCGCTGCCCGGAACCAGTGTGGGGCCGCGCCGTCGGTCTTAGCAAGCGGGCGCCGCCGGCCAATACTGCGGCGTTGCGGCGAACCCTCGCCGAGACCACGCCACATGGGTCGGCCGACATGAACCGGTCGATGCGAAGATGCTCATCGTGCCGAATGTCGGGACCTTGCTCATGCCGTATCGGCCGCCTCGCGCCCCATGCTGGCCACGTCGAGATGGCAGCGGATGGCGTGGGGGCCGTCCCGTTCGACCAGGGCCGGTTCCTCGGTGTCGCAGATCGGTCCGATGCGGCGCGGGCAGCGGGTGTGGAACACGCAGCCTGGCGGCGGGTTCACGGCGCTCGGGATCTCGCCCTTCAGCGCGACGCGCCGGGTGCCGCCGTCCCGCGCCGGAGCCGCCGACAGCAAGACCTCGGTGTAGGGGTGATGCGGACCGGCCAGGACCCGTTCGGCCGGCCCGACTTCCATCAGGCGGCCGAGATAGAGCACCGCGATCCGGTCCGCGACATAGCGCACCACCGCGAGGTCGTGGCTGATGAAGAGGTAGCTGACGCCGGCCTCGGCCTGGAGGTCGGCCAGCAGGTTGAGGATCGCGGCCTGGACCGACACGTCGAGGGCCGAGGTCGGCTCGTCGCAGACGATGAGCCTGGGCCGTCCCGCGAAGGCGCGCGCGATGGCGACGCGCTGCTTCAGCCCGCCCGACAACTGGCGGGGTTTGGCTGCGATGTAGCGGTCGGCCAGTTGCACGCCGCGCGTGAGCGCCAGCGTTCGGTCGCGCAGTGCCGCACCCCGGACGCCGCCGAGCTTGCCGAGCGCCCGCCCGATGATCCGGCCGACCGTATGGGCGCGATTCAGCGCGGAGTCCGGGTTCTGGAACACCATCTGGATGGCGGCGAGGTCGCGGCGCCGGCCGAGCGGCGCCAGGGCAGCGCCGTCGAGCGCCATGACGCTGCCCCGGTCCGGCACCGTGAGGCCGAGCAGGATGCGGGCCAGCGTCGATTTCCCGGAGCCCGATTCGCCCACGAGCCCCAAGGTCTCGCCGGGCGCGAGCGAGAGCGAGATGTCGCGCAGCGCGGAGACGCTGTGGCCGCCCTGCACGAAGGTCTTGCCGAGCGCCGCGACCGACAGCAGCGGCCCTTGCGGCGCGAGGTCCTGCCCCGCCACAGGGGGGCTCGCCACGGTGTTGCGGGGCAGGTCCGGCGCGGATGCGTGGAAGAAGCAGCGGCTGGCGCGGCCTCGCCCAAGCGGGATCAGCGGCGGCTCGCTTGTGCGGCAGATATCCTGGACGAGGCCGCAGCGGGGCGAGAACACGCAGGCCGCGTCCGTCACCGTCCCGGACGGCAGGAAGCCCGGGATGGTGTCGAGCCGCTCGTGCCGCCGGCCGAGCCCGCGGCGCGGCAGGCAGCGCAAGAGCCCGACCGTGTAGGGATGACGCGGCGACGCGAAGACCTCCTGGGTGGGCCCTTCTTCGACGAGCTTGCCGGCATAAAGCACGCCGACGCGCCCACACATGCGGGCGATGACCTCGAGGTTGTGGCCGATGAACAGCACGGCCGTGCCGTTCTCGCGGCGCAGCACCTCGATGAGGTCGAGGACCTCGGCCTCCACCGTGGCGTCGAGCCCGGTCGTGGGCTCGTCGAGCACGATCAGCTTGCGCTTCATGGCCAGCGCCATGGCGATCACCACACGCTGCTGCATGCCGCCCGACAGTTGGTGGGGGTAGCGTTCCATCACGCGCTCGGGATCGGCGATGCGGACCCGGCCCAGCATGGCGACGGCTCGGCTTCGGGCCTCCTCGGGCGCAGCACCTGCCAGCCCGTAGACCTCGGCCACCTGACGCCCGATGCGGAGCGACGGATTGAGGGCGCGGCCGGGGTCCTGGTAGACCATCGAGACGGCGCGCTCGCGCATGCGGCGCAGCGCCGGGCCTGGCATGCGGGCCACGTCGACCCCGTCGATCAGGATGCGGCCGGCGTCGATCCGCCCGTTGCGCGGCAGGTAGCGCATGGCCGCCATGGCGGCGGTGGACTTGCCGCAGCCGGACTCGCCGACGAGCCCGAAGGTGCCGCCCGCCGGGATCGCGATGTCGAGGCCGCGCAGCACCGGTCGCCGCTGCCCCCGCACCCCGTAGGAGACGTCGAGCCCCTCGATCCGGAGGGCATCGGCGAGGTCGGGGATGGCCGCGCTTGTCATTCGACGACCTCGGCCAAGCCGTCCGCCACGAGGTTGACCGCGATCACGAGCGACGCGATGGCGAGCGCGTCGAACAGCACGGTCCACCAATAGCCACCCCCGATGAGCGCGTAGTTCTCCGAGATGGCGAGCCCCCAGTCGGAGGATGGCGGCTGCAGGCCCACGCCGAGGAACGACAGGGTCGCGACCGTGAAGATCGCGTAGCCGAGCCGCACCGTCAGTTCCACCACGATGGGGGGCAGGATGTTGGGCAGGATCTCCACGAACATGAGATGGAGCGACCCCTCCCCGCGGAGGCGGGCCGCCGCCACATAGTCGAGGTCGCGCTCGGTCATGACGGCGGCCCGCACGGTGCGGGCCACGAGCGGCGTGAACGACAGGCCGATCGCCACCACGACCGTGGCGTTGGAGGGCCCGAGCGCCGTCAGGGCCAGCAGCGCCAGGATCAGGAGCGGCAAGGCCAGCACGGCCTCGACGATGCGGCTCAGGACGTCGTCGACGATGCCGGGGAAGAACCCCATCACGAGGCCGAGCGCCGTGCCGAGCCCCACCCCGAGAAGGGTCGCGAGCGGCGCCACGACGAGGATGTCCTGGGCACCCGCGATCACCCGGGCGAACAGGTCGCGGCCGAGCTGGTCGGTGCCGAACCAATGCTCGGCCGAGGGGGGCGTCAGGGAATTGATGATGTCGTCGGCGAAGGGATCGACGAAGAAGCGGCCGAACAGCGCGCAACCGACCCAGACCAGCAGGATCGCGAGCCCGATGAGGAAGGCCGGCGAGCCGAGCAGCAGGAACAACCGCTCGAAACGCGGCTGGCCACGCACCGGGGGCGTGGCCGCCGGGACGCTATCCGGCCCGGAGGCCTGCGGTCCGGGCGGCACCGGCCCTTCCGCCTCGGGCGCCGCGACGGCGCTCACGGGCCGGCTCCGTAGCGGATGCGCGGGTTGAGGGCCGATGCCGCGAGGTCGGCCGCGAGGGTCGAGACGACGTAGATCAGACCGACCGTCATGATGCCGGCCTCCAACATGGGGAAGTCGTGGCCGCGCGCCGCGGTGTAGATGAGGCTGCCGATGCCCTGGTAGTGGAAGAGCGTCTCGATGACCACGAGGCCGCCGACAAGGTAACCGGTCTGCGACGCCACCACCGTGATCGTGGGCAGAAGCGCGTTACGCAGCACGTGCCGGGTCACCACGATGCGCCACGGCAGGCCCTTCAGCACGGCCGTGCGGGTGTAGTCGCTGTCGATCGCCGCCACCGTGCCGGCGCGCGCCATCCGGGCGATGTAGCCGAACACGACGAACACCAGCGGGATCGCGGGCAGGACCAGATAATAGAGCTGCATCAACGCGCCGGAGCCCGCCGGTGGTGTCGCCGAGATCGGGAACAGCCGGATCGTGATGCCGAACAGCAGGATCAGCACGATGCCGGACACGAACTCCGGCAGCACGGTAGCCGAGAGGCCGACCAGCACGATGGTGTGGTCGAGCAGCCGGTCCCGGTGCAGCGCCGCCACGATGCCGCCGACGATCCCAAGCGGGACCACGATGGCGAAGGCCACGGCGCCGAGTTTCAGCGAGTTCAACAATGCCGCGCCGACGAACGGCGCCACGGGCGCCCGATAGGTGAAGGACTGTCCCATGTCGCCGACCGCGAAATGGCTGATCCAGTCCCAGTACTGGACGATCAGCGGCCGGTCGGCGCCGAGCTGATGGTTCAGGTTCTCCACGGCGCGCTGGTCGGCCAAGGGCCCGAGGATGGCGCGGCCGACGTCGCCCGGCAGCAGCTGGCCGCCCGCGAAGACCAGCACGCCGAGGATGAACAGCGTGACCAGGGCGTAGGGGAGGCGGCGGATCAGGATCTTGCGGATGGCGCGGCTCCTTGGGTCTTGCGAGAGCCGCGCCACGGCGGCTGGGAGCGCGGCATCCCGTCGGGCCAGCCCGAAGGCACCTGGCCGCGGCGTCCGAGCGTTGGCAGCGCGATGGCGATCGACCGTGTCCACAGAACGCCGACCTCCATCGCGTGCCGCGCCGCGCCAACGCTGCTCCGAGTGTCGGCAGGTTCGCAGGAACCTGCTTGGCGTTCGATCATCAGGCGGGCCGGCGGTGCGGTCAACAGTCGTGGCGGGCCGGCCCCATGCAGGAAGGTTGCCACGACGTTCGACGCTGCGAGCCCCTACGCTCGAAACCTCGTCGTCTATGCCGTCCACCCGCCCACCCGGTCCGGCCTGGTCGACGATCTTCCCTCTCGGCTCGCCGTGGCGGGGCGGCTCATCTCGGGCGCCCCACCGCTTCGACGACGACAGCCGCTTGGACCGCAGCCAGGGGCTCGAGACCGGCGACCGGTTTCACCTATCGCCGCGACAGCTTCGACGGGCGCTGCGGCTCGGGCCGGGCGGGACGGCCCAAGATGATGTCGGCGGGGCTTCATGCCCGCACCATAGGCCGCCAGGACCGGATCGGCGCCCTGGCGCGCCTCCTCCATAACATCCAGGGCCGGAGCGGGTCTGGTTCGCCGCGCGCGAGCCATCGCCCGGCACTGGCACCCCGGCCTCCCGGCGCCACGCATGGCGGAGCGCCGGCCGGCATAACGACTTCTGAACGAAGCGGCCGCATCGTGCGGGTCACGCTCATCACCGAGGCCCGTCACAATGAACATCACCGCTCCGTTGGCCCGGATCGCCCTCCCGATCGCCCTCCTGGCGATGCCGGTCGCGGCCTCCTCGGCGACGGTCGACGCCGGTCGATCCACAGCCATGCAGATCGTCGCCGACGCGACGCTGATCGACGCGCAATGTCATGGCGTCGCCGCAAACTTCGGTATGGCCTTCAAGTTCGCTGAAGGACACGGGATCGAGCCCGTCGACATCATGCCGGTCGGGAGTCGACGTGCAGAGTTCCAGGCGGCGTATCACCAAAGAATCAAGACGACGTCGCTGGAAGAACTCTGTGGACCCCTCGTTTCGAGCTACGATCAATCGTTTCCCGGCCTGTTTACCAGCCGCTGAGCGAACCGGGCTGCCCGACTTGCCCTTGGGTCGGCCCGTTCGGAGGACAGCGCTCCTGGCGGCCTGCAGCGGAGTCGTGACGGACTTGGCGCCGGCATATCCGATGGAAGCCGGCCCGGCGTTCGTTCGCGGAGAGTTCGGGCCTGCCGCGACAGCACGCGCGATCGGCAACGCGGAAGGCTACATATATTTGGCGTAGGTCTCGGCGGCTTCGGCCGGCTTGTCGAGGTCGGGGTTGAAGGATTCGACGAAATTGCCTTTCTTGTCCATGAGATAGACGACGCCCGTGTGGTCGACGCTGTAATCGCCGCCGCCGGTCGGGACCTTCTTGGCATACACTCGGTATTCGCGCGCTACGGCGTCGATCGCGTCCTGCGACCCCGTCAGCCCGACGATGCGCGGGTCGAAGCTCGACAGATAGTCCTTCATCACGGCCGGCGTGTCGCGCTGGGGGTCCAGGGTGATGAACAGCGCCCGCGTGGGACGGCCGGGCCCCAGGGCCTTGAACATCTGCGAAATGCCGTCGAGCGTGGTCGGACAGATGTCGGGGCAATGCGTATAGCCGAAGAACACCAGCGTGGGCTCGCCCTTGACGTCCTCGGCCGTGACGGTCTTGCCGTCCTGGTCGGTCAGGGTGAAGGGACCGCCGATGCCGGCGGCGGCGGCCGGCGGCGCCGTGGTGCGCTGGACCATCAGCAGACCCAGGGCGAGGAGAAGCCCGAGCGCGACCCCCAGGAGCGGCAGGAGCGTGCGGCGCGGCATCTTCGGCATGGCCATGGGGATCCCTGAAACGACAACGGCGTCCTCGCACCGTCCGCATGGATTTCCGCCGAGGATCGGGCATTAGCGAGGCGGTGTTCCATCGCGAACGACACTGGCCCGGCAAGGTAAGTCGGCAACCAAGCCCCGAACCGGACGGCTAGACCGAGGAGCCGTAAAGGCCCTGCACCACGCGCGACACGATCTGCGCGGTATAGTCCACCATGGGGACCACCCGCGCATAGTTGAGGCGGGTGGGCCCGATGATGCCGAGCACGCCGACGATGCGTTGCTGGCCGTCGCGGAACGGCGCCGCAACCATCGAGGAGCCCGACAGCGAGAACAGCTTGTTCTCGGCCCCGATGAAGATTCGCACGCCCTCGCCGGTCTCGGCCCGGTTGAGGAGGTCGATGACGTCGGTCTTGGTCTCGAGATCGGCGAACAGCAACCGGATGCGCTCGAGGTCGTCGAGCGCCGTGAGGTCGTCGAGGAGATTGGCCTGGCCCCGCACGATCAACTGGCGGGCCTCGCCCTTGATCCCCGCCCAACCCGCGAGGCCGGCATCGACGAGCCGCTCGGTCAGATGATCGAGCTCCCCCTGGGCGGCCAGCCGTTCCCCCTCGATCTCGGCCCTGACTTCCGCGAGGGTACGCCCACGGATACGGGCGTTGAGGAAGTTGCCCGCCTCGACGAGGGCCGAGGCCGGAAGCCCGGCCGACGTCAGCACCACCCGGTTCTCGACCGAGCCGTCCTCGGCCACCAGGATCGCCAGGGCCCGCTCGGGCTCCAGCCGAACGAATTCGATGTGCTTCAGCCGCGCATTGTCTTTGCTGGTCACGACGACACCGGCACCCCGCGTCAGCCCCGACAGCAGGCTCGTCGCCTCGACGAGCGCGCTTTCCAGAGTGCGGCTTTGCGATGCCGCCCGGAGATCGGCCTCGATCCGCCGGCGCTCGACCTCACCGATGTCGCCGACCTCGAGCAGCGAATCCACGAAGAACCGCAGGCCGAGCTGGGTCGGCAGGCGGCCCGCGCTGGTGTGGGGGGCGAAGACTAGGCCGAGTTCCTCCAGGTCCTGCATGACGTTGCGCACCGACGCTGGCGACAGCGCCATGGGCAGCAGGCGCGAGAGATGGCGCGAGCCGACCGGCTCCCCGGTGGCCAGATAGCTGTCGACGATGCGCCGGAAGATCTCGCGGGACCGCTCGTTGAGTGCCGCGAGGGCGCCGGACGTCGATGCGTCGTTGATCGCGATCATGCCGTGAAGGATGCAGCCTGGCGTCTGCGCTGGCAAGAGCGGCACGGACGCGCCGGCAGGATGCCATCGCACGCTCGACTGCCGGCCGCCTCGGATCGGCCACGAACCGGTGGGAACTTGCCCCACATAGGGGCCCGTCATCGATGTTCGCGTCTGGCTCGAAGACCACCGGGACTCTCATGCCTGACCCGACACCTTACCTCTCGACGCCGCCCGCACCGGAGCGCCGCGGCGACGACGATGGTACGGGGGATTCGACGACCGGTCTGCGGGGCGTGTTCGAGGATCTCGGCGTTCTGCTCGCCATCATGCTGGGGCACGACCTGATAGGGCCACAAGCGGGGCACGGGCCGCGCGCCGTGGCCGGGCTGGCCCCGCCCCGCCCCGGTCACTGACCGGCTTCCGTGGGGGACCCATCGGGCGGGGCCGGGACGAAGGATGCCACGATGATCGCCGCGTTCCAAAATCATCTCGACGATGTCCTGCGCGGCATCGAAGCCGATGGACTCTATAAGCACGAGCGCCTGATCGCGGGTCCGCAAGGCGGCCGCATCGACGTCATGGCCGGGGCCGAGCGCCGCCGGGGCGTGGTCAATCTCTGCTCCAACAACTATCTCGGTCTCGCCGACCATCCCGACATCGTGGCGGCGGCCCGGCAAGCGCTGGACGTTTTCGGCTTCGGCATGGCGTCCGTCCGGTTCATCTGCGGCGCCCAGACCCTGCACCGCGAACTCGAACTGTCGATCGCGGCCCATCTCGGCCAGGAGGACGCGATCCTGTTCGCGGCCTGTTTCGACGCCAACGGCGGCTTGTTCGAACCC
This sequence comes from uncultured Lichenihabitans sp., assembly GCA_964249275.1. Taxonomy (GTDB): domain Bacteria; phylum Pseudomonadota; class Alphaproteobacteria; order Rhizobiales; family Beijerinckiaceae; genus Lichenihabitans. Next base: position 9,675 of record CAXUCF010000126.1, read on the forward strand.
CTGCTCGGGCCCGAGGACGCCATCGTCTCGGATGCTCTGAACCATGCCTCCATCATCGACGGCGTGCGGCTCAGCAAGGCTAGGCGCTACCGTTTCGCCAACGGCGACATGGACGACCTCGAAACGCAGTTGAAGGCGGCCGATGCGGGCGGTGCGCGCTTCAAGCTGATCGCCACCGACGGCGTTTTCTCGATGGATGGCCATGTCGCCGATCTGCCGTCGATCTGCGGGCTCGCCGAGCGCTACGGCGCGTTGGTCATGGTCGACGATTGCCATGCCACGGGCCATCTCGGGCCGCAAGGCCGCGGCACGCCGGCCTTGACCGGTGTCGGAGCCCGCGTTCAGATCGTCACGGGCACCTTCGGCAAGGCGTTGGGCGGCGCCATGGGGGGCTTCGTTGCGGCCGAGCGGCGGGTGGTCGACCTCCTGCGACAGCGCGCCCGGCCCTACCTGTTCTCGAACAGCCTCGCGCCGGCCGTGGCGGCAGGCTCCCTCAGGCCATCGAGATCGCCCGCGCCGCCGACGACCGCCGTGCCCATCTCATGGCGCTCACGCGCCGGTTCCGCGACGGGCTCGAGCGCGCGGGCTTCGAGACGCTCGATGGCGCCACGCCCATCATCCCGGTGATGCTGCACGACGCGCGCCGCGCCCAGGACCTCGCGGCCGCGCTCGACCGGCGCGGCGTGTTCGTGGCGGGCTTCTTCTTTCCGGTCGTGCCCGAGGGCCGGGCCCGCATCCGCACCCAGATGTCGGCGGCGCTGACCGAGGCCGACGTCGACCTGGCGCTCGCGGGTTTCGCGGACGCGGGTCGGGAACTCGGCATCGTCTGACCACCACTTCATGGCAATGGCCCCAAGGGGAGGGTCCCGACCGCGGCGCGAGGCCTCGGGCTGAACTCGATCATTGCCTTGACTTCGGTTCCGTGGCGGTATGCCAAGTCGTTTCGGAGACACGTCGCCCGACATGGATGTGATCGATCGTTTTCTACGGTGCGCGGCGACGTATCCGGATCACCCAGCAGTCGTGTCCCAAGACTCGCCCATGTCCTATCGGGACTTGCTGCGGCGGACGCGCGCCTTCGCGGCGGCGTTCTCCGGCCGGAGCGGAACGCGCGTGTTGATCGGACTCCCTCAGGTTCCGGACGCTTACGCCGCTATCCTGGCGGCCGGTCTGGCGGGCGGCTATCACACCCCGCTCAACCTGTCGGCACCACGCGACAAGCTGCGCAAGATCGCCAGCGTTCTCGACCCCGACGTCATCGTCGCATCCGGGGATCTGGGGCGCGACCTTCACGCGCAAGCGCCCGGCAGCGCGCTGATCGATCCGCTCGAGATCGACGATTCCGAGCAGTTCGAAGGCGACGGCCGAAGGCATCGCATCGCCTATATCCTGTTCACCTCGGGGTCGACAGGCGTGCCCAAGGGCGTCGTGGTTCCGAGAAGTGCCTTGAACCACTACGTGCATTGGCTCGAGACTTTCGAACTCGGGCCGGGCGACCGGGTTTCGCAGCAGCCCAATCTCGCCTTCGACATCTCCATGACGGACATCTTCGGCGCGCTTTGCTTCGGTGCCTCGCTGCATCCGGTTCTCGCCGAAGGCGACCGGCTCATGCCGGCCCGCATGATCGCCCGCGAGGGCATCACGGTCTGGAACTCCACCCCGAGCGTGGTCAGCCTCATGATGCAGGCCCGCCAGCTCACCGAAGCCAACCTGCGCAGCGTGCGCCTGTTCAACTTCTGCGGCGAACCGCTGCTTCCCGATCAGCTTCGCGCGCTCTTCGCGGCGCGCCCGGACGTCGCGGTCCAGAACACCTACGGGCCCACCGAAGCCACGGTCAGCATGACGTGCCAGCCGCTCGCTATCGGGACCTATGCGGCGGCGAGCGGGGCCTCGGTGGCCCTGGGGGACCCCATCCCCGGCATGGCGATGCATCTCGTGGGTGGCGCCCATCCCGACGAAGGCGAGATCGTGATTTCCGGGCCGCAACTGGCCGAAGCTTATTGGCGGGATCCCGACAGATCGGCCCTGGCGTTCAAGCCCTTCCTTCAGGACGACGCAACCCTGCGCGGCTATTTCACGGGCGACTGGGCGGAGCGGCGCGGGGGGTTTCTGTTCTTCAAGGAGCGGATGGACTTCCAGGTCAAGGTGCGCGGCTTCCGGATCGAGCTCGACGAAGTCGCGGCGGCCATCAGGGCCACGGGCTGGCCGGTGGCCTGCGTGTTCAAGCGCGGCGAAGCCCTCGCGGCCGTGGTGGAGCGCGTTTCCGGCCTTCGGTTCGATGAGACTGCGCTGCTCCAGGCGCTTGCGGAAAGGATCGAGAGCCACGCGATCCCCGAAATCGTCCGGGAGATCGAGCGGATGCCGCGCAACGACAACGACAAGCTCGACCGCAAGGCGGCGGCGCTGTGGCTGGACGAAGTGGCCACATTCGGGCCGCGTCAGCCGACGTGATGGCCGATGACGTTCGGCAGCCCCATGTGGGCCGTCAGCTGAAATGCGATCTCACGGCCAGGCGCCACAAGATCGGTCCGCCGTCCGCGTGCCGATGGTGACCCTCCGACGGGAGCGGCTGCCCATTGTGGGCCACGATGCTGCGGGCGCAGGCCTCACATCGATAGACGCCCGACAGCGGCGCGATCGTCCCCGGGCCGTGCAGGTCGTCGAACTCGCTGCCCTCTTGCGGTGTCAGCACGTCAAGGTACTTGCAATAGGCCATGGTGGCGCCTCGCTGCTATGAGCAACTGTGTTCTGCTTGAGGTTTCTCCCACGCAGGACACATAAGTCACGTTCGAGACGCCGGGCAGGAGACCGCTTCCTCACATCTCGGGAGCTAGGCCATTTCGTAAAAGATGTTCAGCCCGCGCGCTCGGCGAACCGGGTGCGGGCGGCCTCGAAGGACCGCACCTCGGTAATGACCCAGTTGAACAACGGTGCGATCTGGTTCAGCAGGTCTTTCCCGAGATCCGTGAGCGCGTATTCAACGCGTGGCGGCACCTGTGGGTAGAGCGTTCGAGTGATGAAGCCGTCGCATTCGAGCTGTCGGAGCGTCCGGGTGAGCACCTTTTGGCTGATGCCGTCTACGGCTTCCAGCACGCGCGCGAAACGCATCGGACCATCTGCACGCCCGAGGACGTGCATGACCCATAGCGCCCACTTACTGCAGAGGCGATCGAGAACGTCCCGCGCCAACGACTTATGATCGTCCGACAGGGGGGCATCCTGTGTTGCTTTGCATCTAGTGACCCACGGCTTGGTATCCTGAGTGTCAGTATGGATCATGGAGGTACCTTCTTTCCGATCGGCATCACGAGCTTTAGCTCTGTGCCGAGTCAAGGGGAATGGTATGAGCGAGAGCCACAAGCACCAGGACTGTACGGTGCACGATATCCCGAACCAATCCGGTCGAGTAGCAGTCGTGACCGGAGCTAATTCCGGGTTGGGCTACGAGACTGCGCTCGCGCTTGCGGCGGCCGGGGGCGAAATGGTGATCGCAGCACGGAACGCCGAAAAGGGCCAACGTGCAGTCGAGCGCATTCGAGCCGCTCACCCCCGAGCGTCTGTCTTGTTCGAAGCACTCGACCTCGCCAGTCTCGACTCGGTGGCGGACTTTGCCGGCCGGATGACCGCCCGTGGCGGGCGCATCGATCTCCTCGTCAACAATGCCGGCCTCGCCGCCCCCCCGCGGCGCACGACAACCGCCGACGGCTTCGAACTGCAGTTCGGCACAAACTACCTGGGCCACTTCGCCCTCACTGCGCGACTGCTGCCGTTGCTGTTCGGTGCAAGAGAACCACGTGTCGTGACCGTCAGCAGCGTGGTGCACAAGGGCGGCCGTATCGATTTCGACGACCTTCAATATGAACGGCGCCGCTACTCTCCCGCCAACGCCTATCGTCAATCGAAGCTGGCCAATTTGTTGTTCGCGTTCGAGCTGCAGCGAAGCAGCGAAAAGGGCGGCTGGGGCCTGATGAGCGTTGCAGCCCACCCCGGCATGGCCCGAACCGAGCTGGTCGCGAATGGACCAGGGTTGAACAGCTTGTCCGGACGATTGTTTTCGATCGCGGTGAAGCCGTTCTTCACGCAGTCTGTAACCGACGGCGCCTTGCCCATTCTTTTTGCCGCCACCTCGCCCGCAGCCATGGAAGGCGGGTATTACGGGCCATCACGTCTGTTCGAATTCGTGGGCCCGCCAACTACAGCCAAGGTGGCCAAGCGCGCTCAAGATGTCGAAGTT
>CAXUCF010000127.1:0-2447 GCA_964249275.1 uncultured Lichenihabitans sp.
AGAACAGCGGACTCTGACTCCGTCAATCTTGGTTCGAATCCAGGTCCCCCAGCCATAGACCCGCTAAGTCATTGGAGACCCTCATCAGGCTCTCTTGGCTGAGACTCGCTGAGCGTCCCTGCTGCACATGATCGTGCACATGAGACCTCTCGATGCCCTCCATCCCAAACGTCGGCCGCCGCGGCGCCGTCTATCGGTGGCGTGTTCCCGCGACTCTCGCCGAAACACCGGCGTGTTCGCATTTCCCGTTTAGCCTCGGCATCGGGGAGCAGCCGATTGCACGGTCGCTCGCAGCCACCTGAACGCGATCGCCGCTATGCTCCTCGACGACCCGTCGTACGACGGCTTCCTCCTCACCAAGCCGCAGATCAATGCCGTCTTGCGCATGGCGGCGGAACGTCACCTTGCACGGCTGGACCGGACTACCGGGATGGAGCGGCAGCAGCCGGACTTCGACGTCGCGAGAAGCCGGCGCCGCCGACAGGATCATGTCGTGCGCGCACCAGCCTTGACGCCGCGTCATGTTGGTCTCGATCCACGTCTCATCGCCAAAGAACCGGCGCGGATGAGCATACGAACTTCGGCCTGATCCGCCGGTCGGTCCGGGAGGTCCGTCGCGTCGCCACACGGCTTGCGCTCAACCGTATCGACCCTCTCGAATTCTCGCATGATCATGCTGGCGGCGCGCACCAAGCGGAGGCTCGACGCGACGCGGCCCTCCCCTTCCTCGGCCCGAGGGCGCTGGAAGTCTCGATCGCCTCGGCCGCCCGCTCGCTCGTCAAGATGCTACGCACCATCGACAGCCTACGCCATCAATCGGCGAGAGCTTGCTGATCCTGCTGCTGGCGATCGTCCGAGATACGCGGCACCGCAGCGTGAGAGAAGCGCAGCGCGCGCCTTTGACTAACGGCCCAGCATGTTCAAACGCACGGTAAGTAGGTGCGCCAGCATCATACGGTGCGCTCCGTCAGGATCGCGGCGTTGAAGCGCTTTCAGCACGGCGGCGTGTTCCGCGCAGTAGTGCTGCCGACGCTCTTCGGAAAAGCATCGACGCTTCATCTCGAACCAAGGGCTCTGGTTGCGAAGACCCCTGAGCAGATCGTGGAACTCATTCAGCAGATCGTTGCGCGAGCAGGCGACGATCCGATGATGGAACTCGGCATCCCAGCGCTCGAAATCCGGCATGTCCGACGCCGCGCAGGCCCTGCGATGGGCGTCGTCGACAGCCGCCATATCCGACGCGCTGGCACCGGTGGCCGCGAGGCCGGCCGCGCCGGGCTCCAGCATGATCCGGATCTCCATCAGGTCGGCGGGACTCGCGCCCTGCATACGCAGGACGGCCGTCGACAGCGCTCGCCGATCATCTTGCACGAAGGTGCCCCGCCCGACATGCCCCGTCACGGCGCCGTTCTGCTTCAGCAACGCCATCGCGCGCCGGACCGTGTTGCGGGCTACGCCGAAATCGGACGCGAGTTGCCGCTCGGGCGGGATACGGTTGTCTGCCCATTCCCCGGCCTCGATCCGGGTCTTCAGGGCCATTGCGATATCCGCAGCGACAGCTCGGGGCATGTTCACCGTAAGTAGACCAATATGGACCAATTAGCACGCCACTCCGCTACCCGTCCACACCCGTCGTGCAGAGAGCGAACCGAAGCGCGTTCGCTACTTGTAAGAAGACCAATGCGCCGCTAGTACTATGCCAATGGGCTTTTTGGCTCACAAGGATGGGAGACGGAGATGCGGATTGCGACGTTTTCGGTCGCGGGCGAGCGCCGGGTCGGCCTCGTCGACATCGTGGATCAGACGATCGCCACCTTCGATCTTCCCGCCCACGAGGCCGAACGTGGCATCCTGGCTCTCGTCGAGCGCAACGGAACATGGCCCGCCACGCTGACCCCCATGCCTCTGTCGCGCATCATCCTCGAGGCGCCCATCCCCCGACCCCGCCGCAACATCTTCTGCATCGGCAAGAACTACCACGAGCACGCCCACGAATTCTCGCAGAGCGGCTTCGATTCGAGCGCGGCCGCGGGCGCGGTCCCGAAAGAGCCCATCATATTCTCCAAAGTGCCTGAAACGGTCGTCGCCACCCAGGCACGCGTGCGCATCGACCCGTCGGTGTCGAGAGCGATCGACTACGAAGCCGAGCTTGCCGTCATCATCGGCAAGGCCGGACGCGGCATTCATCCCGAAAACGCCTTCGACTACGTCTGGGGCTATACGATCGTAAACGACGTCACGGCGCGTGACCTGCAGGGGCGCTACAGCCAGTGGCTCGTCGGCAAGTCGCAGGACACGTTCTGCCCGATGGGTCCCTACGCGGTCACGCGCGACGAGATCGACGTGCGGGACACGGCAATCCGCTGCTTGGTCAACGGCGACCTGCGGCAGAGCTCCAATACCGGGCTGCTGATCTTCGATATTCCGACCATCATCGCCACGATCTC
>CAXUCF010000127.1:2457-13779 GCA_964249275.1 uncultured Lichenihabitans sp.
GATCTCGGCCGGGCTGACGCTGCAGCCCGGCGACATCATCGCGACCGGCACACCGGCCGGCGTCGGCATCGGCACGAATCCGCCGCGCTACCTGAAGCATGGCGACGTGGTGCGGGTCGAGATCGACGGCATCGGGGCGCTGGAGAACCGCTTCGAGGAGATCGCCGCGTGAGCACCGTCACGATCGACGGCATGGTGGCGGAGATCGACGGCGACGGCGATCCGGTCGTCATGGTGCATGGGCTCGGCGGAACCTCGAACACCTTTCAGCCCCAAATGGAGGCTTTGCGCGATTTTCGGGTGATCCGGGTCGATCTGCCCGGTGCCGGGCGTTCCCCGGCCGGCCACGCGACGCCCTCGATCGAGGGTTTCGCCGACGCTGTGACCCGGGCGGCTGCCGCCCTCGGCGTCGGCCGGGCCCATTTCGTCGGCCATTCGATGGGGACGGTCGTCTGCCAGGCCGTGGCGGCGAGCCGACCGGACCTCGTAGCGTCGCTGACCTTGTTCGGCGCCTTGACCGAGCCGCCCGAGGCTATGCGGACGGGGCTTGCCGGCCGGGCGCGCCTCGCCCGGAGCGAAGGCATGGCGGGGATCGCCGATCAGATCGTCAACGGCCTGTCGGCTGAGACCCGGACGTCGCGGCCGGCAGCGGTCGCTTTCGTGCGCGAGTCGATCATGCGGCAGGATCCGAACGGCTATGCCGGCCATTGCGAGGCGCTGGCCAAGGCGCGGGCGGTGGACGCCAGGTTGATCGCCGCACCGGCTTTGCTGGTGGCGGGCGATTCCGACGGGACTGCCCCGGCCAGCACGGCCCGCGCCTTGGCAGAGCGGCTCAAAGGTGCGAGCGTCTTCGTGCTGGACCGTAGCGGCCATTGGCTGACCATCGAGAAGCCGGCCGAGTGCAGCGAGAAGCTGCGTGATTTTCTAAGACGCGTGCCCGCCGCTTACGTCCCCGCCAGAGGGACGACGGCCGTGGCTCATGGGACCTTGTGAACGGCACGGGAGGACGCGATGGCGGACAACGGGAACTACGGCCCGAGTTGGTCGGGCAACGGGCGGCAATCCGAGACGGTGCTGTTCACCAACGTGCGCATCCTCGATGGCAGTGGCGAGTACCCTTACACTGGTGAAGTTCTGGTGCAGGGCAACCGGATCAAGCAGGTCACGCGCGGGGGCGGCTCGCGCTTCAGTTCTTCGGCGGTGAGCGGCATGGGCGGTGCCACGACGATCGACGGCATGGGCGCGACCCTGATGCCGGGCATGATCGATGCCCACCTGCATCTCTCCTGGAACAACGCACCCGGCATCGATCCCATTCAGATGATGCCGCCCGAGGAGCACATCCTGGTGACGGCCGAGATGGCCAAGCTGGTCCTCGATGCAGGCTTCACGGCCGGCCGCGGCGCAGCCGCCGCCAAGCCCCGCCTCGACGTCGTGATCCGCAATTTCATCAATGCCGGTCGCTTGCCGGGGCCGCGCTACACGGCGGCCGGGCCGGAGATCACCACGGTCGGCGGGCTCGGCGACTCCGCCCCGAGCCATATTCCGCATGAAGGACTGAACCTCGGCATCGTGGTCTCGGGCCCCGAAGAGGTGCGGCGCACGGTGCGGACGCTGATCAAATACGGCGTCGACTCGATCAAGCTCAACCTTTCGGGCGAGGAAATCACCGGCACCCGCGCCGAGGACACGCCGATGTCCGAGGAAGAGGTCGCGATGGCGTGCAAGGAAGCGCGCATGCGCGGCAAGGTCATCGCCGCCCATGCCCGCTCGTCCGAATCCGTGAAACAATGCGTTCGGCACGGCATCCAGAACATCTATCACGCCTCCTTCGCCGACGAGGAAGCGCTCGACATGCTGGAAGCCGCCAAGGACCGGCATTTCGTGGCGCCGGGCCTCGCCTGGCTGGTCCGCACCTCCAAACATGCCGGCGACTACGGCATCAAGCCGGGCTCGCCGACCGCGATGCTCTACGAGCGCGAGCTCGAAATGGCGATCGACAGCATGAAGAAGATGCATCGCCGCGGCATCCGCATCCTCATCGGCGGCGACTACGGTTTCGCGTGGACGCCCCAGGGCACCAACGCCAAGGACATCGAATACTTCGTCGATCTCCTCGGCTTCTCACCCATGGAAGCCGTCCTCGCGGCCACGAAATTCGGCGGCCAGATCATGGGAATGGGCGACGAACTCGGTCAGGTGAAGGAAGGGTATCTCGCCGACATGATCCTGGTCGACGGCGACCCGATCGCCAACGTCCGCGTCCTGCAGGAACAGGATCGTCTTCTCGCCATCATGAAGGACGGGAAGTTCCACAAGCGTCCGCAGATGCAGGAACAGCGCCGGCGACTGATCGCCTGACGTCGAGGACGGCTTCAGAGGCTGACCTGGCCCATGCCAAGAGAACGCATGATCCCGTTGTTCCAGTGGCTCGACGGCTCCGCGCCCTTGCCTCCCGCTCGCGAGGAGGAGGGGACCGGCGGGTCCCAGCGGGCGTCGACCCGGATCGGCAGGTCATGAAGAACCCGGCCGTCACCGTCCCGTGCGCGATCCTGACCGCGCTGGTGCTTTGGCTGTTTCTGGCCATCTGGCCGGCGTGGCTGATCGCGGTGCTCGGCCCCAAGAAGGTGCTGGTCAACACGCTGTTCAACGGCGTGACGTTGGCCGGACTCTATTTCCTGGTCGCGAGCGGTTTTACCCTGGTGTTCGGGCTGATGCGCAACGTCAACCTGGCGCACGGCTCTCTCTACCTGTTCGGTGCCTACATCGGCTACGCGGCCGCCGAATGGAGCGGCTATTGGCTGATCGGCGTTGCGGCTGGTTTCCTGGCGACGGCCGTCGTCGGCATTCTCATGCAGGTGCTGATCTTCCGCCGGATGGAGGGCGATGATCTCCGCCAGACGCTGGTGACCATCGGTATCTCGATCGTGGCCGCCGATCTGATGTTGGCGGGGTTCTCCGGCAATACCTACCAGTTCACGGCGCCGTCCTGGCTCGACGGGGCGGTCGCGACGCCGATCGTCACGGCCCTGAAGTCGAACGGCGCGCCCATTTTCATGATGTATCCGCTCTACCGCCTGGCCGTGCTCGCCATGGCGGTCGCCATAGGTATCGCGCTCTGGCTGTTTCTCAACCAGACCCGCGTCGGCATGATGATCCGGGCAGGGGTCGACGATCGCGGCATGCTGTCGGCCACGGGCGTCAACGTCCACGTCGTCTTTGCGACGGTGTTCGCGATCGGGGCCGGGCTCGCGGGTCTGGCCGGGGTGATCGGCGGGACGGCACTGTCGATCGCGCCAGGCGAGGACGTCCGCTATCTGCTGGCTTCTCTCGTCGTCGTGATCGTGGGCGGCATGGGCTCGATTACGGGCGCCGCGATCGGGGCGCTGCTCATCGGTTTGGCCGAGCAGATCGGCCTCGCATATTTCCCAACCTACGGCGTGGTTCTCACCTTCGTCATCATGGTGGTGGTCCTGGCCGCGCGCCCGCAAGGCATCCTGGGGCGGCCGGTATGACGAGCCTTGACGCCGGCCTCTCGCCCGCCGCGGATCCGACCCGTGCGGCATCGTCGAACGATGTCCTGCATGTGTTCGGCGCAATTGCGCTGCTTGCCTTTCCGCTCTTCGCCTCGCCCTTCTTCACCTTCCAGATCGGCGGCTATGCCCTGGTGCTCGGCACCATCGCGCTCTCGGTCATGGTGCTGGGCGGTTACGGCGGCATGGTCAGTCTCGCGCAGATGACGGTCGCCGGCATAGCGGGCTACACAGTCGCGATCCTCGGCCACAACGGCTCGGACGTCATGGGGCTCGGCTGGCCCTGGTGGCTGGCCGCCCCGGTCGCGATCCTGCTCGGCTCGGTCGCGGGGACCCTGATCGGGGCGCTCGCCGTGCGAACGGCCGGCATCTACACGATCATGATCACGCTCGCGATCGCCACCGCCTTCTTCTATTTCGTCCGCCAGAACTACGCGCTGTTCAACGGCTTCAATGGGTTCCACGGGGTCGAACCGCCGACGGTGTTCGGCATCTACCTGCATGATCCGGTGCCGTTCTACTATCTGAGCCTGGCGGTTGCCCTCTTCTTCTATGCCGCGACGGTCTATGCCGAGCGCTCGACCTTCGGCCTGAGCCTGCAGGCGGTGCGGGACAACCCACGCCGTGTCCGCGCGATCGGCTTCAACGTAGCGGCGCATCGGATCTTCGCCTTCTTCCTGGCCGGCGTTATCGCGTCGACGGCCGGCGTGCTGATGGTGTGGTTCAACAGCCAGATCTCGCCGGGTTCGGTGAGCGTGTCGGCCGCGGTAGACAGCCTCGTGGTGGCGGTGGTGGGCGGGATCAAGCGCCCGATCGGTGCTTTTCTGGGTGCGCTGCTGTTCGTGCTGCTCCAGAACTTCGCGGTCGCCTTCATCAGTCCGGACCGGTTCAACACGGTGATCGGCCTAGTGTTTCTGGCCGTCGTCTTCGCGTCGCCCGACGGTCTTCTCGGGCTGTTCGAAAGGCTCAGCACCGTCGCGACGAGCGATCCGCTGCGCGCAGCCTCCCCGCGCGGACCCCCGCACTGAAACGAGGAGGACAAGAAATGATCGGGAAGGAAGCTCCAACATGACAACCAAGCTGAAACTGCTTGCGACGGCAGCCGCTTTCGTCAGCCTTGCCTTGGCCGGTACCGCCCGCGCCGAGGACACGATCAAGATGGGCGGCCTCGCGACGCTCGAGGGCGCCTTCACGGTGCTCGGTCAGGATGGCTTCCGCGGCATGGAACTGGCCCTGAAGGAGGTCGACTACACGGTTGCGGGCAAGAAGATCGAGGTCGTCAAGGGCTCGTCGGATGCCTCGCCGGAGAGCGCCGTAAAGGCGGCCCGCAAGCTCGTCGAACAGGACGGCGTGCAGGTGCTGATCGGGCCGCTGTCCGGCTCGGAGGGGATCGCAGTCAAGGACTATGCCAAGACGCAACCCAAGGTGACGTTCCTCAACGGCTCGTCGGCCGCGCAGGAAACCACGCTGTTCGGTCCGGCCCCGAACTTTTTCCGCTTCAACACCGACGGCGTGCAATGGATGGCCGGTCTCGGTGGGTACATCTACAAGACCAAGGGCTACAAGAAGGTCGCGATCGTCGCTGAGGATTATTCCTTCCCCTATAGTCAGGTGGAGGGCTTCATGATGCCCTTCTGCAAACTGGGCGGCCATGTCCCGGCGAAGGCCTGGGTGCCGATCGGCAACAAGGATTTCTCCTCGGTGATCGCGGCGCTTCCCGACGATGTCGACGCCATCATGGTGGTGCTCGGCGGGGCCGACGCCATCAACTTCCTGACGCAGTACCAACAGGCCGGCGGCACCCTGCCGCTCATCGGCGGCTCGATCACCGCCGACCAGACCGTGCTCGGCGCCAAGGGCCAGCAGCGCAAGGCCGTCGTCGGCATGCCCTCGGCCGGCCCGACCGCCGATACCTGGGACGACCCCAAGTGGAAGGATTTCGTTGCCGAGTACCGCAAGGCCTTCCCGGACGGCTTTCCGGTGCCGTCGCTCTTCGCCGACGCCTATTACATGAACACCAAGGCGGCCCTCCTGGCTCTGAAGGAGGTAAACGGCGATTTGTCGGACGGCGGGGCCAAGTTCCGCGACGTGCTGTCGAAGCTCAGCTTCGAGACGCCGACCGGCACGGTGAAGCTCGACAAGAACCGCAACGCGATCGCCGACATCTTCGTGACCGAAGTCACGGAAGGCGCCAATGGCGACCTGCTCAACAAGGTCGTCTCGATCGCCAAGAATGTGGACGAGACCCTCGGCGAGCCCGAAGCCGATTTCGTGAAGCGCGGCGCGGCAAGCCGCGACAATCCGGACTGCAAGTGAGCCTGGGAGGCTGAGCCAAAGCCATGTCGGTCACCGCCGGATCCTCCTTGGGCGATACGGGAGCCTATGCTCTCGAATTGCGCGGCGTGGGCCGGCGGTTCGGCGCCCTGACGGCGCTCGCCGACATCGACCTCCTCGTGCGGGCCGGTGAGCGCCGGGCCGTGCTGGGCTCGAACGGCGCCGGCAAGACGACGCTGTTCAACACGATCACGGGTGACTTCCAGCCATCGAGCGGCTCAATCCGCTTCTTCGGCGAGGATGTGACAAGCCTGCCCGCACAGGAGCGCATCCGGCGGGGGCTGCGGCGCACCTACCAGATTTCGTTGCTGTTCGGCTCGCTTGGCGTGCTCGACAATGTCTATCTCGCGTGTCGCGGCGTCTCGCGACGTCGGTTTTCGCTGATGCGGGCTCGGCGCGACGACGCCGTGATGGCGCAGGCGGAGCGCATCCTCGCCGCCGTCAAGCTCGATGCGATTCGCGCCAGCACGGTGCGGGAACTCAGCCACGGGCAGCAACGCCAGCTCGAGATCGCGCTGGCGCTCGCGGGCGCCCCTCGCTTCATCCTGTTCGACGAACCCGCGGCCGGCTTGTCACCCACCGAGCGGCGCGACCTCGTCGCGATCCTGACCTCGCTGCCGGCCCATATCGGTTACGTCATCATCGAGCACGACCTCGACGTCGCGCTGCGGGTCTCCGAACGTGTCACGATGATGCACAACGGGCGCATCTTCAAGGAAGGCACGCCCGAGGAGATCGAAAACGATCCGCAGGTGCAGGCCATCTACTTGGGAGGCGGGCATGGCTGACGGCTCTGCTCGGACCGAGGCGCGGGGCGCAGCCAAGGCGATCCTGCGGATCCGCGACCTGCAGGTCTATTACGGCGAGTCGCATGCCATTCAGGGGGTCAACCTGACGCTCGAGACGGGTATCCTGTCGATCGTCGGCCGCAACGGCATGGGCAAGACCACGCTTTGCAATACGATCATGGGGCTGAAGCGTGCCCGTTCGGGCTCGATCGCGCTGACGGGTCGCGAGATCTCGAGCCTCGAGCCGCACCAAGTCTCGAAGCTCGGCATCGGCTATGTCCCGCAAGGCCGGCGCGTGTGGCGGAGCCTGTCGGTCGACGAGCACCTGCGTCTGGCCCAGCGCGGCGGACGAGAAGCCGCCTGGACAGTCGACCGCGTCTACGGCGTCTTCCCGCGGCTCGCCGAGCGTCGCGCCAACGGGGGAGGCGCCCTCTCGGGCGGCGAGCAGCAGATGCTGGCGATCGGTCGGGCGCTCCTCGGCAACCCGCGCCTGCTCGTCATGGACGAGCCGACCGAGGGGCTGGCGCCGATCATCGTCGACCAGGTGGCCGAGATGCTGGTCACGCTCGGCCAGCAGGGCGAACTCGCGGTCCTGGTCATCGAGCAGAACATCGGCGTCGCCACCCGTGTGGCCGGCACGGTCGGGATCATGGTCAACGGCCAGATCCACCGGCTGATGCGCTCCGCCGTGCTCGCGGCCGACCGTGGCCTGCAGCAGCAACTGCTGGGCGTCGGCCGGCATGCCGAGGACCCCGAAGCGCTGGTGTCGCCGGCGGAAACCGCAGGCGCCCGTGCTCGGGTCGGCGAAGTGTTCCAAGTGGCCCGTCAGGGTGGCGTGATCGGGGTCGGGAGCGGGGAGGGCGGCTATCGGACCGTCACCTCCTTGCCGAACCGGTGGGCGCTGTCCGACCGGGAGCTTGGACGCAGCGTCCGCTCGGCGCCGATCGAGACCGCCCGGGCGCCGAGCGCGGAGGCCGAACCCGCCGCGGCCGTCTTTGCCATGCCGATCGGCGAACAGGCCGGGCGGACGGCACTCGTTGTCGGAACCTTCGACACCAAAGGCCGCGAACTCAAGTTCATCCGTGACCGCCTGCGCGACCTCGGCCTCGCCACCCGGACCGTGGACCTCTCGACCTCGGGCAAGCCGTCGAGCGCCGACGTTTCGCCGCAAGAGGTGGCCAACGCTCATCCGCGCGGCGCAGCACGGGTATTCGGGAGCGACCGCGGCCAGTCGGTCGCGGCCATGGCGGACGCTTTCGCGGCATGGATGAGCCGCCAGCGCGATGTCGGCGGCGTGATCTCGGCCGGCGGTTCCGGCGGCACGTCGCTCGCCACGGCCGGAATGCGACGCTTGGCCGTCGGCATCCCCAAGGTCATGGTTTCGACCGTCGCGTCGGGAGAGGTGGGGCGCTACGTCGGCCCGACCGACATCACGATGATGTACTCGGTCGCCGACATCCAAGGCCTCAACACGATCACCGAGACGGTGCTGGCGAACGGCGCCCACGCCCTGGCCGGGATGATCGCGCGGGCGCCGACAGCCGCCCAACGCAGGGCCACGATGGCCCGCGCCAAACCCTCGGTCGGCCTGACGATGTTCGGCGTCACCACCCCGTGCGTCCAGGCGATCGCGGCCGATCTCGATGAGACCTACGACTGCCTCGTGTTCCATGCTACCGGCACGGGCGGGCAGTCCATGGAAGCGCTCGCGGATGCAGGGCTCCTGGTCGGTGCCATCGATGTCAGCACCACCGAGGTAGCGGATCTCCTGGTCGGCGGCGTCTTCCCGGCCCACGCCGACCGGTTCGGCGCCTTCACGCGGCACGGCCTGCCCTATGTCGGCTCATGCGGCGCGCTCGACATGGTGAACTTCGGCTCGCGCGACACGGTGCCGGAGCGCTTTCGAGGCCGCAATCTCGTGGTGCACAACGCCAACATCACCCTGATGCGCACCGCGCGGGACGAGAACGCCGCGATCGGCCGCTGGATCGGCGAACGTCTGAACCGCATGCTGGGGCCGGTGCGGTTCCTCATTCCGGAGGGCGGCGTCTCGGCGCTCGATGCTCCTGGCCAGCCTTTCCACGATCTCGAGGCCGATCGGGCCTTGTTCGAAGCCATTGAGACGACGGTGTCGACGACGAGCCAGCGGCGCGTGATCCGCGTGCCCGCCCACATCAACGACCCGGCCTTCGCGGCGGCGCTCGCCGGCGCGTTCCGCGACGTGGCGGCCCCCCTTCGCAAGAGAGCCTGACGATGCCACGCTTCGAGCGCCGCGCTCTTCTCGACAAGTTCCAGGGGATGGTCGCGCGCAAGGAACTCATCATCGGCGGCGGCGCCGGCACCGGCCTCTCGGCCAGGTGCGAGGCGGCCGGCGGCATCGACCTGATCGTGATCTACAATTCCGGGCGCTTCCGCATGGCCGGCCGCGGCTCGCTCGCTGGGGTGCTGGCCTTCGGCAACGCCAACGAAATCGTGCGCGACATGGCGACCGAGGTACTGCCCGTCGTGCCGAACACGCCCGTGCTGGCGGGCGTCAACGGCACCGACCCGTTCTGCCTTTTCGACCCCTTCCTCGACGACCTCAAGCGCATGGGGTTTTCGGGTGTCCAGAACTTCCCGACCGTCGGCCTCATCGACGGCCTGTTCCGCGCCAACCTCGAGGAGACCGGGATGTCCTACGGGCTCGAGGTCGACATGATCGCGATGGCGCACCGCAAGGACCTTCTGACGACACCCTATGTCTTCAACGAGGACGAGGCGGTCGCCATGACGGAAGCCGGGGCCGACATCATCGTCTGCCATTTCGGCCTGACGACCGGCGGTGCGATCGGCGCCGGCACCGCGACCAAGCTCGAGGACTGCCCCGCCCTGGCCGGACACTGGGCCGAAGCCGCCATGCGGGTCCGCCGCGACATCATCGTGCTCATCCATGGCGGCCCCGTGGCCGAGCCGGACGACGCCCAATACGTGCTCGACCGCACGGAAAATTGCCACGGCTTCTACGGTGCCTCCTCGATGGAGCGGCTGCCGACCGAGCGCGCCGTGACCGAGCAGACCCGACGCTTCAAGGCACTGAACCGAAACTAGACAACGGCGAGGACTTCCCGACCGATCCCGTTCCAAGCCGGCGCCACAAGCGGCGAGTCGAAGGGGGCACCGCCGCGGTGCGTCCTTCGGTTCGGGGCTTCGCACCCGGCCCGGCATGGAGGCTTCGACCAGCGATCTAAACGACACGAAGGGGGACAGCACATGGGAACGCAAATTCTGGGAGCCGTGATCCTCTGGCTGATCGTCGCGGCGGTCGTGATGGTGATCGCCGTCTATCTGCTGCGCTGGCTCTACCGTCGCTCGACGAAAGAGACCGCCTTCGTGCGCACGGGCTTCGGCGGCGAGCGGGTGGTGATCAACGGCGGTGCCTTCGTGGTGCCGGTGCTCCACGAAGTGTCGCCGGTCAACATGAACGTGATGCGGATCGAAGTGCGACGCGGGCAGGGCAACGCGCTGATCACGCGAGACCGGATGCGGGTCGATCTCATCGCCGAGTTCTTCCTTCGCGTCGCCCCGACCCGTGAAGCGGTGGCGCTCGCCTCCCAGACCCTCGGCCGCCGCGCCATGATGCCGGATGGCATCCGCGACCTCTTCGAAGGCAAGTTCGCCTCGTCGCTCCGCGCGGCCGCGGCGGAAATGACGCTTGAGGAACTCCACGAGCAGCGCAACGCCTTCATGCAACGGGTCCGCGTACTGGCGGCCGAGGTGCTCGCGTTCAATGGACTCGAATGCGAAACCGTCTCGCTGGTCGATCTCGACCAGACCCGGCTCGAGCACTTCGATCCGTCCAACGCCTTCGATGCCGAGGGACTAACGCAGCTCACCGAGATCATCGAGACGCGGCGCAAGATGCGCAACCAGATCGAACAGGACACGATCCTGGCGATACGAAACCAGAACCTCGATTCGGAGCGCCGCTCGCTCGAGATCGATCGCGAAGGCGAATATGCGCGGCTGGAGCAGGAGCGCGAGGTCGAGATCCGCCGCGCCGTGCAGCGGACCGAACTGGTGCGCGAGCGTGCGTTGCGCGAGCACGAGGCCCAGCAGGCGCAGATCGAGGCGAGCGAAGCCACGGAAAGGGCGCGCATCGCCCAGGAGCGGAGCCTCGCCGAGGTTCGAACCGCCAAGGATGAGCAAATCCAGCAGCGTGAAATCGCCCGTCGCCGCGTCATAGAGGCGGCCGAGCTGGAGAGCCGGGAAGCGACCGAACGCGACGAGATCATGCGCGGCCTTGCGGTGGAGCGGGAGCGCATCGGCCGGCAGCAGGCCCAGGAGGAGTTGGAGGTAAGCCGGCGCCAAGCGATCGAGCTGGCCGAGCGCGAACGCGAGATCGCGCTCGCGACCAAAGCCATGGAGGTGACTCAGGTCGAGGCCGAGCGGCGTCAGGCCGAGATCTCCTCCGAGGAGGCGGTCGAGCGCGCTCGTGTGGCGCGCGATCGCACGCTCGATGAAGCACGCGTCGGGCGCGAGCGTCTGCTCGAGGCGCTCGAGGTCGAAAAGCGCAAGTTGTTCGAGACGGCGGAGATCGCCGCCCGGCTCGAGATCGAGCGCGCACGCATCGAAACCGACCAGAATGTCGAGCGCGCCCCACTGCACCTGGCCCATCATCTGCTCCAGCG
>CAXUCF010000128.1:0-13763 GCA_964249275.1 uncultured Lichenihabitans sp.
GGGGACTGGGGCATGGTGGGTCCTGTGGGTCCGCCATTATTGCGCAACCGCCACAGGCCATCTAGCCCCAGGCCCATGGGGTTAGGGTCGGGAGGCTTGCGCTAACTCCCGGCCCTAAGTCCAATGTTCTTGCTTGGTTGGTACGGTTAGCCTAACATGCCTTAATTTCGCCATCCGATCGGGAGTGGTGTGTTGACCTATGAGTATCACGCAAACAGGCCAAAGGGGTGCCCGCCCAGCCAAGCTACGCCTGCCGACATGACCGCGTTCAGGTTCATTCATGTATTGCCAATTGAGGCACATCACTTTTTATCGGACGTGGAAACGAATAAACCCAATCGAGATCCAGCCGTTTGTGAGTGCTGGGGGTGTTCCGTTTGGTCGAGCTTAGCGGCTGCTGAGCACGGCAGAAGGATCATACCGTTTTTCCGCAAGGGATACGTCGCGGAAGGCAGGCTTTTGCCTCCGGATGGAGAAGTGAGGCCAACTCCGACAACTCAGACGGATCATGTGACGTTCTGGAAAGACCAGCGAGTCGATGTATCGCCTCGTTTCAGTGTTGTGCTTAGCCCTATCCCAAAAGGCTCCTGAAATGTGGAGTCTGACAAACCCCTCAAACCACGCATCTGGTCGTATCACGCCTACGAAGGTGCTTTACGAATATGATGGCCCGCTGATTTTTTCCGCGAATTTCGGGTTTATGGAAGCATTTTTCGTGAAAATAGACGGCCTTGAAGAGTCAGATTTGTTTGTTGTTACCCAGATTGACAGTGATTTGGTCAACCTGATAGATGCTGGACAGATATCTGTTCGCTCCGCTTTCAACAGGGACTTCTTTTGGATAGTCGAAACCAAGGAAAATCTTTCGATCCATCGGTACTGGGTTTGCCAAAAGGACGAACTGCCGGAGTATTTTCTGCCGGAAAAAAACACCTCTCTCCATCGGACACACGAGTTTGTTCCGGATTCTCTAGATCAACTGAATGCCTTCTTCTCTGTTGACTATCAAGGGTTAGGTCTGAAGAGAGAAATTATGAGATTTAGTCAATTCAAACAGCTCATTGATAGCACTCATGAGGCAGTTAGAAATATCCTCAGCCCCATTGTGTTGTTGGGATCGAAGACGGCTACATTCGATTTCAATATATCTGAACCTGTTTTCAGTAGCCTAGTGATCAATATCCAGACACCGACTGTAAATAAAACGAATGTCGAGCGGAAAATCAGAGGACAAGACATGGATATTGCGGTGGTCAATGAGCAATTTTCCCTGCAGAGAGATGCATTTTTCGACGAAATGGAAGAGATAATCTTCCAAGCTGAGCGAGGGTCAATCGAAGACTCTCTTGTGGAGGAGAGATTTTCTCTTCTGGACCGAGTACAGCCGGTAATTCCGACGGAAGAGAATCAACTGAGTTCGGTTTTATTTAGTGCAAATCAGGGAAATAAATTTGCTCACCTCTTTGTGAGTGAAAAGGCTGGTGGCGTCATCAACAGGGCGTTTCGCGCGGCCGAGTCTAGGCCAGTGGAAGAGTTCGGAACTGTTGATGTAACCAATGACCCTAGCCGTTCTTTTGTAATCATGTCGCGTCGCGGCAAACAGGTAACATGTTATGCTACGTTTGAAAATTATCAGGAGTTGAAAGCTGATCCCAGGTTCAGAAATGGCGTTACCTTGAAGGCTAGGGGGCACTTAACTCGTAGAACTCGGCGAGATATCCTGCATGTTGACGGCCTGCCAGTTATCCTAGGCTAGCGTCCCCGTTAATTCTTCCATACCGGCTAACGGGCGAGGTCGACTCGGGGCCAACGAAAGCAATGACGGCTTCAGCCGAGAGACGTCCCTCGCGGAACCTGCGAGGCCCAGAAAGACCAGGAAGGCCCGATTGAGGCGCAAGGCGTCTTCGTCGCCCCATCGTCCAATGCGAACACCGAGCCTTGCTTTCGGGACGGTGGCGATCTTGTCCACCATCAACCGGCAGGCGGTGTGAAGGCCGTTGCCGTCATTCTGCTCGACCGAGACGCGGAAGAGAGGCGCTTCGGTCGGGTCGGTCGTGAACGCGCAGATGCTGATCGACGTCGTCCCAGGAAAACTGTCGTCTTGCACGATCACGGCGGGACGCGGTTTGCCGGCGTAGTCCCGGTCCGAGACCGTCCAGATGTCGTTCCGCCTCACGCGTCGCCTCGGATGTGGCCAGTATTGTCCTCGCCCCAAACCGAAGCGCCATCGATGAACGCCTGGTCGGCGCTGGATTGATCACTCGCCGCGACGGCGAGCGACTGGCGCTCAGCCTCGGCCCGAAAGGCCGATGCGCGCACGTCCGGCACCCAGATCTGTATGGGGCGGAGTCCCTGTGCGCGCAGACGAGCACGACGGTCCCGCACCTTCGATCGGGAGGGCTTGGGTGCTGAGGCCATGCTGTCTCCAACACGTTGCATATACCTGATCGATGTGCCGCCACTTGGCCAAGCCGCATCGCCCTTACTGCGATAGGGGTCGCGTGGCCGGGAGCCTCGCGGCCTGACGAGATCAGGTCGGATCAGGGCGCCGAGCTTACCGCAACCCCGCCTCGGTGAGGAAGCGCTTGAGGTTGGCGACCCCCAAAGTGGCGTAGCGGAGCGGGTTGGCCTTTGCGGGGTCCTGCTCGGCCTCGATCACGACCCAGCCGGAATAGTTCGGCAGCGCCCGGAACACGGCCGGGTAGTCCACAGTGCCGTCGCCCGGCACGGTATAGATGCCGAGGTCGCGGCCCTGGCCCAGCACGGCGTCGAGAAAGCTCCAGTCCTCCCGCCTCGCGCGCTCCATCACGGCGCCGCGCACATCCTTCACGTGGACATGGCCGATACGGTCGCGGTAGCGCAGGGCGAGGGCGGCAGGGTCGGAGCCGCCCCAGGTGGCGTGGCCCGTGTCGAGCAGCAGCATCGCAGGATGCCGCGTATGGGCCATGAAGGCGGCGATGTCGGCTTCCGTCTCGACGATCGTGCCCATGTGGTGGTGGTAGCAGAGGCGCAGGTTCTCGGCGGCCAGGAGTTCCGCGAGTTCGGTGATCCGGGCGCCGTAGCCGGCCCACTCGGGGTCCGCGAGCTTCGGCCGCCGCGACAGCGGCACGTCGCGCCGGCCGTGGATGCAGTTCGACGTCTCGGCCACGATGAACACATCCGTGCCCATGGCGCGCAGCAGGTCGCGGTGGGGCTTGGCGAGGTCGAACTCCTCGCGGGCCGAGCGGTTGAGCAGCGCGATCGAGTGCCAGCCGGCCACGCAGGCGAGGCCGTGGGGTTCGAGCGCCGCCTTGAGCGCCTCGGGCTCGCGCGGGAACTTGTGGCCGAGTTCCATGCCTTCGACGCCGGCCTGCCTGGCTTCCGCCAAGCAGGTCTCGAGCGGGGTGTCGCCGCCGATCTCCTGGAGATCGTCGTTGGTCCAGCCGATCGGGTTGGCGCCGATGCGAAGAGGCATATGTTCCGTCCCGTTGAGCGCCTCAGTTGGCGAAACGCTGGGTCCGCTGCTTGGCTTCGTAGTGACGGCGGGCCGTCTCGACCTGCGGGCGCGCCGATACTTCCGGTACCGGCACGTCCCACCAGACGCCGCCGGCCGCGGTCGAGGGACCGGCGTCGGTGTCGATCAGGATCACCTGGGTCACTGTCCTCGAGCGTGACGTCGTCAAGGTCGATTCGAGTTCGGCGACGCCCGACACCTTGCGGGCCTCGGCGCCGAGGCTCCGGGCATGGGCCACGAAATCGATGGCCGGCAGCGCCTCGTGGCGCGTGTCGGCCAGCAGGTTGTTGAAGGGCGCGCCGCCGCATTCCCCTTGCAGCCGGTTGATGCAGCCGTAGCCGCCGTTGTCGAGCAGCACGATGGTGAGCTTCACGCCCAACATCACCGAGGTGGCGATCTCCGAGTTCAGCATGAGGTAGGAGCCGTCGCCCACCATCACGATGACCTCGCGATGGGGCAGGGCCATCCTGACCCCGATGCCGCCGGCGATCTCGTAGCCCATGCAGGAATAGCCGTATTCGAGGTGGTAGCCGAGCGCCTCGCCGGAGCGCCACAGCTTGTGGAGTTCGCCCGGCAGCCCACCGGCCGCGCAGACCACCACGTCGGATGGGTGGCCGGCCCGCTGCACGGCACCGATCACCTGGGCGTCGGACGGGCGTTCGGCCTCCGTCGGGCCGGTGAAGCCCGCCGCCGTGTCGCCCCAGCGCGCCTTTTCGTCCGCCATCCGGTCGGTCCAGGCCGACGGCGCACGATAGCGGCCGAGTGCGTTCGTCAGTGCGTCGAGGCCCACGGCCGCGTCGGCCACCAGGGGCACGGCGCCGTATTTCCCGGCGTCGAACCCCTGCACGTTGAGCATGACGATCCTGGCGGCCGGGCCGCCGATCAGCGCCGCCGAACCGGTGGTGAAGTCGGCGAGGCGGGTGCCGACCGCCAGCAACACGTCGGCATCGCGCACGAGCGCGTTAGCGGCACCCGTGCCGGTGACTCCCACGGCGCCCATGGCGCAGGCGTGGCTGTCCGGCAGAGACGACTTGCCGGCCTGGGTCTCGACCACCGGCATGCCGTGCCGCTCGGCGAAGGCGGCGAGCTGGCCCTCGGCCGACCCATAGAGCACGCCGCCGCCCGCCACGATCACGGGCTTGCTGGCGCCGCGCAGGACCGCCGCCGCGGTTTCCAGTTCCGCGGCGTCGGGCGGGGGACGGCGCAAGCGCCGCATCCGCTCGGCGAAGAACGCTTGCGGGTAGTCGCAGGCCTCGGCCTGCACGTCCTGGCAGAAGGCCAGGGTCACGGGCCCGCATTCGGCCGGGTCGGTCAGCACCGTCATGGCGCGTTCCAGCGCCGGCACGATCTGCTCGGGCCGGGTGATGCGGTCGAAGTAGCGCGATACGGGGCGGAAGCAGTCGTTGGCCGACACCGTGCCGTCGCCCCAGTCCTCGACCTGCTGGAGCACGGGGTCGGGCCGCCGCGTGGCGAAGACGTCGCCGGGGATCAGCAGCACGGGCAGGCGGTTGACGTGGGCCAGGGCACAGGCCGTCACCATGTTGGTGGCGCCGGGGCCGATCGAGGTCGTGCAGGCCATCATGCGGCGGCGGCGGCTGGCCTTGGCAAAGGCGATGGCGGCATGGGCCATGCCCTGCTCGTTGTGGGCCCGGAAGGTCGGAAGCACGTCGCGGGCGCCCTGCAGCGCCTCGCCCATGCCCGACACGTTACCGTGGCCGAAGATCGCCCACATGCCGGCGAAGAGCGGCACGCGGGCGCCGTCGACCTCCGTCACCTGCGCCGCGAGGTAGCGCACCATGGCCTGCGCGGCCGTCAAGCGGATCGTGCCCATGCGGTCCTCCCTTTGTCGCCCTTGCTTTCAGACGGCCGGCCGGAACCGCGTCCAGGTCTCGACCAGGCCGCCGAAGCGTTCCGCCATGCGGGCGACGACCTCGTCGTCGCTCATCCGGCCGCCGAGCCAGGCGCGGGCCGGCTCGCCGAAGATGGTGCGGCCCCCCGCGAAGCCCTTGCCCATGTCGCAGTCGGCAGCCGAACGGAAGGCCTGGGCCAATTCGTCCGCGGGGGCGTCGAGCCCGAGCAGCATGATGCCGCGGCAGCGCGGATCGTGCCGGCGGATCGTCGCCGCCACGGCCGACCAAGCGGTGGGCGAGGGCTGGCCTTCGAGCTTCCACCAGTCCGGGCGCAGGCCGATGCCGTAGAGCCGGGCGATTACGCGGGCCAGAGTGGCGTCGTGCAAGGCGCCGTGCTTGCCCGCGATGATCTCGACCAGCAATTCGCGGCCGACCGTCCGGGCGGCGTCCTGCAGGCGCAGCAACTCGCGCTCCTGCCGGTCGCGGAGCTCGGTGGCGTCGTCGGGATGCATGAAGCACAGGCACTTGATGGTCTGGTCGACCGGCCATTCGATCAGCTTGGCGGCCAGCGAACCGCCGCCCTCGAAATCGAGCGGGCGCGAACCCGGCAACTCCACCGGCCGGCCGATCCAGAACGGCAGTGCGGAGGCGCGGAACAGGGCTTCCCGGCCATAGGTGCCGTCGATCAGCATGCCGAAGCCGGGGCGCCCGTCGGCCACGCGAGCCGCGGCCTCGACGGCGAGGAGCTTGAGGTCGCGGATGCGCTCGCGCGGGGCACCGGCCTCGTCGGCCATGGTTTCAAGCTGCATCCGATGGTCGATGGCGAAGGCCATGATGCGCTCCGGCCTGGCCGCGGCAGCCGTGCGGGAGTCGCGGGTCGTGGCCCAGTGGAGCGCGTTGAGGTCGGCGTCGCGGCGCAGCGCCCGGGTCGCGGACCCATGGTCCAGGAAGTGCCGCAGCTCCGCCCATGTCGGATATTCGGCCGAGCAGAGCAGGCGCGACACCGCGAAGGCCCCGCAGGCATTGGCGTAGGCGCAACAGGTGGCAATGGGTTCGTGGCGCAGGTAGCCGCGCAGGAAACCCGACATGAAGGCGTCGCCGGCGCCGAGCACGTTGTAGACCTCGACCGGGAAGCCGGGACCCTTGATGCCCTGGTCGAGGTCGGCGGGGATCGCGCCATCGAACACGACGCAGCCCATGGGGCCGCGCTTGCACACGATGAGGGCCGTGGGCGCGAGGGCGCGGATGTTGCGGATGGCCGACAGCGGCTCCTCGACGCCGCCCGCAATCATCAGTTCCTCTTCCGTGCCGACGATCACGTCGCAGTCGGCGAGGACGGGCGCGAGATGCGCGCTGACGGCATCGCTGGCGATGAAGCGCTCCTCGCCGGCGCCGTGGCCGGCGAGCCCCCACAGGTTGGGCCGATAATCGACGTCGAAGACGATGCGATGGCCGTGCGCCTTGGCGTGGCGCATGGCGAGCTTCTGGGCCGCGGCCGTCGTCTCACGCGCGAAATGCGTGCCCGTCACCACGATGGCGGCCGCGGAAGCGATGTAGACCTCGTCGATGTCGCCCGGGTCGAGGGCGGAGTCGGCACAATTGTCGCGATAGAAGATCAGCGGGAACTGCTCGGAGTTGCGGATGCCGAGCAGCACCAGCGAGGTCAGGCGTACGGGATCGGTATGGACGCCCGCGACATCGACGCCCTCGCGCGCGAGCTGCTCGCGGATGAAGCGGCCCATGTGCTCGTCCCCGACGCGGGTGACGAGTCCGCTTTTCAGGCCGAGCCGGGCCGCGCCGATCGCGATATTGGTGGGGCAGCCGCCGACCGCTTTCGAGAAGCTCGCCATGTCCTCCAGGCGGCCGCCCACCTGGGCGCCGTAGAGGTCGACCGAGGACCGACCGATGGCGATGACGTCGAGCCTCGGTGCCGTCACGTGAGGCCTCCCTGGGGTATGCGGTCACGGTGTCGGTGCAGGCCGTCGAGCCCGTCCATCCCGTCGTCGCGAGATGGAACACATTTTCCGTTTACGGGTCAATGTGGAACGGACATGCCGAGTCTGGCATGGCCGGAACCTATCCCTGAAAGTCGCGGGTCCTCATGCGCCGCGGACCCGCTGCCACGCGTAGACCGCGAATACCCCGACGAGCCCGGCCGCGAGGCCGAACCAGGTGAGCGCGTAGGACAGGTGATTGTTGGGGATGTCGAGGATGGTCTCGCCGCCTTGCGGCAGCCCCCCCGGCAGCGCCGTGGCGTCCTCGTCGACCGTGAACGGCGCGGCATCGGTCAGGTGCAGGACGCGGGCGATGGCACCGGGATCGCGCGTGAACCACTGGCCATGAGCAGGGTCGTCGGCCGGCGTGAAGGCGTTGCGGCCCTCCGGACCGCGCATCAGCCCGGAGATCGTGATCTCGCCGCCGATCTGGCCCGGCAAGCGGGTCGCGGGATCGACCCGGTCGGACGGCACGAAGCCGCGGTTGACGATCACGGTACCGCCCGAGGCGAGCCGGAACGGCGTGAGCACGAGATCGCCGACCCCGTGATAGGGCCCGCGCGCGTCGCCCAGGGGCCGGAACACGTGGACCTCCCCGGCGTGGTCGAAGGAGCCGGTGGCCGTGACGCGGCGGTAGTTGTAGTCGTCGGGCTTGAGGCTGGCCCAAGCCGAGCGCGGCGGCAGGGGCACGGCTGCCGCCGCGGTGCGCTCGCCGATCTCGCGGATCAGCCCCTCCTTCCAGGCGAGTCGTTGCAACTGCCACAGGCCGAGCCCCACCAGGAACCCCGCCATCAGCAGGGTCGCCAGCGCCGGCAGGGCAAGACCGCGCCAGGGGGGCGGCCCCGAGGCGGCGCCGACCGCGCCGGCCGTCACGGTGCGATCCGGCCCTGTTCGGCCTTGTTGCGATATTGCAGCCCGATCATCAGGCCCTTGGTGGGGCGCAGCAGACTGAGGCACAGGACGACGATGAGGGGCAGCATGAGCAGCATCAAGAGCCAGACCGGTGGCTCGTAGAAAGCATCGACGACGAGCGCGAGCCCGGTCACGACCACGAGGGCCGCGAAGGACACGAACACGGCCGGGCCGTCGCCGGCATCCGCGAACCCGTAGTCGAGACCGCACACGTCGCAGGCTTTGGCGATGTCGAGGAAGCCGCGGAACAGCTTGCCCTGGCCGCAATGCGGGCAGTGCCCGGACAGGGCGGCCGGGACCGGGGAGACCGGAGCGAAATCTTCCTGCGCCATGTCGGGCGTCCTCGACAGCGAAAAGGGCGGCCGGGAGGCGCCCGCCTGGATCATACGCTCCGTCGGCCGAATCCGTCAGGTCCTCGTGGCGATCATCGCTTCGACGGCGCCGATCTTCACGCCCGGGATGCAGGCCCGCGAACGAAGCTTCGATCGCCGCGAGAGCCTCAGCCGGCTGCCGCCTCGCCGACCGCGCCCCAGGATCCCCAGACGTAGATGGCGACGAAGAGGAACAGCCACACCACGTCAACGAAATGCCAGTACCAGGCCGCGAACTCGAAGCCGAGATGGCGCCTCGGCGTGAATTGCCCAGCCGTCGTGCGCAGGAAGCAGATCAGCAGGAAGATCGTGCCGATAATGACGTGGAAGCCATGGAAGCCGGTCGCCATGAAGAAGGTCGAGCCGTAGACGTTGCCGCCGAACGCGAACGGCGCGTGCCTGTATTCGAAGGCCTGCACGGAGGTGAACAGCACCCCGAGCAGCACCGTCAGGATCAATCCCCGCTTCAGGCCGACGCGGTCGTTGTGCAGCAGCGCATGGTGGGCCCAGGTGATGGTGGTGCCCGAGGTCAGCAGGATCAGCGTGTTGAAGAGCGGCAGGTGGAAGGGGTCCAGCGGCTCCACGCCCTTCGGAGGCCAGTGCCCGCCGGTGAAGTCGGTGCGCATGAACTCCCTCGTGAAGCCCGGAAACAGGCTGACGTCGAAATAGGCCCAGAACCAGGCGACGAAGAACATCACCTCGGAGGCGATGAACAGGATCATGCCGTAGCGCAGGCTGATCTGCACGACGCGGGTGTGGTCGCCCTGTTGAGCCTCGTGGACGACATCGGTCCACCATGACAGCATGGTGTAGAGGACGCCGAGCATGCCGACGCCGAACAGGTAGGGACCGAGCTGCAGCCCCATCACGGGCAGGTGCTTCATCCAGGTGATGCCGCCGATCGCCGTCACGAAGGCGCTGACCGACCCGACGAACGGCCACGGGCTGAGCGGCAGGATGTGGTAATCGTGGTTCGGTTTGGCGTGTCCGTCGGCCATCAGGTTTGTCCCTTGGGCGGCAGCGCCGCCGGTGTGCCTTGTCGATTGCCGCCCGTCGCCGCGACGGTTCCTCCCGTCGCCGCGATGGTTCCGCCCCTCGCATAACCGGGCCGGATCCCCGCGGCAACGGGCAAGTGCCGCGAGCCGCGTGGCCCGCACATCAGAGCTTCGGGGCCACCCCGGCTCCGGTCGGCGCGTTCGAGGCTGCCTTTGCGCCTTTCGCGGCGAAGAACGTATAGCTCAGCGTCATCGCGTCGACGTTCCTCATGGTGGGATCCTGTTCGAGTTTGGGATCGAGGAAGAACACGACGGGCAGTTCCGCCGCCTCGTCCGGACCGAGATGCTGCTCGTTGAAGCAGAAGCAGGCGATCTTGTTGAAGTAGAAGCCGCCGATATCGGGCGTGATGTTGTATTGTGCGTTGGCGGCCGTCTCCCGGCCCACCAGGTTGCGGACCTTGTAGAACACCGTCACGGTCTGCCCGGTGCGGACCGGCATCTCGGCGGTCTCGGGCTCGAAACGCCACGGCAGTCCGGGCGCCACATTGGCGTCGAACCGCACCATCACGGTGCGGTGGCCACGCGCGTCGGTGCCGGCCGCCGCCACCTGCGGCGTGCCGCCGTAGCCGGTGGCGCGGCAGAACTCCCGATAGAGCGGCACGGCCGCGTAGGACAGGCCCGCCATGACGGCCGCCATGGCCAGCACCCCGAGTGCGGTGTTGCGATGGTGGGACGCCCGCTGAATTGCATTCGGATCGGGTGCCGCCATTCTCAGATCGCCCTGTCGCCGACATGGGAGCCGAGCTTGGCGATGGTGAGGGCGTAGACCAGCGCGACCAGGAGGGCGACCGCGATGCCGATCGCCACGTTGCGGGCGCGCCGGCTGCGCTGCTGCTGGGGCGTGAGGATCAACCGGTCGGGCTCGTTCAGGGGCGCCACGGCGTCACCAGCCGAGATGGGTCGCCAGCGCGAGGCCGTGTTCGGCCAGGAGCACGGCGAAGAGCAGCGACAGGTAGAGGATCGAGAAGGCGAAGAGGTTCATGGCGGCCTTGTCGGCCTCGGGGCCGACGCGCAGGCGGTAGCAGCGCACCGCCAGCAGCAGCATCGCGGCGCCGGTGGCAGACGCCACCACGCCGTAGACCGGGCCGCCGAGCCCGGTGAACCAGGGCGCCAAGCCGAGCGGCGCCAGCACCAGCGTATAGAGCAGGATCTCGAGCCGCGTGCGGGCCGTGCCCTTGCTGTTCGGCATCATGGGCAGGCCGGCCCTGGCGTAATCCTCGGATTTCACCAGCGCCAGCGCCCAGAAGTGCGGCGGGGTCCAGACGAAGATGATGGCGAACAGGAGGAGACTGTCGAGCGTGACGGTGCCGGTCGCGATGCTGTAGCCGATCATCGGGGGCAGGGCGCCGGCCGCGCCGCCGATGACGATGTTCTGCGGCGTGAGGCGCTTCAACCACACCGTATAGACCAGCGCGTAGAACAGGATGGTGAAAGCCAGCAACGCGGCCGAGAGCCAGTTGGCCGCGAGGCCGATCAGCATCACCGAGACGACCGACAGCACGCCGCCAAACGCATAGGCCTCGTTCGACGCGACGCGGCCGGTGGGGATCGGCCGTCCGCGGGTGCGCTTCATGAGGGCGTCGATATCGGCCTCGTAGGCCATGTTGAGCGCGCCGGACGCGCCCGCGCCGACCGCGGTTGCGAGCAGGCTCGCCAAGGCGACCACGACATTGACGTGGCCGGGCGCCACGACGAGGCCGGTCAGGGCCGTGAACACCACCAGCGACATGACCCGCGGCTTCAGCAGTTCCCAATAGTCGCCCGGCAGGGCGAGCGAGCCGGCGAGGGCGCCTTCGGAGCCGGCCACCGGTTCGGTCATCATGCTCATGCGGTCAGGGTTCCGTCGCTGTCGAACGATGGTGGTCGGTTCAGCCCGCGTCGTGACGCCATCAGGGCGGGTCCGAAGAACCGCCCTGCGGGGCGTCTCAGTGGTCGCTGCCCGTGATGCGGGGCAAGGTTTCGAACTGGTGGAACGGCGGGGGTGAAGGCAGCGTCCATTCGAGGGTGGTGGCGCCAGCCCCCCAGGGATTGTCCCCGGCGACCCGCTTCGCCTGATAGGCCTCCACGATGATGTAGAGGAACAGGAAGATGGAAACGCCCGACAGGATGGCACCTGCCGACGACACCTCGTTCCACACCGCGTAGGCGCCCGGATACTCGACGTAGCGGCGCGGCATGCCGGCGAGCCCCAGGAAATGCTGGGGGAAGAAGGTGACGTTCACGCCCACGAACATGATCCAGAAATGCAGCTTGCCGAGCCCCTCGTTGTACATGTAGCCCGACATCTTCGGGAACCAGTAGTAGAAACCGGCGAAGAGCGCGAAGACGGCACCGAGCGACAGCACGTAGTGGAAGTGGGCCACCACGTAATAGGTCTCGTGCAGCGCGCGGTCGACGCCCGCATTGGCCAGCACCACGCCCGTCACGCCGCCGACCGTGAACAGGAAGATGAAGCCGACGGCCCAGAGCATGGGCGTCTTGAACGAGATGGAGCCGCCCCACATGGTGGCGATCCAGGAGAAGATCTTGATGCCGGTCGGCACCGCGATCACCAGGGTCGCGAACACGAAGTAGCGCTGCGTGTCGAGCGACATGCCGACCGTATACATGTGATGGGCCCACACGACGAAGCCCACGACGCCGATCGCCACCATGGCATAGGCCATGCCGAGATAGCCGAACACCGGCTTCTGCGAGAAGGTCGACACGATATGGCTGATGATGCCGAAGGCCGGCAGGATCAGGATGTAGACCTCCGGATGGCCGAAGAACCAGAACAGATGCTGGAACAGCAGCGGATCGCCGCCGTTCGCCGGATCGAAGAAGGCGGTGCCGAAATTGCGGTCGGTCAGCAGCATGGTGATGGCGCCGGCCAGCACCGGCAGCGACAGCACCAGGAGGAAGGCCGTCACCAGCACCGACCAGGCAAACAGCGGCATCTTGTGCATGGTCATGCCGGGGGCACGCATGTTGAAGATGGTGGTGATGAAGTTGATGGCGCCGAGGATCGAGGATGCGCCGGCGAGATGCAGCGACAGGATCACGAAATCCATCGCGGGGCCGGGCGTGCCGGTCGTGGACGACAGGGGCGGATACATCACCCAGCCGCCGCCGAAGCCGTTCATGCCCGGCGCGCCCTCCACGTGCATGGAGATCATCAGCAGCAGGAAGGAGAAGGGCAGCAGCCAGAACGAGATGTTGTTCATGCGCGGGAAGGCCATGTCGGGCGCGCCGATCATGATGGGCACGAACCAGTTGCCGAAGCCGCCGATCAGCGCCGGCATCACCATGAAGAAGATCATGATCAGCCCGTGCATGGTGATGTGCACGTTGTAGAGGTTCTTGCCGGCGTCCACCATGGTGGAGGAGTCAGCCTGCCCGACCCACTCGGCCATGTGGCCCATGAAGTGCCAGCTCGGGTTCATGAGCTGGATGCGGATCATGAGCGACATCACGGCGCCGACCGTGCCGGCGAAGACCGCGAAGAACAGGTAGAGGGTGCCGATGTCCTTGTGGTTCGTCGAATACATGTAGCGGCGCCAGCCGTGCGGCAGCGCGTGATCGTCCCCGTGGGCGGCAGTCGCGGTCGTGGCCATGGCGGGTCTCGGGCTCCGTCGGGGGTCAGCGCTGTTGAGTCGTGGCGGCGTCCGCCGCCGCGGACGCGCCGGCGTCGGCGAAGCGCAGCGGCTCGCCGGTCTGGGCGTATTTCTTCTTGGCATCCTGCAGCCAAGCCTCGTAGGCGGGCTGGCTCACCACCCGGATGGCGATGGGCATGTAGGCGTGGTCCTTGCCGCAGAGCTTGGAGCACTGGCCGTAATAGATGCCCTCGCGGTCGGCGCGGAACCAGGTGGAGTTGAGGCGGCCCGGCACGGCGTCGATGCGCACGCCGAGCGATTGCACGACGAAGCCGTGGATGACGTCGGCGCCGATCACGTCGACCTGGATGTTCTTGTTCACCGGCACCACCGCCTCGTTGTCGACCGACAGGAGGTTGATGAAGTCGGGGGTGTTCTTGGCGTCCTTCTCCTCGAGGCGCGTCGAATCGAAGCCGAAGCCGCCGGACTGGTCCTTCGGGTAGTCGTAGGACC
>CAXUCF010000129.1:0-13747 GCA_964249275.1 uncultured Lichenihabitans sp.
GCGGAAGAGGGGGGCGTGGCGTGGACCGCGCGGAGAGCGGCGGGCGTGCAGGGGCGGATCCGCCCGACGCCCCGGCATTCGGGTTCGGTGCTGGCGCGACGGCCGCAGGCGTCTGGGCCGGAGCGGGACGTGGCGGCAGACTGGAGGGACGCGGCGGCGCCGCCTGAGCGTTCGGCGGCTGCGCGGATCGGATCGGCGGGATTTGAGCGTCCGACGCCGGTGCCGGAGCGGAGCCGGAAGCGCCGGATGGTGCGGCATCTGGCTGCGAACGGGCCGCAGCACGATCCTGGATGCCATTCTGTCCGGACAGGGGCGTCGGAATGCCGAGCGACGGTTCCGTCCGGGCCGGAAGGGGCGGTGCGAGGCTCGGCGACTGGGTCGCGGCCGCGAGAGAGGGTGCCTGCTGGCCGGGCGGGAGAGAGGGCGGCGTGAAAGACCCGACCAGCGGCCCGGCTCCGTCCTTTTCCCGCACCGCCGTCGGCATCTGGCTGCGCACGATGGACGATTCGATGACCACGTCGGTCGGGCCTCCGATCATGATCAGATGTTCGACGTTGTCGCGACGGACCAGCACGAGTTGCCTTTGGCGATCAAGATCGTAGGCGTCGACGATGCCCAACCGGGGCTGTCTGGCCCGGCCGCCGGTTGCGGTCCGCAACCGCCGGCCGAACAGCAAACGGTAAAGGACGAACACGACCATGATCAGGACGAGCAGCGCCGCCACCGTCGCGGCGTAGGCCAGAGGCTTGTTGTCCTCAAAAAAAGCGGCCAAAGACTGCATGCTAACTTTCGCCTCTCGACACACACCCCACCGAAGTGCTGAATTGTAGCACGAGGCGCGCGGTGCGCTTCAATAAGGTTAATCAATGGTTAACGAGGTGGGGTACCGGTCGGGCGTAACGGCACCCGGTCCCTGGTCCGTGACGCCTCGCCTGCTCGACCGGTTCTGGTCGGTGCGGCGCAGTCCGCGCCAGGACCCTGCCACACCGCGGTGGCCCGGCACAATGCCCGGCGGTTTCATCTGGACCTGCCCGCCGAGACTCTCATGAGCGACACTCCCATCCCGGCCGTCGATCGGACGGAGCGCTCCGGCAGCCCGTTGCTGGTGCTGGTGATCGCGCTGCTCCTCGTGGCCGCGGCAGGCTCCTACTCGTTCCTGCCCCAGGATCAGGCAGGACGGCTCACGCTGGGACTCCTGGCCCTTCTGGCCATCGTCGGTCTGATCGCCCTGTTCTTCCTGGCCATCGGCTTCCTGCAGTTCTCGGGACAGGCAGGCCGCAACGACCTGACGAAGCTGGTGGCCGACAGCAGCGGCGAAGGCCTGCTCGTGACCGAGGGTGATTCCCGCGTCCTATACGCCAACGAGAGTTACCTCGCCATGTCGGGGGCACGCGACGCCTCCCATATCCGGCCCGTGGAGCGGCTCTTCTCCGGTCCGGCCGAGATCTCGGAAGCCGTCTACCGCCTCGCCCAGGCTGCCCGCGATCACCGCAAGGCCGTGGAGGAGATCCGGCTTTCGCCGGCGCTCGACGGCGGGACCGAGGTCGGCTGGTATCGCGTCAAGGTTCGGCCGCTCGACCGGCCCGGGCACAAACGGTCAGTGCTGTGGAGCGTGGCCGACGTGACCCGGGAACGCGAGCGTCACGAGAACGTCTTCCAGGAACTCCAACACGCCATCGACTTCCTCGACCATGCACCGGCCGGCTTCTTCTCGGCCGAGCCGGATGGACGTCTGTCCTATCTCAACGCGACATTGGCGGAATGGCTCGACTACGACCTGGCGCAGGTCGGCTCCGGCGGGCTCAACCTCGCCGACATCATGGCGGGCGATGGCGCCGCCATGCTGACGGCGGTACCCGGCGCGCCGAGCGAGGTCAAAACCGAGCAGTTCGACGTCGACCTCAGGCGCCGCAGCGGCCAGAGCCTGCCGGTGCGCCTGCTGCACCGGGTCGCCTTCGCGGAGGACCGGGTACCCGGCCCGTCGCGCACCCTCGTGATCAATCGCGCCCCGGGGGAGGAGCCGGCCGAGGACCTTCGGGCCGCCGAGGTCCGGTTCGCCCGGTTCTTCAATGCCACCCCGATGGCGATCGCGTCGCTCGACGGGGCAGGGACGATCGTCCGGTCGAACGCGGCTTTCGTGCGGTTGTTCGGCGAGGCGCTGCGAGGCCAGGGGGAGCAATCCCGTTCGATCTACGCGGGGATTGCAGAGCGCGACCAGGCAGCCCTCAGGGCCGTCGTCTCGGCCGCGGCGCTCGGTCGCGGAGACATTCCGGCGGTCGATGCGACGTTGCACGGCCCGGGAGACCGGTCCGTCAAGCTCTTCGTTTCGGGCAACGAGGCGAGGGGGGGCGAGGGTTCCACCGTCAACATCTTCGCGCTCGAAACCACGGAGCAACGCAATCTCCAGGAGAGCTTCGCCCAGGCCCAGAAGATGCAGGCCATCGGCCAATTGGCGGGCGGCGTAGCACACGACTTCAACAACGTGCTGACCGCGATCCTGGGCTATTCCGATCTCCTGCTGGCCAACCACCGGCCGACCGACCCGTCCTTTCAGGACATCATGCAGATCAAGCAGAACGCCAACCGGGCTGCCGGCCTTGTGCGGCAGTTGCTGGCTTTCTCGCGCCGCCAGACGCTGCGGCCCGAGGTGCTGCAACTCGGCGATCTCCTGGCCGAACTGCAGAACATGATGCGGCGCCTCGTCGGGGAGAAGATCGAGATCGACGTCAAGCACGGCCGCGACCTCTGGCTGGTGAAGGCTGACCTGAACCAGTTGGAGCAGGTGGTGATCAATCTCGTGGTCAACGCCCGCGATGCCATGCCGGACGGCGGCCGTATCCTCGTCCGGACCCGCAACGTGGCCGAACGCGAGGTCCAGAGCTTCCGCGAGAAGACACTCACTCCGGCCGACTACGTGCTCATCGAGATCGAGGATTCGGGCGGCGGCATCCCGCCCGACATCCTGCCCAAGATCTTCGAGCCATTCTTCACCACGAAGGAGGTCGGCAAGGGGACTGGCCTCGGCCTGTCGATGGTGTACGGGATCATCAAGCAGACCGGTGGCTTCGTTTTCTGCGAGTCCGCGGTCGACAAAGGGACTGTGTTCCGCATCTTCCTGCCGCGGCACAGACCACTCCTCGCCGAAGAAGCCAAGAAGGAGCCGGTGAAGATCAGTTCGGGCGACCTTACGGGACAGGGCACCATCCTGCTGGTCGAGGACGAGGATGCGGTCAGGGCTTTCGGAGCGCGGGCGCTGACGTCGCGAGGCTATACGGTGATCGAGGCGAGTTCCGGCGCCGAGGCGCTGGAGGTCGCCATCCAGGTCGGCCAAACCATCGACCTCATCGTGTCGGATGTCGTGATGCCCGAGATGGACGGACCGACCATGTTCGGCGAGATGCGCAAGCGCGGCATCAAGGCGAAGGTCGTATTCGTGTCGGGCTATGCCGAAGAGGCTTTCTCGCGCAACCTGCCGGAAGGCGAGGATTTCGGCTTCCTGCCGAAGCCGTTCTCGCTGAAGCAACTGGTCGAGAAGGTGAAGGAGAACATGGGCTAGCGCACGTCGTCCGAGCGCAGAACCTTTCGAGCCTCGCTCGGCATGAGGCGGCAAGGGGAGAGGTCATATCCCTGCTGTGCTGCGGCGGCGATCTGCGGCCCGTGCCGGAAGCCCGCTCAGACGCGGGCGCGTGCGTCGAGCGTCTCCGTCAAGGTTGGCTTGACCTCGCCACTGCGGCCGCCGAACCAGCCCGCAAGGGCGCCGAGGAGAAGGGCTACGAAGCCGAAAAGGGCGCCGCGCGAGACCACGGTTGCGGCAGTGTCTGCTGCCTGCATGGCTTTCTGCTTCGCCTGATCGACCGATTGCTGATACTGCTGCTGGTATTGGCCGACCCGTGTACGAGCTTCATCGATCGAGATGTTTTGCGACTTGGCCAGGGCTTGTGCGGCGCTCTCCCGCGCCTGATCGGCCTGACCCTGGTCCCCCGTGACCGCCGCCTTGACGGCTGCCACGGCCGAGTTCTTCATCGCCGCCGTATCGTTGCCACTGGCGTTGACCTGGTTGGCAATGGACGAGAAAGGATCCGCACCGCCTGCCGTGCTTACGCCGGCTGCGGTGGCCGCCGTCTGGCCCAGGCCGCTGGCAGCGCTCGTCACGGTGCTGAATGCGCCGCCAATCAGCCCGCCGACCGCCGTCGTCAGCATGTAGAGGATCACGAGCGTCGTCATGGCCCAGGTAACCAGTCCATGCCATGCCGCTGTCGAACTCTTCGCGCGTCCGGAAAGACGAGCGGCCGTGTGACCTCCGAGGAAGGCTGCGATGAGGCTAGAGACGAGATACCAGATTCCGGCCGCGATCGAGAGCGTCCCGGCCGCGGGGTTGTTGCTGCCCGAGGGCGTGATGTTGGAGACCCCGATTCCCAGACCAAGCATGTTGAGGAGCAGCGTGGTGACGAGCGCCACCGCGACACCCGCGAACACCGCGCTCCAGGATAGGTTGTTGATCAAGATGGTTCGGGCATCCTCGGCGGGTGTAACCCCGCTGAGGTGCGGAAGATCGGCCCTGCCATGTGCGGGCGTGACGGTCGACATCAGATGATGGTCCTCAAAGGAGAGTTCGAACGCAAACGGCTCATGCCGCCGTCCAGCGGTTCATGACATCGGCGGCCGAAGTCTTCAGCATGACCTTGGTGTCGATGGACTTGACCCAATCGGTCGGAATGAGGTGGTGCTTGCCGCCCGACGCCGGATCCATCTTCTTCAGCTTGATGTTCGCACCGTCGACATGGTCGACCGCGCCGACGTGCTGCCCATCCGACCCGACCACCTCCATATCGGATGCGATCTCGGTCGTGAAGCCGCTGATCAGGCCCGTTCTGCCGCCCGTCGTCCGCGCGTCTTCGATGTCGACTTTGGTGCTGCGCACCGTATCGGTGATCGTCTGGGTGCGATCGGACACGTCCTTGCGGATGCCGATCTCTTCGACGACGCGAGCCGTCTTGGCCACGACCGCCTCCTCGTCGATTTCCTCCATTTCGATGGTCCGATCCTTGAAGGCATCGGGGCCTAGGTCGGTGGCGGCCACCGGACGGTCGAGCGGGCGCCGTTCGATGCTGACCGTCTCCCCGCGTAGGGTGACGCTCTCGTTCACCGGCGTCTCGACGACATAGCTGTGAATGCGCACCTTGCCCCGGTTCACGGCGCGCTTGCCGACGTTGATCTCCTCCTCGACGACCTGAACGACATCGTCCTTGCCCGTGCGAGCTCCCATGGCTCCCGTCCCGACAGACTCGCTCCGAGTTGTGCGGGCATCGGCCGCAGTGGCGGCCGTAGCCGTTCGAGCCGATGCCAGCCCGAAGGCGCTGGCCGTACCGGCCGCGGCAGACCCACCGAGGCTGGGAGCCCCGGTCCAGCCCTCGCTGCGCCACGTCGTCTCCCGCTCCGTCAGGTCGACCGAACCATGCTGTTCCAGGATTCTGATCGCGTCGTCGAGCTTGGCATCCTCCACGTTGGCCACCAACATCGTACCGCCGCGGCGCAAGCCCTCCGTATAGGTCGCGTGATCATCGGTGCCGCCGAACATGTCTTCCAGCGAGGCCCAGAAGCCCTTGCCATCGGCGCTGGACGCCATGGACGAGGCGCCTGTCCCCGACGCCGCAGGGGATACCGTGACGTCGCCCTCCGGAATGCCGGCTTGCCGAAGCATGAGCGCCGCGTTGTTGGCGTATTCGCGATTGTCGTAAAATGCGGTGAGGGTCTGCTTTGCCATGATGATGACCTCGATGAGTTCGGTTGATGGTTGCTCGTTCTGATCGAAACAATATCGCAGTGCGATCGACTGCGGACCGTCGGCGACGGATAGCGACAGCTATCCCTGTCCAAGTCGCCTGCAGGCGGCCGAAGGTAGACCGGGGTTTAGAAGTCGATATCCGAGTTGAGAGCTGGCCGGTCGAGTATGACGTCCCGGCGCCGCTGACCGGACGCACGAGAAACCGCACAACACCACGTTCACTCCATGACGGAGCCGGACTGCTTCTTGCCGGAGTCGAGATGTCGGACTCGGCAAGTCCTCCCTGAGAGGTCTTGGCGCCCTGCAAACGAGGGTCCGGCGACATTGGTTCCCGAATTCTACGCGGTAGTTGCCGGATGAACACAGCTTGACCCGTCGGCGCCACGATCGCGCCGCACTCCCCGCGAAAGTGTGGCCAGGATCCAGTTCGAACCGCGGTGGATGGCGGCGAGGGTCACTCCAGCCTCCATCGTCCGAGGAGATCGGGATCGTCCATCGCCGCGAGCACAAGCAATCGGTGGGTCAGGCTGCTGGGAACGCCGCTCCATGCCCCTTATTGGGCTTGACCTCGGGTGTCGTCGGGTTCCGTCGAGATCGTGGCAGCGCCGGGCTGCAGGCTGCTCCGGCACTTCACAGCCAAAATTCTGCGGAGATCTGAGTATCCGATAGACAGCTTGACGTGCTTACCATCCCGAGTTCGTCGAATAACGCCTTGATCGTGATGTCTTCCAAGTTCCAGGTCAGCATTTCCGAGACATGGCGATAGTAATTTTGTGAGATGTCGTCCCGTCGTGGGTTCAGATTGGTGATGGCGACGAGTCCGGTAGGTGCAGCGTTGAACGCCAGCATTTTGAGGTCAGGGCATCTGCGCTTGAGCAGTAGTGCTGTCCTCCAGACATCTCCTGTCCACCAGTCCTTTCGATGTGATCGAGCAGGTGGAGGGCGAGACTCTTCGGCACGACTGGTCATGGGGATCTCTAAGGGAAGACAATCATGCATGAATATGATGGAATTTGGCTTGCCATGTTTTGCTACGTTGATGAAGTCGCGTAGCAAGAACTCGCATCGATGTAGGCCGTCCAGAAACGCCATGTCGATCTTACACCCCAGAATGAGTGTTGGATCATAAGCCGCAAAGAAATCATCACTGCTCATTGAAAAGAATGATGCAGACTTGCTTCTGACAATTTTGGCAATGATGTCGGCATCGCTGATCTTGAAGTCGGGATCTATGGCGATCGTGCTGCAGTCAGCCAGCGCAAGAGACTGTCCAGATCGCGTCCCAACCTCAAGATAGGATTTTGGTCTGAGAGCACGATGAAATCTGTCCAGCATTTGGATATACCCTAAACCAAGGTGGTCTGGCAGGGACTCTGGATCATTATTTTCTTTCGAGGCGGCTTTTTTCGGCATATCAAAGGTGTCCTGTCTTTGATCTCATCATGGTGCACAATCGAAAGCGAGTCCTATGACGAATGCTGCCGGACGATGCTTCATGTCTGATGCCGACAGGCTCATTGCCGTGATTCAAGTCTCGTGTGCGACACTGCTCCGAAGGTCTTGCCTAGGCAGCCTGTTCGAGGTGCCCTGGGCCCGCGATCTCGGGCAATCGATCGGGTCTGTCGACCACCGGTCGCCGCTCATCGCCATTGAACGGCATCCCTCGACAGCCACCCCCGTCGCCATCAGGGTACGCATGCTCGACCGTCCAGTACCGGTCGCGCCGACGTCGGCGCTGACTTATATGGATGTTTCCATCTCATGCGACCATACGGTGCCCAGTAGGGAGGCTGACGATCGTCAGGCAGGATTTATCGTGAACGAGCCGATGTGGGTGGCGTATTGGATGAGCGCGCGTCCCCAACAACGCCGCACCATCCCGAACCAGCGGCCGGCGCTGCCCGGTTCCCAATGTAGAGAAAGCCTTTCATGACCATCGCCCTCGGACGAGACCGCATCGCGATCGAAGACGTCGGCCGGGTGGCCCGCGACGGCGCGCCAGCCGTGCTCGACGGGGGGGGGGCCAAGCGGATGCTCGACGGCGAAGCCGTACTGCACGCCTGGTCGCGCGCCGACCGGCCCGTCTACGGGCTGACGCGGGGCCTCGGCAACCGGGCTACGACCGCGATCCCGGCCGAGGAGCGGCGCGGCTTCAGCGAGGCCATGCTGAAGGCCAGGGCGTCGGGCGCCGGGGCGCGCTTGCCCGACGAGGTCGCGCGGGCCGCGCTCTTCGTGCGGGCCGCCACGCTGGCGCAGGCGGGCTCCGGCGCCCGGCCCGTCATCGTCGAGACGCAGCTCGCCATGCTCGATCGCGGCGTCGTGCCGCTGGTGCCCGAGATCGGCTCCATTGGCACGTCGGACCTCCTGCTCTGCGCCAACCTGGCCCTGCCGCTGGTCGGCCTCGGCCGGGCGATGTTCGAGGGCGAGTTGCTGCCCGGGGCCGAGGCCATGCGCCGGGCCGGGATCGCCACCGTCGACCTGACCGAGAAGGAGGGCTTGGCGCTGTGCAGCTCGAACGCCGTCTCGATCGGGTTCGGCGCGCTCGCGCTCGCGGACGCGCAGGCCCTGCTCGACCTCGCCGACGCCGCCCTGGCCATGACGTTCGAGGCTTTCGTCGGCAACCCGAGCCCGTTCGACGCCAGGATCGCGGCCGCGCATCCGGCGCCCGGACAGGAGGAGGCCGCGGCGCGCCTGCGCGCGCTGCTGAAAGGGTCAGCCCTGTTCAAACCGGGCGTCCCCCGGCGGGTCCAGGACCCGATCAGCCTCAGATGCGCCACCCATGTCCACGGCGCCGCCCGCACGGCGCTGGGCTGGGCCAGGGACGCCGTCGAGGTCGAACTCAACTGCGCGGCCGACAACCCGCTGATCCTCCCGGCCGACGACGAGATCCTGTCGACCGGCAATTTCCACACGGCCGCGATGGCGATCGGCTTCGACGCGCTGCGTCTGGCGCTGGCCCAGGTCGGTACGATCTCGGCGCAGCGATCGGCCCGGCTGCTCGATCCCGAAGTGTCGGGGCTGGCCGACCGGCTGCGTGCCGGCGGCGCGACCCGCTCCGGGGTCGGGCTGCTGGGCATCGTGGGCCATACGCTGAGCCGCGAGTCGCGGGAATGCTCCAACCCGGTCTCCAACGACGACGCGACGCCGTTCGGGGTCGAGGACCAGGCGCCCTTCACGCTGCTGGCCGTGCGGCGCACGGCGGCGCAGATCGCGCTCCTGCAGCAGGTGCTCGCCTGCGAGATGATCGTCGCGGCCCAGGTGCTGGATCTGCGGTCCCTCGCACCTTCGGCTGCCGCCGTGGAGGCGCTGCAGGCCGTTGTCAGGCGCCATGTGGCCTTCCTCGACGAGGACCGCAGCACCACGCAGGACATCGAGGCCCTGACGGCCGCCATCCGCGACGGACAGGTGACCGAAGCGGTCGCCGCGGCGGGCTGCTCCGATGCGCCGGCCGCGGTATGAAGGCCCCGCCGGCTCTCAGGTCAACACCACCACCTTGCTGAGGTGCCGGGGCGCCGCGGTGTCGAGTCCGCGCGCCGCGGCCACGCGTTCGCCGAGGATCTGCAGGGCCGGCAGCATGACGAGCGTGCGCACGAGAGGGTCGGCCGCGACCGCGACCTCGACGTCCCCGGGGCCGCCTAAGCCGACCACGATGGCCCTCTTGGCTCGGAGTTCGGAGGCCACCTTGGCCTCCTCGTCGCGCGTGTCCGGGCTGTAGAGCAGCACCGCGAAGGTCGTCTCGTCGACGAGACTGATCGGCCCGTGGCGGTATTCCATCGTGTGGAAGGCCTGGGCGTAGCTGAGGCTCATCTCCTGCAGCTTCAGGGCGCCCTCCTGGGCCAGCCCGTGAAGGGCGCCGGCCCCGAGATAAACGTAATGCGAGCGGCCCTGCAACGCCGCAGCCAGGTCGCCGTCGAGCCGGTCCAGCAGGGCCGCGGCTTCCGCGGCGGCCTGCTCCGCCGCGACCGTGACGCCCGCGAGCCGCAGGCCGACGAGCAGCATGAGGCTCGCCGAGGATGTCATGACGATGCCCTCGTCGGGATGGGTCTCGACCGGGATGGCGCTGTCGGCGGCCCGCACGATGCTGCTTCCGGGCTCGCAGGTCACGGCCAGGGTCTTCAGCCCGGCCGCGCGGCTGACCTCGACGGCCTGGACGGTCTCGCTCGATTCGCCGCTGCGCGACAGCGCGATCACGGTCACGCCGCTGTCGTCGACCTTGTAGGCGCGGCGGCGGCGCGCCCATTCGGCCCCCGGTACCGCGATCGCCTGGCGGCCTATCAGGTTGAAGGCCGTGGCCACGATCTGGGCCAGGTAGAAGGAGGTGCCGCAGCCCACGACGACGTGGTCGGCGCCCGGGGACGCGGCCGGCGCCGGCGCCTTGGCCCAGAAAGGAAACTGCTCGCGGATGACCCGCTCGGTGGTGTTCATGCATCTGCCTTCGTGGCTGAAAGGTTCACTTGCCGGCACCGGCCATGAGGCCACGCACCAGGTACCGGTTGAGGAACAGCACGACGAGGATCGGCGGAACGATGGCCAGCACGCCGGCCGCGTTCATGAGGCCGTAATCCACGTAGTTCTTGCTCACGAATTCGGGAATCAGCACGGTGAGGGGCTTGGTCGCCAGCGTCGGCGAAAACACCAGCGGCACCATGAACTGGCCCCAGGCGCTGAGGAACGTCAGGATGGCGCTGGCGATCAAGCCCGGCGCCGCGAGCGGCATGACGATGAAGACCAGGGTGTAGAGACGTCCCGCGCCGTCGAGCCAGGCGGCTTCCTCGGTCGAGAGCGGCAGCGACTGATAGACGCTGCGCATGAGCCACAGAGCCAGCGGCAGGAACGCCGAGACGTAGATCAGCGTGACCCCGAGGTAGGTGTCGACCAGCCGCAACGAGACCATCAGCCGGTAGAGAGGGATCATCACAGTATAGGCGGGAATCGCCAGCGTGGCGACCACCAGCACGAAGATGAGGTCGCGCCCCGGAAAGCGCAGGCGCACGAAGGCATAGCCCCCGAAGGCCGCCAAGGTCACGGTCAACAGGGTGGCGACCAGCGACGTCAGCAGCGAATTGCCGAGCGCCCGGCTGAACTGCGGCCACACCGACTGGGTAGCGGCCCCTTGATAGGTGCTCGTCGCGCCGAGGAGGTTGGCATAGTGCTGAAGCGTCACCTCGGGTGGAAACGGGTGGGGCGTCTGGGACAGGAGGTCGGTCGGCCGGGTCAAGCTCGTCACGACGGCCCAGTAGACCGGCCCGAGCGACCACAGCAGCAGGAGCGCCACGCCGCAGCCGAGGCCGAGCCTTGCCCCGAGGGAGCGTTCCATCATTCATACCTCGTTTCGCGGTAGACCCTCAGCACGTAGACGAGGGACACCAGAAGTGACGCCAGCATGACCAGCACGGAGAGCGCCATGCCGTAGGAAAAGTGCAGGTTCTGGAAGGCCGACATGTAGACCTGGGCCACGACCGTGCGGGTGTCGAGGCTCGATCCGTTGAGGATCCAGGCCTCGTCGAAAAGATTGAACGCAAAGACCGTGGACTGGCTCAACGCGATCGCGAGGCCACCGGCGATCAGCGGCAAGGTGATGAAGCGGAAGCGCTGGACCGGGCCGGCACCGTCGAGCCGCGCCGCTTCGGTGAGGTCGCCCGGCACGCCCTGCAGGGCCGACAGCAGGATCACGGCCGTGAGCGGCATCATGCGCCAGACGTGGACGAGCCCGATCAGCACCAGCGCGGTCGTGCGGTCGTTGAACCAGACATGGTTCGCCGCGATCACCCCGGCGCCCTTCAGCAGTCCGTTCAGCAGCCCGTAGCTCGGGTTGTAGATCCACAGCCAGACGATAGCGTTGATGACGGGCGGCAGCGCCCAGGGCAGGATTGTGGCGGCGAGCAGCCAGCGGCGTCCGGTCTTCACGGCGTCGAGCAGCAGCGCCACCGCGAGGCCTCCCAGCGTCTCCAGCACGACCGCGAAGACCACATAGGCCAGGGTGTTGATCCAGGCGGTCCTGACGTTCGGATCGGTGAGCAGGTCGGCGTAGTGCTGCAGGCCGATGAAGGGCGTTCCGGCCCGCAACGGATCGATCCGGTGCAGGCTGTCCCAAAGCGTCAGCAGGACGGGGCCGAACACGAGCGCAGCCATGACGAGGACGATCGGCCCCGCGAGGGCGAGGCCGAGGCGCGCCTCCTCCGACCGCCGCCTCCGGGCCGGCACGCGCGCCGGAGCGAACGGGGCGGCCGTCGTCAGGCCCATCGGCGACGCCCCGATCGCCGCGGCTTCACTGCTTCATCGCTTCCGCGGCGCCGGCCGCGATCTGCTTGACGGCCTCGTCGACCGTGAGCTGACCTTTGGCGACCTGATTGATCGCGGTCGCGGCGGCACTCGAGAACTGCGGGTACCAACCCGGCGTGCCCTGGTTGAACAGCGGCTCCACAAGGGCCGCCTCCTCGATCAGCACCTTGCCGCCCGCGAGCTTGCCGGCCTTGTCGAGCGCATCGAGTACGCTCGTGCGGGTCGGCAGGTTGCCCAGCGCGGTGTAGCATTCGGTCTGGTTCTCGGGCTGCAGCAGCCAGTTCACGAAGGCGGCCGCGGCTTGCTTGTGGGTCGAGGCCTTGGGAATGCCCACGGCTCCGGGGAGCCCGAAGGTGCGGCTCTTGCCCGTTACGGTCGGCATGAGCGCCGCAGCGGCATCGCCCGCCACCTTGGACTTTTCCTTGTCGTTGTAGAGCGCGAGATTGCCGGCCCAGCCCGCGACGTCGTAGGTGATCTGCCCGTTCTTGAAGAGTTCCTGAATGTCGACGTCCTTGAGGCCCGTGGAGGCCGGATCGACGAGCCCCGATGTCACCGCCTCGGCTTCCCAGGCCAGCGCCTTGTAGCCCGGCGAGTCCTTCGCAGTGAACAGAGGCTTGAAGTCCTTGTCGAACAGTTCCCCATTAAAGGCCTTGGTGAGGAGATACCACGCGGTCGCGGTCCCTTCCGTGGCCGACAGCGGCAGCCCGATCGGATAAGCGACACCTCCCTTGCTCTTCACCGCCTTGGCATCCGCCATTAAGGCGTCGAGCGTCGTCGGCGCAGGATCCACCCCGGCCTTCCTGCTCTGGGCCTGGTTGACGATCAGCACGCGATAATCGTTGTTGTACGGCATGGCGATGAGCTTGCCGTCGTAGGTGAAGATCCGGTCGGTCGGAGTGTCCTTGCGCAGCGCCGGGTCGACCATGCCGTCCAGTGGCTCGTACCAGCCCGCGGCGCCGAACTGGCCCACCCAGGACCAGTCGACCTCGGTGACGTCGGCCGGCGCGCTGCCGGCCAGCGTCGACGTGACGATCTTGGTGCGGATGTCGTCCCAGCCGAGCGTCTGCATATC
Organism: uncultured Lichenihabitans sp.; assembly: GCA_964249275.1. GTDB lineage: Bacteria > Pseudomonadota > Alphaproteobacteria > Rhizobiales > Beijerinckiaceae > Lichenihabitans. The sequence continues at coordinate 13,140 of CAXUCF010000129.1, forward strand.
GAGCGCGATGCCGGTGTCGCTCGTGAACCGGTCGGTCATGTCCTTGGGCAGCGTGCCCCACGGGGGCAGCAGCACCGTGATGCTCTGCCCAGCATAGGGCTTGGTCTGCGCGGCGGCGTGGCCGGCGATCATCGGCAGTGCCGCTACCGCGCCGGCGAAGAGGAGACCCATCCAAGGTTTCGTCATGCTGTCCATCCCTGTTCGGAGTGCTCCGGGACACCGCCGGGCCGGGTCATGTCGACGAGCGCCGCAGCCAGGCGCGAGCGCCATGCGGCGTCCGTCGTCCAACCGGAGCGTTGTGCCGCGAGGAGGATCGCCCCGCCGACCGGCGGCAGTGCCGGTACGGCGGACGGGCCGAGGCGCTTCTCCATGCGCGGCTTGAGGAGCGCGCCGTCGAAAAGGCCGCCCGCATGGGTCCAGACCAGGGGCTCGGGCAGGCCGAGGAGACGCCATGCCGCCTCGACCTGATCGCAAAGATGATCGGCGGCACGCTCGATCAGCGCCATCGCCGTAGGGTCGCCGCCTGCCGCCACGCGATCCACGAACACCGCCAGGGCCGCGATGGTGGAACGCCGGTTCTGCAGGCCGTAGACCCAGGCGATCAGGTC
>CAXUCF010000130.1:0-8142 GCA_964249275.1 uncultured Lichenihabitans sp.
CACAGCGTGAATCACGTCAGGCCGTCCTTGTCAAAGTTGTCAAACCGCCTCTAAGCGACTTTTTCCTGCCGGCTGTGCCGCAGGAGGACCCTCTACCGCATGATTTCAGGCGAATGCCCGGCGAGGTGGCCGGACGCTATTCGCGGGCGCTGCGGGTCCAGCTCCGCCTAGCTGGCGAGCGGCGGCAATTGGCGCTCGATCTCTCCGCCGATCTCGACAATGACCTACCGCAATTGGCCGGCCGGCTGAGCATGGGCAACGATCCCGAGACGACAGGGACCGAATTGCGCCGGCTGCTAGGTGTCACCATGCCTGAGCAGCGCGCCTGGCGCGATCCGCGCGCCAGCTACAACGGCTGGCGGGCAGCGGCCGAACGGTCCGGCATCCTCGTGTTTCAGGCGGCTGGCATCGCACCGGCCGAAGTGCTCGGCTTTGCGCTGCCTGGCCGGCCGCTACCCGTCATCGGCGTCAATCGCAAGCTCCGGCCGAACGGCCGGACGTTCACGCTGCTGCACGAATGCGTCCACATCTTCCTTGAGCAAAGCAGCATCTGCGACATCGACGAAGGCCTCCTCCGGCCTCCGGAGGAACAACGGGTCGAGGTATTCTGCAACGCGGTCGCTGGCGCGGCCCTCGTGCCTTTCGATGTGCTGCTGGCCGAGCCCTTGGTCAGGGCGCACCCGCCCCGGCCGCGCGATTGGAGCGGCGAGGAGCTAGGGGCACTAGGTCGCGTGTTCGGGGTCAGCGAAGAAGTTATTCTGCGCCGGCTGCTGACGGCAGGGCGAACTTCAGGCACGTTCTACGCTGCCCGGCGGCAGGCCTGGGGCGCTTTGATCAACGATGTCGCCGAAGTCGATCCCGAGGCTGAGTTCAGGCGGAACATGCCGCAGGAGGTCGTCAGCGATCTCGGCCGGCCTTTCACGCGCCTAGTCGTCGACAGTTACCTTAGCTCGTTCACGTCTTTGAGCGACGTGTCCCGGTATCTCGGCCTGCGGGCAGGCCAGGTGCCACGGGTGCAAGAGCTGCTGATAGGTCGCTGATGCCGTGCTACTGCATCGACACCAGCTCGATCTTGGAATGGTATGTCAGGCGATACCCACCCGACATTCTGCCTGGGCTGCCGGCTCGGGTGGAGGAGTTGATCGCGGCCGGCCGGCTGCGCGCGCCAAAGATCGTGCTGGATGAAATTCGGCCGGGCGATGATGTGCATGTCTGGGCCAAGGATCAGGACGCGCTGTTCGTCGAGGAGTCGGTCGATGTTCAGCTCGTCGTCCGCGATCTGATGGCGCGGCATCACAACCCGGCCAAACCGCTCAAGGGCATCAACAACGCCGACCCGTTCGTGATTGCCACGGCAATCGTCAGCGGACGGGACTGGACCGTCGTCACCGACGAACACCATGGCTCGGCGGAAGCCCGGAAAATTCCCTATGTCTGCGCTCAGGAGGGTGTCGCTGCATCACCTTCCAACAATTAATGAAGGCCGAAGGCTGGCAATTCTTTTGATGGTGCGGTTGGCGGGGATCGAACCCGCCCGGATTGCTCCACGGCATTCGTCGCAAGAGCCGGGCGAAAGGTAAACCTTCTTTCCGCCGAGAAATCCGTTCGAAGACTGAGGGCTGCAGGCATTGCGCGAATCTCCTCGCGCCAGAAAATCAGACGAAACGCTGCACCGAAAGCCATGAGTCACACCTGACGGCCTCTGGTATAATAGCGAACCACCCACTGCCGCGTTCAATGTCCGTTTTCGGCGTCGAGGTCAGCGTCAGCTCCCCACCCACTCTCGCATCAGGTCCGTGGTGTCACCCCGCTTCCTTCATGGTAGGCACGCTTCGTTTCGGCGTGGCGACCCAGAAGGAGTCAGTCGCAATGAAGTGCCTGCGCATCTATGCCACCCCGGATAGCGAGTCGCATTTCGACGAAGTCGAATTGCCGACGACGAAGAGGTCGGTGCACCTCGATGCCGTGCCGTTCGAGGTTACGGCCAGTTATCCGGCGTCCCGCGTCCGCCTCACCCGCATCCCAGCGGGCATGCGCGAGGTTGCGTGGCATACGGTCCCAGACTCGGTGCTGACGGTCAGGCTGGATGGTTCGGTTGAATACGAGACGAGCGACGGAGAGGTGCGCCAGGTTCGTGCAGGTAGCTTCGTCTTGGTTGAGGACACACGCAAGGGTCATCTGTCACGCCATTCCGCAAAGGCGCAAACTGTCATCTGGATCTCACTACCGAACGGCCTCGATTTGCCGCCCGCGTAGTCCGTCTGGGCACGCTGTCGGCGCTGCTGCTGAGAGTCTGCTTACCACTCATCCTAGCCATCAGAAGAACCCGCATCCGGTGCATCACGCGGCTAGACGTCGACCTCCCGGTTAGCATCAGGTCGAGCGGGACGGTCTTCGACTGGGCGACGACGGCGCCCGTTCCGACCATCACGAAAGACGTTCGACCCGTCACGCCTGCCTCAGGAGGCGCGTCCTGACCGGCCCCGGGAGCCCGCCGAAGGACGGCGCGGTCTGCCGCGCATAGCCGCAATGCTCGGACCGCTCTACCAGTCGCGCGATAATGGTTCCGGGTGGTTCGTCCAGCAGAGAAGACCACAGCGGGAAGCCGTGCTTCTGATGAGGATCGTCCCTTGAGAACCGATCAAGGTGGCGGCGTGCGGATCTCAGGATTTGGGTCTTCGGCAATACGACGCGCGTTCTCGCAAGCTACGAGGTAGCCGTAGCGGTGATGGCGGTCGTAAAATCCGTCCTGCTCCATGACGCCATCTCGCGTCGCGACCTTCTCCCGCAAACGTGGGAAAGGGGCAATCGTCCTCACCCGAAGATCGTGGCGCCGCCGTCGGCAGGGCCCACGGCGGCGCGGAACGGCGCGAAGAGTTCGCGGCCGGCGCCCCAATGCGAGTCCTCGAGGTCGCAGGTCGCGGGCACGCGGGCGACCCAGTCGGCCTCGGGCACCAGCACGTCGAGCCGGCCCGCCACGGCGTCGATCCGGACCGTGTCGCCGTCGCGGATCTTGGCGATGGTGCCGCCCTCCGCGGCTTCGGGCGTCACGTGGATGGCGGCCGGCACCTTGCCCGAGGCTCCCGACAGGCGCCCGTCCGTGACCAGGGCGACCTTGTGGCCGCGGTCCTGCAGCACGCCGAGCGGCGGCATCAGCTTGTGGAGTTCCGGCATGCCGTTCGCCTTGGGCCCCTGGAACCGCACGACCGCCACCATGTCGCCCGTGAGTTCGCCGGCCTTGAACGCCTGCTGCAGTTCCTCCTGCGAATGGAAGACCCGGGCCGGCGCCTCGATGACGTGACGCTCGGACGCGATGGCCGAGGTCTTCATGATGGCGCGGCCGAGGACGCCGTCCAGCACCTTGAGGCCGCCCGTGGTGTGGAACGGCGCCGCGGTGCCGCGCAGCACGGTCTCGTCGCCACTTCGCACGGGGCCCTCGCGCCAGTCGAGCTGGCCATCGGCGCCGAGCCTCGGCTCGGCCGTATAGGCGTCGAGCCCCTGGCCGAAGACCGTGGTGACGTCGCGGTGCAGCAGGCCGTCACCGAGAAGCTCCCGGACCACGAAGGCCATGCCGCCGGCGGCGTGGAAGTGGTTCACGTCGGCCTTGCCGTTGGGATAGACGCGGGTCAGCAGCGGCACGACCTCGGCGAGGTCGGAGAAATCCTGCCAGGTCAGCCTGATGCCGGCCGCCGCCGCCATGGCCACGATGTGCATCGTGTGGTTGGTCGAACCGCCGGTCGCGTGCAGCCCGACGATGCCGTTGACGAAGACCCGCTCGTCGAGCATCCGGCCCACCGGCGTGTAATCGTTGCCGAGCGCCGTGATCGCCATGGCGCGGCGGGCCGCCTCGGTGGTGAGCGCGTCGCGCATCGGCGTGTTCGGGTTGACGAAGGAGGCGCCCGGCAGGTGCAGCCCCATGATCTCCATCATCATCTGGTTGGTGTTGGCGGTGCCGTAGAACGTGCAGGTGCCGGGGCCGTGGTAGGATTCGGCCTCCGCCTCGAGGAGGGCCGCGCGGTCGACCTTGCCCTCGGCGAAGAGCTGCCGGATCTTGGCCTTCCGGTCGTTGGGCAGGCCCGACGTCATCGGCCCGGCCGGGATGAACACGGCCGGGAGATGGCCGAAGCTCAGCGCCCCGATCACGAGCCCCGGCACGATCTTGTCGCAGATGCCGAGGTAGACGGCGGCGTCGAAGGTCTGGTGCGACAGGGCGACCGCGGTGGCGAGCGCGATGACCTCGCGGGAGAAGAGCGACAGCTCCATGCCGGCCTCGCCCTGGGTGACGCCGTCGCACATCGCCGGCACGCCGCCCGCCACCTGGGCGACACCGCCGGCCTCGCGGGCTGCGCGGCGGATCATCTCGGGATAGGTCTCGTAGGGCTGGTGAGCCGACAGCATGTCGTTATAGGCCGTGACGATGGCCAGGTTGGCGCCCGTGCCGGAGCGCAGCATGGACTTGTCGCCGACCCCGCAAGCCGCGAAGCCGTGGGCCTGGTTGGCGCAGCCGAGGCGCTGGCGGCGCGGCCCGGCTTCGCCCGCCCTGGCGATGCGCTCGAGGTAGCGAAGCCTCGTGTCGCGGCTGCGATCGACGATCCGCTGCGTGACCTCGCCGAGGCGGGCGTTGGGGGCGCTGGTGTTCATGGTAGTCCTCGTCGTCCGGCGCGCGGCCCGTGGCTTCGCGTGACCTGATGAGTGACCGGATGTACCACGCGAGGTCGCTCAGGCAAGTCGACGCCTGCCCCGGACAGTTGGCCTGACCTTATTCGCGCGGAGGGCTGCCACGTGGGGCGCGGTATGCAGTCCACCAAGTGGTAGCCCCGGAAACACCGCCTGCTAGCACCGCATCGGCCAGAACCGCGCTGGATTGCGGGACCGACAAGCCGGTGTGCGAAAGCATGATCTGCACGACGACCCCGCACGTGACCGCACCGAGCGACGCTCCCGCCCACCATCCCAGCGTCCCCCATCGGCAAAGGAAATCCCACAAGGGAAGGGCGAACAATATACCTATCAGCCAACAAGGGAATGAAAGAATAAGCACGCCTATAAACACGATACCAAAATAGTAAATTGCCTCGAGATCGGCAACAGCAGCGATACGAGTGACGTTCAGCAAAATTGACAGTGGAAGCAGTCCTGTCGGAAAAATCAGAGATCCTACGGCTGCTCCGGGACAAGCTCCTCGCATCGCCCTCCAAGCGCTTTGAGAAGCCAGCATCCTCCGCTCTCGTCGAGAGCCGGGCCGTGGCGCGGGTCGCCATCGCAGCCACGCGCGGCTCAACAGAACCAATGCACCAAGGAGAAGAATGAAACTCATTGATGTTGCCTGGCCTCTTCACCGTGCCGCTCGCATGAGCGGAAAGGCACGCGTCGCGGGAGGAATGTGCCGCTGACGGTGTTCAACAGGCAACGTAGATAAGCACTGCGGAGGAACGCCTCTCCCGATCGTTTCGTTGTGCGAGGGCGAACAAACAGGCGCTCTGTGTCGCCGCATCAGGAGTTTCGCCATGAGCGACGCCCAGAACGCCCAAGACAAACCGACCCCGCCGGCCCACTACGACGAAGGCCGCATTCCCAAGGCGCCCTACCATCCCGTCCTGACCGGCCAACCGGCGCTCGTCACGGGTGCCAATTCCGGGATCGGCGAGGCCGTGGCGCTCGGCCTCGCCCAGGCCGGTGCCGATGTCGCGGTCAACTACGTGACCCACCCCGAGACGGCCGAGGACGTGGCCCACCGCATCGAGGGCTTCGGGCGCAAGGCGCTCGTGCTCAAGGCCGACGTCAGCAAGGAGGACGAGGTCGAGGCCATGTATGCGGCCGCCATCAAGGAGTTCGGCACGCTGCACATCTCGGTCAGCAACGCCGGGCTGCAGCGCGATGCGGCGCTCCATACGATGACGCTCGAGCAATGGGACACCGTGATCGGCGTGAACCTGACCGGCCAGTTCCTGTGCAATCGCGCCGCCGCCCGGGAGTTCCTGAAGCGCGGCGTCGTGAAGGACGTTTCGCAGGCCGCCGGCAAGATGATCTGCATGAGCTCGGTCCACCAGCAGATCCCCTGGGCCGGCCACGTCAACTACGCGGCCTCGAAGGGCGGCATCATGATGATGATGCAGAGCATGGCGCAGGAACTGGCGCCGCATTTCATCCGGGTCAACGGCATCGCGCCCGGGGCGATCCGCACGCCCATCAACACGGCGGCCTGGAGCACGCCGCAGGCCTATGCCGACCTGATGACGCTGGTGCCCTACAAGCGCATCGGCGAGCCCGACGATATCGCTCGGGCGGCGGTGTGGCTGGCCTCCGACTCGGCCGATTACGTCACCGGCGCGACGCTCTTCGTGGACGGTGGCATGACGCTCTACCCGGGCTTCGCGACCGGCGGCTGAACGCAACAAGGCCCCGAAGCCGCTGGCGCCGGGGCCTTGAGTAAGGATAAGAGAAGGACGCGGAGCTTGTGCCGCGGACGATCGCGCTATTCTTCGTCCTTCTTCTTCTGCGCCTGCTGCTGCATGTATCGCGGGCTCGAGTCGTCAATCTTCTCCTGCGGAGCCTCGGTCGTGGCCTTCACGGACTTGGAGGCCTTCATATAGCCCTTGGGCGGTTGCGTCAGATACTCGCGCTCCGGCTCCTGGCCCGCCACCAACGTGTCGGACTTCTCGGGATTCAGGGCGCGATACCGCTCGCCCTCGGCCTCTAGGACGTCAGGATTGAGGACGAGGCAGTTGCGGACCTTGTCGTCGTTGCCGCATTCGTTGGGCCGCACCGGCTCGCCCTGTGCACGGCCTTTCAGCATCTCCGCCTTGGACAGCACCACGCCCTTGTCGCTGGAATTCGGATCCAGCGTATGGGGTGCCCGCGCCTCTTCGGTCTCCTTGCGATGCTTGAGGACGTCGGGATCCTGCGGCCAGGCGGCACTGCGCGCTGCACCAGCCGCGACCGGCTTCGGCAGGGCGTCGCTCGGCGGCAACACCAAGGGCGGCCGCTCCCGATATTCGATATCCGGAGTCTTGTCGGTCGATATGACGCCGACGGCGCCCAGCACGGAGGAGAAGACGTTGGCGTAGCCGTCGTCCGCGGCGCGCGCGGGGAACCCGGCCGCGAACGACAGACCGAGCAGGCTCGCGGCCGCGAGAGCACCCTTGCGAGCAGCCAGCGATCCGGTCATGAACAACTCCGCCGTTCGGTCCCGCCAGGGACGATTGCAGGCTTCAACTATGCTGGGACGATCGCGGCAATTTATGGGCGTCTGCCGTGGAACGGGGCACGACCCACTCGACCAGGAGCAGCGCCACGCCCGCCACGATGGCGCAATCGGCACCGTTGAAGATGTACCAGCGGAAGGATCCGGCATGGAGGAAGACGAAATCCACCACGGCGCCGTAAGCGAAGCGGTCGGCGAGGTTGCCGGTGGCGCCGCCGATCAGCAGGCCGAGTGCCAGGCCGGTCAGCATCGTCTGCGTGCGATACAGCCACCCGACGAGCAGCAGGATGGCGGCCAGCGTGGCGGCGATCAGGACATAGCGGCCGGCGTCGCTGTCGGCCGTCAGCAGCGAATAGGAGATGCCCCGGTTCCAGGCCAGCACGAGGTCGAAGCCCGGCACGACCTCCACAGGCTGGCGCCGCGCGAGGTCGAAACCGCGCAGCAGCCAGAGCTTCGACGCCTGGTCGGCCGCGAGCGTCAGCGCCGCGACCGCCACGCCCAGGGTGCGGACGCGGTTCACGCGCTTCAGCTCGCGCACTGCCCGGGCGTCGCGCGGCGTCACGTCCGGGAACTCGGGGTCGCTGCCGACCAGGGGGGATATCTTCCAGGAGCGGGCGCATTTGCGCCCTTCGGCCCGGCGCGGCACCACCGCGATTCCCGGGGCGTCGGGCAGCCGGTAGGCCTCGGCCGGCCCCGCGCCTGTCTCGATCGCGATGTCCGACGTGATGCAGACTTCCGCGAAATCGATGCTCTTCAGCAAGGCCGCCACGGCCGGGTCGGCCACGTACACCATGGGCGCTGCTTCGAGCGACGACCCGATGCGCTTGCCGGCCCGCTCCAGTTCGAGCGCTCCCGTGACGACGCGCCGGACGGCGCGGATCTCGCGCCAGCGCGCCGCCAGCGCCGCGTCGAACCAGCCCTCGGGCGTCTCCGGGAAG
>CAXUCF010000130.1:8152-10779 GCA_964249275.1 uncultured Lichenihabitans sp.
ACCGAGCCCGCGTCGGACGGATGGCGGGCCAGCCAGGCCTCCTCGGCCGTGAAGCTGAGGATCGGCGCGAGCCAGACGGCGACGCGGTCGAAGACCGCGTCGATGGCGGTCAACGCGCCGCGCCGGGTCACGCTGGAGAGCGGATCGCAGTAGAGCGCGTCCTTGCGGATGTCGAAATAGAAGGCCGACAGGTCGCCCGTCATGAAGGAGCCGAGTGCCGCCAGGACGCGGGTGTAGTCGAACTCCGCATAGGCGGCCCGCACGGTGCGGTCGAGTTCGCAAAGCCTGTGCAGCACGAAGTGCTCGAGTTCCGGCAGTTCGGCATAGGGCACGGCCTCGTCGGCGCGGGCGTGGGAGAGCGTGCCCAGCATCCAGCGCAGCGTGTTGCGCCACTTCTTGTAGGTCTCGACCGTGGTGTTGAGCACGGTCCTGCCGAGCCGCTGGTCGTCGGCATAGTTGGCGCCCGCCACCCAGAGCCGGAGGATGTCGGCGCCCGACGCCTTGATGACGTCCTGCGGCGCCACGACGTTGCCGAGCGACTTCGACATCTTGCGCCCGTTCTCGTCGAGCGTGAAGCCGTGGGTCAGCACGGCGTCGTAGGGCGCCCTGCCCCGCGTGCCGCAGCTTTCCAGCAGCGAGGAATGGAACCAGCCGCGGTGCTGGTCCGAGCCTTCGAGGTACATGACTTCGTCGTCGCCGCCCTCGACGCGGCGGCGCAGGCCCGCGAACTGCGGAAAATGCGCCGGGTCCTCAAGCGTGAAGGCGTGGGTCGAGCCTGAATCGAACCAGACGTCGAGGATGTCGTCGACCTTCTGCCAGTCCTCTCCGGCGCGCCTGCCGAGGAAGCGCTCGCGGGCGCCCTCGGCGTACCAGGCGTCGGCGCCCTCGCGCTCGAAGGCGTCGAGGACGCGGGCGTCGACGGCGTCGTCGCGCAGGATCTCGGCCGAGCCGTCGGCCCGGTCGCGCACGAAGATGGCGATCGGCACGCCCCAGGCGCGCTGCCGCGACACCACCCAGTCGGGCCGGTTGGCGATCATGCCGGTGATGCGGTTCTGCCCCGCGGCCGGCACCCATTCGGTCTCGGCGATGGCCTGCAGCGCCACGCCGCGCAGGGTGTCGGGGGCGTTGGCGCCGTGCTGTGCGCCCCCCGGGTGAGAGGCTGCACCCGGGACCGCGAAGCGCTGGTCCATGGCGATGAACCATTGCGGGGTGTTGCGGAAGATGACGGGCTTCTTCGAGCGCCAAGAGTGCGGGTAGCTGTGCTTGAGCCGGCCGCGCGCCACCAGGGTGCCGGCCTCGGCCAGGGCCGCGAAGACGGCCTCGTTGGCGTCACCCTTGGCGCCCGTGTCGGTCAGCACGCGGCGGCCCTCGAAGCCGGGTGCGTCGGCCGTGAACGCGCCATTGGCATCCACCGTGTAGGGGATGCGCGTATCGAGACCGCGCGCCTGCAGATAACGGGTCGAGGCGAGCCACAGGTCGAAGTCCTCCCGCCCGTGGCCCGGGGCCGTGTGGACGAAGCCCGTGCCGGCCTCGTCGGTGACGTGGTCGCCGGGGAGCAGCGGGACAGCGAAACCGTAACCCGGCATGGTTGCTGCGAAAGGATGCGCGCACTCGAGAAGCAGAACCTCGTCCGGCTGCAGGTCTCGAACCAAGGAGAATGTAGTCACCTTGGCTGCGCGCATCACGCTGTCGGCCAGAGCTTTCGCAAGCACGTAGCGGGTCCCGGGTTTCGCCCAATTGCCGTCGGGCGCCTCATCGACATTGTAGAGCGCGTAGGCAATCCTTTGCGAGAATGCGATGGCCCGATTGCTGGGGATCGTCCAGGGCGTCGTCGTCCAGATAAGGACTGACGCGTCGGTGAGGTCGTCGGTACACAGTTTCAGCCGGTTATGCGGGTCGATCCTGTCCGCATTCGGAACGATCGCCCGCACCGGAAATGCCGCGAACACAGTGTCGCTGGTATAGTCCTCGTATTCGACCTCGGCCTCGGCCAGCGCCGTCTTCTCGACCACGCTCCACATCACGGGCTTCGAGCCGCGGTAGAGCAGCCCGTTCGCGGCGAACTTCATGATCTCGCGGGCGATGGTGGCTTCGGCGTGGAACGCCATGGTGGCGTAGGGATGGTCCCAGTCGCCCACGATGCCGAGCCGCTTGAACTCCTCGCGCTGCACGTCGAGCCAGTGTTGCGCGAAGGCGCGGCACTGCCGGCGGAACTCCACCACCGGCACGGCGTCCTTGTTGCGGCCTTTGCTCCGGTATTCCTCCTCGATCTTCCATTCGATCGGCAGGCCGTGGCAGTCCCAGCCCGGCACGTAGTTCGAGTCCCGCCCCAGCATCTGCTGGGACTTCGTCACGAGGTCCTTGAGGATCTTGTTCAGCGCGTGGCCGATATGGATGTTGCCGTTGGCGTAGGGCGGGCCGTCGTGCAGCACGAATTTGGGCCGTCCCGCCGCCTGGGTGCGGAGCTTGCCGTAAAGGTCGATGGCGGCCCAGCGGGCCAGCAGTTCGGGTTCCTTGGCGGGCAGGCCCGCCCGCATCGGGAAATCCGTCTGGGGCAGGAACAGGGTCTTGGCGTAGTCGAACCCGGCCGGCTCTGCGGCGGCGGGCGGGGTGACGTCATTCATGAG
>CAXUCF010000130.1:10789-13641 GCA_964249275.1 uncultured Lichenihabitans sp.
CGTCGGGGAGGCTTCGAGCGGCGCCGCTCAGGCGCCGGATCCCGTGCGGGGCGAGCGGACTCGAGCCCCCCCCGGGCCGATAATGCTGGGAAAGCGCGCCCGCGTCGTCATCGGGGCTCGATAGCAGGGCGATCCCCGGAATGAAAGCCTCGCGTACCGTCCTTGGGTTCGGTCCGACCATGTAACCGATTGTCGTTATCGAGCGTTCTCCGGCTGGGTTCCCGCGAGCCACCGCGGCGCCCCTTGTCAGCGTAAGATGCCCGCCTGGGCGGCCTTCGGCCTTTCGGATAGCGGGCCTTCCGGAGCTAGCCGCCATGGAGAACGATGTCCTGCCCCAGACGTGGAACACGTTCAGGCACCGCGACGAGGCGGATCTGCGCTGCGCCGTCCCGGCCGACGCGGCTGTTCCCCGCTTCCTGTTTTCCGGCGCCTGGGACTACAGCGGTCAGCATCCCGAGATGCGTTCGCTGTCCGGCTACCGGAACACGATCGCCCGCCAAGCCGTGCGGATGAACGGCTTCTACCTCTTCCAGATCGTCGCGTCCGAGGCACAGGCCGACAGGCCACGCTGACGGCGCTTGGCGCGGCGATGCGAGTCCCACCGCCGAACCGCACGCCATACAAACACCGCCAATGCGGCGTCCCATGGGACAGCGCACCAAGACCTCGGGATCCGGAAGAACCAGCAGCGGATGCAGCGCTCCTACATCATCCTGGCGGTCGGCGTCGCCGCGGCGGTGCTGCTCCTAGCGGCTGCGACCTTCTGGTACGAGCGGCCGACCAGATTGACCGTGGCGATCTCGGCTGCCGATACCGACGATGAAGCGCTGATAGGCGCGGCGTCACACCTCTTGAAGTTCGGCAGGCACGCGGTCCGGCTCCAGATCCACGGCGTCGCCTCAGCGGCGGCGGCTGCCGGCGAGGTCGACGAGGGCAAGGCCGACCTCGCCGTGATCCGCACCGACATCGCCACGCCCAACAATGCCCAGACGGTGGTGATCCTGCATCGCGACGCGGCCCTGCTGGTAGCGCCTGCCGCGGGCGACGTGCACGAGATCGGCGATCTTGCAGGCCATACGATCGGCATCGTGCACCGTGGCCCAGGCAACGAGCGATTGCTCGCGACCGCGCTGGCCCAGTACGACATCGCGGCCGACGCCGTGAAGCTCGTGGCACTGACGCCCGAGGCGGTGGCCGAGGCCGTCGCGTCCAGGACCGTCGACGCGGTGCTGGCCGTCGACGTCATCTCGAGCCAACGCCTTCGCGACGTCGTCCGCGCCGTCGGCACCGACGGAGCCCCCCCGGTCTTCATCCCGATCGCCGAAGCCGATGCGATCGCGCAACGCTCACCCTCCTACGAGAAGATCGAGGTGGTGCGAGGCGCCTTCGGCGGCGCGGCGCCCCGTCCCGCCGAGGAATACGATACGCTCGCCATCACGCATCGCCTGGTCGCCAACGAGAACGTCGACCAGTCCCTCATCTCGGATCTGACGCGCTTCTTCCTCACCGAGAAGCTGCAGCTCGCCACGACGGTGCCGATCGGAAGGCAGATCGAAGCGCCATCGACCGACAAGGGGGCTGCCATGCCGGTCCACGCCGGCACTGCGGCCTATATCGACGACGACGAGCAGACATTCTTCGATAAATACAGTGACATGATCTATCTCGGCGCCATGCTGGTGGGCGTGCTGGCCTCGGGCGCCACGGCGGTGCTGGGCCGCATGAACGGCCGGCGTGCGGCGTCGCTCGAAGGCGCGGTGAGCCGCCTCGTGGACCTGCTGAGCCTGGCCCGTGCGGCCCCCTCGAACGCCGCATTGGACGGCCTGCAGCAGGAGGCGGACGCCTTGCTGGTCTCGGCCCTCAACACGGCATCGGCGAGCAGCGGCGACGACCGACGGCTCTCGGCCTTCAGCCTGGCGCTCGAAGAGGTGAGGGCCGCAGTCCGCGACCGACGGGCGCAGCTCGCAGGCAGCCGAGGCGAAGTCCTCGACTCGCCGCCGCAGGTGCGGACGGCGGCCGAGTGAGGCAGCCGCCCAGCTGAGGGGCGCCGACGGAGGCGAACATCCTTCACCCGATTGCTCCGGCAGATCGGGGTATGAGGGTTTTCAATGGGCCGCCGATCCTGTAGAGACTTGCCGCTCACGGGCGACAACAGGCCCGGTCGCAGAGGTGTTGCAACGTCCCCATATGTCGGACGGTGCCGCCCGCGACGGCGCATCAACGACGATCTTCCCGAGATCAGCCCCTTCGCCTGCGGTGGAGGGCTGATCCTTCCTGTGCTCATGCCATCCTGGGCCGCATCCCGCGAGCCGCGCCTGTGCCTGACAACACCCGACGAGACCTATGAAGCTCCGCAACATCGCCATCATCGCCCACGTCGACCACGGCAAGACCACGCTGGTCGACAAGCTGCTCCAGCAGGCGGGCTCGTTCCGCGAGAACCAGCGTGTTGCCGAACGCGTCATGGACTCGAACGACCTCGAAAAGGAGCGCGGGATCACGATCCTGGCCAAGGTCACATCGGTGGTCTGGCACGACACGCGCATCAACATCGTCGACACCCCCGGCCATGCCGATTTCGGCGGCGAGGTCGAGCGCATCCTGTCGATGGTGGACGGCGTCATCGTGCTGGTCGACGCCGCCGAAGGCCCGATGCCCCAGACCAAGTTCGTGGTCGGCAAGGCGCTCAAGCTCGGCCTTCGCCCCATCGTGGCGATCAACAAGGTCGCCCGGCCGGACGCGCGCATCACCGAAGTCGTCAACGAGGTGTTCGACCTCTTCGCCGCGCTCGACGCCAACGACGACCAGCTCGACTTCCCGATCCTCTACGGGTCGGGCCGCAACGGCTGGAT
>CAXUCF010000131.1:0-2335 GCA_964249275.1 uncultured Lichenihabitans sp.
TTCGGCGACGACGGCCCCGGCTGCAGCGTCAGTTCCGGCGGCAGCCCCCGTCGTGGTGGCCTCGATCGATCCGGCCGCGAGTCTGCCGGGCAAGCCCGCTCCTCCGCCGGCCCATGCTGCGGAGGGCGCTTCCTCGGGCAGGGGCATCAACATCAACAGGGCCTCCGCAGCGGTTTTGAACCGCCTGCGCGGCGGCGGTCACATCGGCCAGACCATCGTCGAGCACCGGCCCTATCGCTCGGTGGAGGATCTCGTGCGGAAGAGGGTGCTGCGCCGCAGCGTCTACGAACAGATCAAGCGCCAGATCGCGGCCCAGTGAGTCGGCCCGATGCCGCGCCCCGAGCCCAGGGCGCGAGGGGCCGCGGCCCCGGGTCGGCACCCTCGTGATCACCTGAACAGCCGCGCAAGGGTCTCGTCCGCGTCCTCCGGCCGCGTCCGGGCGAAGCCGGACAATTGGTGGCGCGCGAACGTGGTCTGTCGTTTGGCATAGGCCCGCGTTTCGGCCTTGCTGCGCGCCACCGCGTCGTCGAGCCCGAGCGTTCCTGCCAAGGCGGCCAGCAACGGCGGTACGCCCAGCGCCCGCATCACCGGCAATGCAGGGTCGAGCCCGCGCCGCATCAATGCCTCGACTTCGCCGAGTGCGCCGCGCTGCATCATCAGGTCGAAGCGCCGATCGATGCACCGTCGCAAGGCTTCGCGGTCCGGCGCCAGCACGACGCCGACCCGGACCGCCGCCGGCAGCACGGGCGCGGCGCGCGTCGTCTGGAACGCCGCCAGGGGTCGGCCCGTGGCCACGAACACTTCCAGCGCCCGGAGGATCCGCTGCGGATCGCTGGGCTTCAGCCGTGCCGCCGTCAGGGGGTCCAGCGCGGCCAGCCGGGCATGAAGGACATCGGGCGGCAGGCCGGCGGCCTCCTCGCGCAGGCCGGCGCGGATGTCCTCCGGCACGGCCGGGATCTCGGACAGGCCGTGGGTCAGCGCCTTGAAGAACAGGCCCGTCCCGCCGACCACGATCGGAACCGCGTCGGTCTGCCAGGCTCGGCGGATCTCGGCCGCGGCCTCGGCCAGCCACAAGCCGACCGAGTGGGGCGCGGCTCCGTCGCGATGGCCATAAAGCCGGTGCGGCACCCGCGCGAGATCGGCGGCGTCGGGCCGCCCGGTCAGGATCGAGAGATCGCGGTACACCGCCATGGCATCGGCATTGATCACGATGCCGCCGAGGCGCTCGGCCTGTCGCATGGCGAGCGCCGACTTGCCGCTCGCGGTCGGGCCTGCGATGAGGAGCGCCTTCCGTCCGTCCACCTGGCCGATCCTTCGATGCCGCCTGCGCCTCAGCCTTGTGTCGCGACCTTCATGACCCGTAAAGGGCAGGTCGAGGTATTGAGGGCGCGATTGGCCGCCCTCGCGGCCTCGCTGCCCGATGCCGCCGCGCCCGCCTGGCTCGATCCGGACGCGGCGGTGGACGTGCCTTTCACGGCTGCGGTCGAGACGCTGCCGCGCCTGCGGGCCGGGCTCGCGGCCGTGATCGGCCAAGATGCCGTCGATGCCGTGCTGCAGCCCCACGCGGGGCGACGCAAGGCGCTGCTCCTGGCCGACATGGATTCCACGATGATCGCGCAGGAATGCATCGACGAACTCGCGCACTTCGCCGGGCTGCGGGACCGGGTCGCGGGCATCACCGATCGTGCGATGCGGGGCGAGATCGCCTTCGAGCCGGCCTTGCGCGAACGCGTGGCGCTGCTGCGCGGGCTGCCGGTCTCGACGCTGGCCCGGGTGCTGGCCGAGCGCATCACGCCGACGCCCGGTGGTGCCGCCCTGGTCCGCACGATGCGGGCCAACGGCGGCTATTGTGCGCTGGTATCGGGTGGTTTCACACTGTTCACCGGGCCGGTCGCCGCAGCAATCGGTTTCGACGAGCATCGCGCCAACCTGCTGCACGTCGCGGATGGGGTTCTGACCGGCACCGTGGCCGAGCCGATCCTCGGCCGCGACGCCAAGCGCCGGCGCCTCGTCGACCTCCGTGCCGAGCGGGGCTTGCCGGGCTCGGCCGTCTTGGCGGTGGGCGACGGCGCCAACGACCTCGCGATGCTGGGCGAGGCGGGGCTCGGCGTTGCCTTTCACGCGAAGCCCGCCGTCGCGGCCGCGGCCCATGCGCGGGTCGACCATGCCGACCTCGTGGCCCTGCTCCATATCCAGGGCTACGCCCGTGCCGACATCGTCGCGTGAGATACCGGGAGCGGCACCTCGCCGTGTCGGGCCACCTTTAGGGAACCCGCGAGAGCCGCATGAGCGATGAGGGGGAACGGCCGGAGATCGCCGTCGTCGGGCTGGGTCC
>CAXUCF010000131.1:2345-13601 GCA_964249275.1 uncultured Lichenihabitans sp.
GAGGCGGGGCAGCGGCTCGACAAGGTCTTGGCGCAGCATGCCGCGCGCGAGCGGCTGGGGCTGTCGCGCACGCGGCTGCAGGACCTCGTCGCGGGCGGTTTCGTCCGGATCGACGGTGCCGGCCCGCCGAGCCCCAGCGTCAAGCTGAAGGAGGGCACGCGGATCCTGTTCGAGGTACCGCCGCCTATCGATGCCGTGCCGCTGCCGCAAGACATCCCGCTGTCCGTGGTCTTCGAGGACGACGACCTGATCGTGATCGACAAGCCGGCCGGCCTCGTGGTGCATCCTGCCCCGGGCCATCCGGACGGCACGCTGGTCAACGCGCTGCTCGGCCATTGCGGCGACGGCCTGTCGGGCATCGGCGGCATCCGCCGGCCCGGCATCGTGCATCGGCTCGACAAGGACACGACCGGCCTCATGGTGGCGGCGAAGTCGGAGCGCGCCCACCGCGGCCTTGCCGAGATCTTCGCCGACCACGGGCGCTCGGGTTCGCTGGTGCGCCAGTACCTCGCGCTGGTCTGGACGGTGCCGGACCGCGGCTCCGGCACCCTGGAGGCGCCGCTGGGCCGCCACCCGCACCACCGCGACCGCATGGCGGTCGTCGCGGCCGCCAAGGGGCGTCACGCCGTGACGCACTGGACCGTCGAGGAGAGGTACCGCACGGTCGCGGCGCTGCTGCGCTGCCGGCTCGAAACCGGCCGCACCCACCAGATCCGGGTCCACATGGCCCATCTCGGCCATCCGCTGCTCGCCGATCCGGTTTATGGCGCCGGTTTCAGGACCAAGGCGTCCCAACTCGACGAGAGGTCGCGCGCCGCCCTCGTGGCGCTGGGGCGCCAGGCCCTGCATGCCGCGGTGCTGGGGTTCGACCACCCGGCTACCGGCGAGACCCTGCGGTTCGAGAGCCCCCTGCCGGCCGACATGGCCGAACTCGCCGCAGCGCTGAAGGATTCGGCGGGTTGATGCCGGACGAGCGGCGCATCAGCGGAAGAACACCAGCGTCAGGAGGCCGAACAGCGGCAGCAGGATCGTGCCCGACCAGACCAGGTAGGCGAAGAAGCCCGGCATAGGGATGTCCTGCTCCTCGCAGATGGCCTTCACCATGAAGTTCGGCGCGTTGCCGAGATAGGTGTTGGCCCCCATGAAGACAGAGCCGCACGAGATGGCCAGCAGCGTGGCCGAGCCCTCGCCCATCAAGCGGGCCGGGTCGCCGCCTGCCATGTCGAAGAACACCAGATAGGTCGGCGCATTGTCGAGCACCGACGACAGGGCGCCGCTGAGCCAGAAGTAGTTGGCGACGAGCGGCGTACCGTCGGGCCGGTTGACGAGGTGGAGCAGTGGACCGAGGGGCCCGGCCGGCCCCTCGCGCAACGCTTCCAGAACCGGCACGATGGTGATGAAAATGCCGGCGAACAGGATCGCGACCTCCTGGATAGGTGTCCACGTGAAGGCATTCTCGATGCGGATGCGCGCCGGGGTCTTCCAGTAAGACAGGATGGCCACGCCCAGCAGCAGGACGTCGCGCAGCGCATCCTCGTAAGCCACCGTGACGCCGAGCCCGAGCGCCAGGACCTCCCCGGACCGCCACAGTCCACTGATCAGCACCGCGCCCACGACGGCGCCGAGCAGGCCCACGTTGCCCCAACCCTCGACCGAGACCCGGCGCGGCAGGTGGCTCGGGGGCAGGACGGGTTCGCGGCGCCAGAACCAGCGGTCGAGCCCGTGGAACAGGGTCAGCAGCAGTGCCGAGGAGAGCGCCATCGGAGCCGCCATGGCGCCCAGCGTCCAGCCGAAGCGGACGCCACGCAGGAAGCCGAGGAACAGCGGCGGGTCGCCCAGCGGGGTCAGCGATCCCCCGATGTTGCCGACCAGGAAGATGAAGAAGACGAAGACATGGGTCTTGTGGCGGCGGTCCTGGTTGGCGCGGATCAGCGGGCGGATGAGCAGCATGGCGGCGCCGGTCGTGCCGAGCAGGCTGGCCGCGACCGTGCCGAGGCCGAGAATCACGAGGTTGGTCAGCGGCGTGCCGATGATGTTGCCGGCGACCCGGATGCCTCCGGCGACCACGAACAGCGCCAGAAGCAGGATGATGAAGGGCAGGAACTCATGCGCCGTCGTCTCGAGCACGGCCCTGCCGACCGCGGCGGATCCGCGCCAGAGCCCGTAGGGCACGGTGAACAGCAGCGCCCATCCGGCCGTGACCGCCCAGAAGCGGCGTTCCCACCAGTGACGGGCGACGAGCGGGAGGATCGCGATGGACAGGAGCAGGCCCGCGAAGGGCAGGCCCCAGGCGAGCGGGATCGCGTCGGCTGCGCTGCCGTGTGGAGTCGTCATGGAGGCTGGGGATCGCGGGGTCCGAGGAGCGGGCCCGCGATCTATCGTCGATAAGCCGAGCGGGTTCAACGCGATGTCGATCAGCGCGCCGGCGTCTCTCCGAGGGTGCGCAGCAGGCTTGCCGTGGGATTGCCGTCGGGCGTCATGCCGACACGCGCCTGGGCCGAGCGGATCGTGTCGCGCAGGGCGAGGCTGATGCGGCCCTCGCGGTTGTCGACCGCATAGCCGAGCGCCGCGAGGCGCGCCTGGAGCGCGATGCGGTCGCTGCGCGAGATCGGCGGCTCGGTCGGCCAGGCGGCGGCCACCGGCGGCTCGCCCGCGATCCGGTCGGCCAGGGTCCCGACGCCGAGCACGTAGGCGTCGGAGAAATTGTAGGTCTTGATGACCTCGAAATTCTCGGTGACCAGGAAAGCCGGCCCCGTCGCGCCCGCCGGGAAGTAGAGGACGGCGTCACCCGTTTCGGGCAGGGGGGCGCCCCCGGGCCGCGAGACGCCCCGGGCCCGCCAGTCGGCGAAAGCGGCGCGGCCGATCAGGAGATCGAGGCCGGGGGGGAGCCGCACCTCGAGGCCCCAGGGCCGTTCGGGTCGCCAGCCCTGCCGGGCCAGGAAATTGGCGATGGACGCCAGGGCGTCCGGCACGCTGCCCCAGATGTCGCGACGGCCATCGCGGTCCCAATCGACCGCATAGCGCTCGAAGCTCGACGGCATGAACTGGGGCTGGCCCATGGCGCCGGCCCACGACCCGCGCAGCATGTCGCGAGACGCTTCCCCTCGCTCCAGCAACACGAGGGCCGACAGCAACTCCGCCCTGTATAGCTCGGGCCGGTAATCCATAGCGGCCAGCGTCGCCATCGAGCGGATGACGTCCTTGGCGCCGGGCGAGGCACCGTAATTCGTCTCGAGCCCCCATACCGCCACGACGATCGCGGCCGGGATCCCATACATGCGCTCGATGGCCGCGAGGTCCGCGTGCCAGCGGGCCAGGAGTGCGCGCCCGGTGGCGGCACGGGCCGGCGTGACCTGGGCCGCCAGATAGGCGCCGACGGGCTTCAGCTCCTCGGGTTGCCGCCGCGTCATGGCAGCGACCGCCGGGTCCGGCTCCAGGCCCGCCAGAGCGGCGTCGAAGGTGCGGGACGACACGCCCTGCGCTTCCGCGGCGGGCCTCAGCGAAGCCAGGAAAGCCCGGAACGCCGCCGCAGACGGCACGGCGGGCGCTGCGGCTTCGGCCGCGCGTGGACGCAACGAGGCGGACGGCAGGAAGGCGATCGCGATGAGAAAGGCCGCGGCGGCGCAGGTCCATCGGCGATCACAGGTCCCCATCACAGGGGCGAGCGTTCCAGGACGTCGCCGACGGTCCCCGCAGGACTACCGTTGACCACGCGCAGCACATCGGCGGCGAGACTGTCGATGGCGGCGCGCAGGCGGCCGATGTCGTCGGCGTTGGTCTCTGCACTGACCGGGCGAGCGCCCGTCGCGGCCGGTGCGGCTCTGTCCGCGGCGGCCCGTGCGGCCTCGGCAAGCGCGGCACGCAGCCCTTCGGCTTCCGCTCGCGCGGCTGCGAGCGCGGTCCCGAGCGCGGCCTTGTCGGCCCGCAGTTCCTCGATCAGCGCGGCTCGCCTGCGCTCGTCCTCCCGCGCCGACTCGACCCTGGCGGCCCGGGCGGCGTCGAGCGCGTCGTGGCGCGCCTGCAACGCGGCCCGTTCCGCCTCGACCTTCTGCAAGCCCTGGCCGGTCTCGGCGGCCTGGCGCTCGGCCGCCGACGCCCGTTCCGCCATGGCGGCCAGTTCGGTGGTCAGCGCATCGACGCTGCGGTCGCGGGCCCTGAGCAGGACGTCCAGGTCGTCGCGGCGCACGGCGAGAGCACCAGCTGCCGCGCGCGCGCCGTCGCGCTCGGCTTCCGCCGTCGCGGCACGCTGCACTGCGGTAGCGGCCTCCTGCCGCGCCTGCTCGAGGGAGCGCCCGAGGTCCTCATTCCGGCTGGTCGCCCCGAGCAGGCGGGTCTCGAGCCCCGCCATGGTGCCACGATGGCTGTCGATCTGCTCTTCCAGCCGTTGCCGCCCGGCTTCCAATTCCACGATGTCGAGCCAGCGTTTCTCGGCCAGTTCGGTGATGCCGTGCAACGCGATCGCCACGGCGCCGCTTTCGGCCTGGTAGCCGTTCAACTCCCGCTGCAGGCGGGCTCCTTCGGCCTGCAGGGCCGCGATCTCGACCTGCGCTCGGGTCGCCTCGCGGTCGAGCGCGAGGATCCTCGCGTCCCGCCGCGGCAGCTCGGCCATGAGCGCGGCTCGCTCGGCTTCCACGTGTTCGAGCTTCTGCTCGGTCCGGCGGAGGTCGACGGCGTGGGCGGCCCGCAGGTGGTCGCGGTCGGCCGCGATCTCCTGCTCGGACAGCGGGACCAGACGCGAGAGCCGCTCGCCCGACAGCCGAAGAGCGCGGCGCCAAACGGCCGGCAAGGCCGCCAGCGCCAGAAGCCCGGCCGCCAGGAAGCCGAGCGTGAACACCATGATGTCGAGGATCAAGCGGCGTCACTCACAAGGGTACCCACGGGCACGACGGCTTCGGACCTCGTGACGATCGACGGGGTGGTGATGTCGGGGGTGAAGCAGCGTGTTTGCGCTGAACCGCATGGCCGCCTCGTTCCGACCGCACGACGCCTCGCGTCAGAAGGGGTTCCAGGTGGGCTGAGGCGTGAACTTCAGATAAGACAGGCTGACGCCGAGGCGGGCGCCGACGCCCGAGCGGATCGGCACCACGACCACCTTGTTGTTCGTGAGGGCCGTGAAGCCGAACCCCCCGATGAAATAGGCCGAGCCGTCGATCCCTCCGAAGCGCTGGAAGACGCCTTGCGTGGATGGCAGGTTATAGACCAGCATCATCGAACGGTCGCCGTTGGCCCCGGCATCGAAGCCGATCGACGGGCCTTCCCAGTAGACCTTCTGGTCGCCCGCGTTGCGGGTGTACATGATGCCCTCGCCGTAGCGCAGGCCCCCGATGAAGGCGCCTCCGGCCTCCTGGCCCAGCACGTAGCCGTTGGGCTGTCCCCAGCGTCGTGCCGCTTCTTCGATCGTCAATGCGATGCCGCGCGACACGGAGCCGAAGAATTGATGGCCCCGGGCGACGAGGTCGCCGGTGGGAAAGGGCTCCGGGGCAGCCTGGGCCATGACGGAGCCGAACGGAGCGGCCGAGGCCGCCGCGCCGGCGAGGCCCAACACGAACAATCTCCGCGAACACTCGCCCATGGATTTCCGCCCTGCGACACGATCTGCAACCGGCATAGAGCGGGATCGTGTCGGACCCGTGGCGCTGCGGCGCCCCGAGGCGCCGGTTCACCCTTTCAGAAAGGCCAGCAGGTCGCGGTTGAGGTCGCCCTGATGCGTCAGGGGGATCGCATGAGGAGCCCCGGCATAGACCTTCAGCGTCGCGCCCGGGATCGCCGCCGCGGCGGCCCTGCCCGAGACGTTGATCGGCACGGTATGGTCGGCATCGCCGTGGATCACCAATGTGGGCACTTTGAAGGCCTTCATGTCGGGACGGAAATCCGTCGCCGCGAGGGCCCACACGCAATCCATCGTGGCTTTGGGCGAGGCCAGCATGGCGAGGCGGCCGGTCCACTGGACGAGGTCGGGCGACACCGGCGAGGTCAGCAGGCCGACGCCGAAGAAGCTCTTGCTGAACTCGCCCAGGAACTTGGGCCGGTCTGCCTTGAGGCCCGCCACGATGCGCTGGAACACGCCCCGGTCGATGCCCTCCGGGTGGTCGTCGGTCTTGAGCAGCATGGGCGTGACGGCTGACACCAGTACGGCCCCGGACACGCCGGCGCCGCCGTGGCGCGACATGTAGCGGGCGATCTCGCCGCCCCCCATGGAGAAGCCGACGAGGGCGGCATCCTGCAGGTCGAGGCGGTCCATCACGGCTTTCAGATCGTCCGTCATGGTATCGTAATCGTAGCCGGTCCAGGGCTGGTCGGAGCGCCCGAAGCCGCGCCGGTCATAGGCGATGACGCGGTAGCCCGCCTCGGCCAGCACGGGCGCCTGGTATTCCCACATGTCGGCGTCGAGCGGCCAGCCATGGATCAGCACGATGGGCCGGCCCTGGCCCCAATCCTTGTAGTAGAGTTGCGTCCCGTCCTGCGCTGCGATGAAAGGCATGTCGTCCTCGCTTCGGCGGCGGAGGCCCTCGCACCGCTCCCGCCACCAATCCAGGACAGGAAGCTGGGTTCCCGGGTCAGCGCGTCAAGCCGCGACGGAAGACGGGCGGCAAAGCCCAGCGGCATGACCCGCGAGTTGCTCGCGGCTTGCGGTCCCGGGGCGATCCGCTCCTGGAACCGGGCGAGCGACCCGGCGTCGAGGCCCTTTCTCCTTGACCAGTTGTCGCAAGACCGTGCCGTTCATTGTCACGGCTGATCTCTGGCCAGGCATCGCCGCGCCCGCCTCGATGTGCGAGGCAGGCGTCCCGCTACAGCACTCTCAACCGGCCGCCTGCCAGTTCTGCAGCGCGTCGCCGTAGGATTTGGACAACCTGACCTGCCCGCCTTCGACGGCGTCGACCCAGCTCAACGGGATCAGGTGATGCTGGCCGCCCGAGGTCTGGTCGTCTCGGGTCAGCGCGATACGGTCGCCCTCGACATGGTCGACCGTAGCGACGTGCTGGCCGTCATTGGCCAAGACCGGCATATGCTCGCGAATGGCGTCGTCCATGATCCCTCCTCGGCGATGGCGCCACTATGGCACCTCGCCAACGCGAGCCGGCACCTTGCGGCCGCATGTCATGCGGCCATTCCGAACGTCAGCGGCCGTTGGAGTCCTGATGCAGCCGGTCGAAGCGGGACGGGCCGCTCGTGTCGGCCGGCGGCGTTCCGCGAACCCTCGTGACGGGCGCTGCATCGGGGTCCCCGGCGGCGCGGTTGGTGTGACTGATCGCGACCGCGAAGGCCGGAGCGGCAGCGCCGCCGAGCAGGGCAGCCGCCAGCAGGGCGGCCGGCAGGATCTTGGATATCGTCATCGTCTCGTTTCCTCGGCGCGATTGGCGCGGGACGCCTGCCCTAGGCGGCATTCGCGGCAAAAAGGTGGGCTTCCGTGGGCAGCGCTACGCGCCCGTGCGATACCGCTCCGCCTCGAGGCCGTGCGGCAGTCCCACCTCGCGGAGCGCGGCCCAGACTTCGTCGCCGAGCGGCACGCCATCGGCCAGGCGCTGCGCGCGACACAGGCGCTCAGGTTCGCCGGGGAGCAGCATTCCGCCCCCGGCCTCGGCCGGACGGGCCGAACGGACGAAGTCGAGGTAACGCCGCGTCTCCGCCGCGAAGCCGTCCGCGGAGCCGAAACGTTCCGGCGTCATGTAGATCGACAGCATGCCGTTGCAAAAGCGCTTCGGCGGCGGCCCGGCGGTGCCCGAGCCCGTCAGCGCGCCCGCCAGCAATTCGCACATGAGCGCGAGGCCCGACCCCTTGTGCTCGCCGAAGGCGCGGATCGCGCCCCCCTCCTCGTAGAGCGTGGCCGGATCCCGGCTCGGGCGTCCATCGCGCCCGATCAGGCTGCCGTCGGGCAGGGGCTTGCCGCCTTTGGACGCGACCAGCACCTTGCCTTCCGCCACGAGCGAGGTGGCGAAGTCGAGCACGACGGGCGGACCGCCCGGCACCGGCACCCCGGCCGCGAAAGGCGCAGTCGAGAAGCGGCGGTCGACCGCTCCGAAGGGCGCCACCAGGAGGCTGCCCGACACGTTGACGAAATGCACCGAGACGAGGCCCGCCTCGGCCGCCTGCTCGGCCCATTCGCCGATGCGCCCGAGATGGCCGGCACGGCGCAGCGCCACGATCGCGACCCCGTGCTGCGCCGCCTTGGCGATGCCGAGTTCGACCGCGAAGGGCCCGGCCGTCTGGCCGAACCCGTAATGCGCGTCGACGAGCGCGAAAGCGCCGGCGTCGGTGACGATGTCGGGCGCGCAGTTGGCATTCAGCGTCCCGTCCCGCAGCCAGCCGAGGTAGCGCGGCACCCGGATCACGCCATGGCTGTCGTGGCCCGCGAGATTGGCGGCCACGAGATAGCGCCCGATCCGCTTAGCCTCAGGCTCGGAGCAGCCGGCGTGCACGAACACGTCCCGGACGAAGGCCTGCAGCTCCGCGGCGCCGATCAGCATGGGTTTCCTCCGCGTCAAATGTCGGGGGCGAACGTAGCGGGTGAGGAGGGCGGCGTCACCCGCGCCGCTCAGCCGCGCGGGCGTCCTGCGCTCCTGCCGGTGCGGGTCGACCTCTGGCTGAACCGCCGCAAATGACCCCTGGACATCCCCCCGCTGCCGATGTCCAATCGCCTCAATATCGAACGATGGCGACGGTCGGGAGGAACGGCATGAGGATGACGCGACGGAGCGTGCTCGGCGGGATGGCCGTCGCGGCGGCCAGCCAGGCGTGGCCTCGGTTCGCTGCGGCTGCGGACGGCCCGACCGTGCGGGTCGGCATGGTGCTGCCCGTCACGGGGCCCGGGGCGGACGCCGGGCGCTACGCGCTCGACGGCGCCAAGCTCGCGCTCGAGGCCGTCAACAAGTCGGGCGGCGTCCTGGGCAAGCCGATGGAACTCGTCACCGAGGACGACCAGACCACCAATCCGGGCGCCGTGCTGGCCTTTTCGAAGCTGGCCAGCCAACCCGACATCGTGGCGTTCCTGGGGTCGATCCGCTCGACCCAGAACCACGCCATGGCGCCCGACATCCTGAAGGCCGGGAAGCCCGTCTGCTTCGGCGGGACCGACCCGGTGCTGACCCACATGGACAATCCGTGGCTGTTCAGGTTCCGCCCGAACGACAGCTATTCGGCCCGCGTGATCGCCGACTTCGGCGTCGGCACGCTGGGCAAGAAGAAGTGGGCCGTGGTCCATTCCACGGACGCCTTCGGCACCAGCGGCGCCAAAGCGCTGACCGAAGCGCTGGGCAAGAGCGGTGCGACCATCACGCTCGACCAGGGCTACACCAACCAGAGCCAGGACTTCACCCCCGTGGTGCTGGCCATCCGGCAGTCCGGCGCCGACGTGATCGGCTCCTATTTCACCTTCGAGAACGACCTCGGCATCTTCGCCCGGCAATTGCGCCAGCTCGGCGTCTCGGTTCCCTGGGTGGGCTCGCCGTCGATCACCAACGTGACGGCGCTGAAGCTCGCCGGCCCTGCGCTCTACGGCACCTATGGGGTCGCCGACTATGCGGAGGAGTCGAGCGACGCGGCGCGGGCCTTCGGCAAGCTCTACCGCGAGACCTACAAACTCGAGCCCGACAACCAGTCGTCCTGGACCTACGACGCCGTGAACGGGCTCGCCAAGGCCATCAACGCGGCCGGCAAGACCGATCCCCAGGCGATCCGCGACGCCATCCTGGCCGTCAAAGGCTTCGCGGGAGCCGAGGGGACCTACGATTTCGACCCCCGCGGCGACGGCCTGCACGGCTACAACGTCGTGCAGAACGAAAAGGGCAAAATGGCCTTCACCAAGCGCGTCGACTTCCAGGACTGACGGCCGGGACCTCGGCAGCGTGGACCTCGTCCTCCAGCTCCTCTTCACCGGCGTCGGCATCGGCGCCGTCTACGCGCTCGTGGCGCTGGGCTTCGTGCTGATCTTCCGGGCCACCAATGTCGTGAACTTCGCTCAGGGCGAGTTCTCCATGGTGGCGGCCTTCCTGATGGTGGTGTTCGCGGTCGACCTCGGCTGGCCCTACTGGCTCGCCTTCCTGGTGGCGCTCGCCGGGATGGCGCTGCTGGGTGCGCTGTTCAACCTCGGCGTCTATTATCCGCTGCGCCACCGCAGCTATCTGCCCGTCATCATCTCGACCATCGGGGCCTCGATCTTCCTCGCCAACACCACGCTGGCGCTCTACGGGCCGCAGCCGCAGGTCCTGCCGGGCTGGTTCGAGACGCAGGGCATCCAGATCGGCGGCGTGTTCCTCGACAGCCAGTACCTGCTCATCATCGCGGTCACGGCCGTGCTGGTGGCGTTCCAGTACTGGTTCTTCGAGCACACGCTGCTGGGCAAGAAGCTGCAGGCCACCTCGCAGGACAAGGAGACGGCTTCGCTGCTCGGCATTCCGGTCAGCCGCATGATCATGCTGACCTTCGTGTACAGCGCGGTTCTCGGCGGCATCGCCGGCATCCTGGTGGCGCCGGTGCTGTTCGTGTCGATCCAGATGGGGGCCAGCATCGCGCTCAAGGCTTTCGCCGCCACCATCATCGGAGGCTTCGGCGATGTCGCGGGCGCCATCGTGGGCGGCCTCGCGCTCGGCATCATCGAGACTTTCGGGGCCGCCTATGTTTCGGTGCCCTACAAGGATGCCTTCGGCTTCATCGTCCTCGTGGTGTTCCTGATCCTGCGGCCGCAGGGGCTGTTCGGCGAACGCATCGCGGAGAAGGCCTGATGTCGGAGAACCCCCCCGCCGAGGCGAGGCCCGGCCTGCCGCTCGGAGCGCTCGGCTATACCGTGCTGGTCCTCTGTGGGGCCGCGCTGGTGGCCTCGGTGCCGCTCAGCGGCTACCTGCTCAACATCCTGATGCAGGCCACGACCTATGCGATCGCGGTGGTCGGCCTCACCGTGGTCCTGGGTCTCTGCGGCCAGATCAATCTCGCCCAGGCCGCGTTCTTCGGCATCGGGGCCTATGCGGTGGGGCTCGGCACCACGGCGCTGGGCCTGAGCTTCTGGCTCTGCCTCGTGGCCGGGATCGCGGCTGCGCTGATGCTGGGCGGGTTCCTGGGTGCCTCGACGCTGCGGCTCGGCGGCCATTACCTCGCCATGGTGACGATCAGCTTCCAGCAGATCCTCACGCTCGTCCTGGTCAACTGGATCGCGGTGACGCACGGACCCGACGGCGTGCCCAACATCGCCCGGCCCGTGCCCTTCACGGACGGGCAGCGCTACCTCTCCTTCTGCCTCGTGGTGCTGGGGGCGGTGGCCTACGC
>CAXUCF010000132.1:0-3895 GCA_964249275.1 uncultured Lichenihabitans sp.
CTTGCCCGACAGGTTGGGCATGAAGGCATATTCCACGCCGGCACCGATGGCGTAGCCGTTCAGGTAATTGCTGTTGGTAGCGAAGATATTGCGTGGCGTGTCGTAGACCGTCGAATGCACGTTGCCTCCGGCATAGCCGCCGGTTGCATAGAACAGCGCGCGGTTGACGGCGTAGCCGGCGCGGGCCCGAATGGTATCGGCGAAATTCAGGTTGGTCTTGGCGGTCAGCGGGCCGGCTGAGGTCTGGGTGTTGCCGACAGAAGCGTAGTCGAAATCGGCTTCGAGGCCGACCACGAGCTGATTGTACTGGAGATTGTAGCCGACCGTGCCGCCCACGAGGCCGCCGCTCGGGCTGCCTGCCTGGGCATTGCCGAGGCCGCTGGAGCTGCCGAAGCCGTAGCCTCCGTTGAGGCCGGCGTAAAAGCCCGTCCAGGTGAAGATCGGCGCATAGGCCGGCGCAACATAGGCGGGTGCCCGACGCGGCAGATCGGCCGCGGACGCGCCGGACAGAGCCGAACCGCCCATCACGGCCGACATCGCCACGGCCGCCAACAACAGATGTTTCATCAGAAGACTCCGAACCCACGCAGAACGCTGCCAGCTTGCCGAGTGCAAACCTTGTCACTCGCGCTGACCATCACGTTTTACCGTGTCGGAGGGCTTATCGGCAAATATGGCTACAAACTGTCTAAGATGATCAATGATGTATCAACCCTAATGCAACGCTTCACACTTTGTTAACTGGAGGACTTGTTCCCGGCACTCTCCGAGACTACCGCTACTATTTCGTTCGGCCGCATGGCATCAGGGTAAATTCCGGCTTAAAATGGGACTCTGTACTGCCGAGAAGCCGAGAAGGTTCAATCGGCCGTGGGAAGGCGGCGGATGGTGAATTCGATGCGGCCGTCGGAGAGTTCGCGCCAGGCTTCGATCTCGGTCATATAGGCGGCCTTCGGAAAACGATCGAACCAGGTCCTTGCGATCTCGCGGGCCTCGTCGCGCGGCAGCGTGAAGGTTTCCCGTCGCCAGGTATCGTCCTGCGCACCCCGGGCCGTGGTGCGGGAGGGCTGCCGGTCACGCTTCTCACCGAGGCGACGGGCGAGGTCGCCCGGTCTCCCACGCCCGATCACCATGCGACTGCTCCCCTCGCGCCTCGTCCGCAGGGGTGAGTTTAGCGTTTCGGTGCCGGAGGTCGAGTCAAAGCGTCGCAGCCGCCGGACTAGGGGTTCCCGTGAAGCCCGACCCGGGCGCGGCGCGGATCGCTCTGGCGCGGCCGCCGATCAGGCCACGCCGAGCTTCTTCTGGAGGCTCGTCGAGGAGGTCGTATACTGGAAGGTGACGCGCCTGTCGGGAAAGACGTAGCGGCTGACCTTCTGGGCCGCGAGCGCGGCTTCGTGAAAGCCCGACAGGATGAGCTTCAGCTTGCCCGGATAGGTGTTGATGTCGCCGATCGCGAAGATGCCGGGAACGTTGGTCTCGAATTTCTGAGTGTCGACCGGCACCAGGTTCTCATGCAGATTGAGGCCCCAGTCGGCTACGGGTCCGAGC
The DNA here is from genome assembly GCA_964249275.1 of uncultured Lichenihabitans sp. GTDB lineage: Bacteria > Pseudomonadota > Alphaproteobacteria > Rhizobiales > Beijerinckiaceae > Lichenihabitans. The sequence continues at coordinate 1,549 of CAXUCF010000132.1, forward strand.
TTCATGGTCAGGCCGAAGAAGGGCAGCAGCACGTCGCAGGGCACGACCGTCGAAGTGCCGTCGTCGTGCTTGACCACGGCGCCCGACAGGTGTCCGCCCTCGCCCTCCAGTGCCGTCACCTGCCCGATCCTGAGGTCCATGGAGCCGGCCGCCACATGGCCCCTCATGGCATTGACAGAGTGGGGCGCAGCACGGAAGGCGTCGCGGCGATGGAGCACCGTCACCCGGCCGGCAAGGGGATGCAGGTTGAGCGCCCAGTCGAGCGCCGAATCGCCGCCGCCCACGATCAGCACCCGCTTGCCCACGAAGGCGTCCATCTTGCGGACCGCATAGAACACGGACGTGTTCTCATAGGCCTCGATGCCGGCGATCGGCGGCTTCTTGGGTTGGAACGAGCCGCCCCCGGCCGCGATCATGATGGTCTTGGCCTCGAACGACGATCCGGCGTCGGTGGCCACCCGGAACAGCGGCGCTTCCGCCGAACCGATCGCCTCCAACGAGGCGACCATCTCGCCATGGTGAAACTGCGGATCAAAGGGGCGGCACTGTTCGAGCAGGTTGTCGACCAGCCCCTGCCCGGTCACGATGGGAAAGCCCGGGATGTCGTAGATGGGCTTCTCGGGATAGAGTTCGGCGCATTGGCCGCCCGGCATGCCGAGGATGTCGACGAGATGCGCCCGAACGTCGAGGAGCCCGAGTTCAAAAACGGCAAAGAGCCCCACCGGCCCGGCCCCGACGATCAGAACGTCGGTCTTGATGCTGTCGCTCATCCCCGTCCCCAAACCACCGCTGCCGGGTCCCACGGCGCGATCCGCGCCACCCGCTCGTGCCGCACCCTAGACCGCCACGCATCCCGCGATGCCGCTACGATCGACGAGGCCCGCTTCGCGCGCGACAGGATCACGCGGATCTCCGGGCCTTCGCGGCGGCCCCGGTGCCGGTCGCCCGCTCAGCCTTGGCGCGACGGCGTCCGCACCACCAGCCCGTCGAGCTGCGTCCTGACCTTGATCTGGCAGGACAGCCGCGAGTTTGGTTGAACCTCGAAGGCGAAGTCCAGCATGTCCTCCTCCATGGGCTCGGCCTTGCCGGTCCTCGCTGCCCATTCGGGTTCGACGTAGACGTGGCAGGTCGCGCAGGCGCAGGCGCCACCGCATTCGGCCTCGATCTCGGGGATGGCATTGCGCACGGCCGTTTCCATCACGGTCGCGCCCTCTTCGGCGTCAACGGCGCGCGATCGACCGGCCGAATCTATGAAGGTGATCTTGACCATGCACTGACCGATCCGCTCCGCACGGGTGACGCCGGCCCGCGACGGCGCGGCAGGGCCGGCCCGAGGCCGCGGGAGCGCGCATGGGTCCATGCGCGAGGCCGCAGGGGCGGTCTTTAAAGAAGTCGAAGCGCCTTGGCGAGGCCGGAAAAGCGGTCGGCCCAACGAGATCGCCCAACATCGGCGCGGGACGAAAGCGCGCAGGCGGGACGGCATCGAAAACCCTTGCCGGGGAGCCGTCCGTGCCGGCCTGATGCGGCTGTCCGATGTCCGCGGCGCTCTCAGGCGGCGTCGAGCAGGCTGCCGATATAGCCGCAGGCCTCCTCGACGGCCGCCCGCATGGCGGCGCGATCATGCGGGCCCAGGATGGCACGACCCTGGCCCCGCAGGGCCGAAGCATAGCCCTCGGCCAGACTGGCCACGCGGTGCGCTCCCACGACGCGGGCCGAACCCACCAGGGTATGCAGAAGATCGCCCGGCGGCAGGCTCGACACGGAATCCTCGGCCACCTCGGCATCGAGGCCGCCCTGTATCTGGCGGGCCTGGCGGACGAACAGGCGCAGGAGTTCGGTTTCGAGCCGCTTGTCGCCGAAGCACTGCCGGGTCAGGTGGACGAGGTCGACCGGACGCTCGCCGGCCGCCCGGCCGGAAGCCGGGTCGGCGATCACCGGAGCTTCGGCCGTGATTGCTGACCGTCTCATGCGCGACTCCCGAAGCTGTGAACGACCGTGCACCGGGCGACCGCATCACGTCGCCCCGCGCGGCGCGGGGGCATGCGATGCACAGGGTGAACAAGTCGTTAACGACGTTGACCGATCCTGATGCCGGGTGGTTTCCATCCCATCCTGGCGCGAGTAGACTGCTGTTTGGTTAACGTTTCGCATCCGCCGTCTTGCTCCGGGCCCGCCGACCCGGCCGACGCCGGGCCTTTCTGCGACCGCGTAGTTTTGCACCGAGGTGAGGCGCGTATGGCCGTCAAGAACGAAGCCAAGGATCCGGCTGCCGCCGCGTTGCTGGCCATCGAAGAGGCCCTTAACCTCGTCAAGCTCGAGCCCTCACCCGCCACTCCCACCACCAAGT
>CAXUCF010000132.1:3905-13515 GCA_964249275.1 uncultured Lichenihabitans sp.
CCCGCCAGCTGCCGCTGCTGATCGCGGCCTGGGACGCGCTGCCGCCTGGTCCCCACAAGGCCGCGCTCGCCGAGCCGATCGCGATGCTGCGCGGTTGGGACCGCCGCTGGTCCGCCGCGTCCGGGCCGACGAGCGGCGCGGACCGCGGTGCGCCTTCCGACGTCACCGGCCCGTCCCTGTCGGCCGAACGCCACGACGCCTTCCGGCCGACACCCGACGCCTCCGCCCCGGACATCAGGAACGCGGCCGATGACGGGCGCCCTGCCCCGCCTCCCCTGGCGGCGGCCGGGCCCCATGCCAATGACGACCGGCGCTCGGTCGGGCAGCTCCTCCAGGCGCTCCACACGCAGCCGAGTTCCGCGCCCTTCGTCCTGGCGGTGACCGGCTCGGTCGCCTGGGCGGTCGCCTGCGCCTACGGCTTCTACGTCGCCAGCGGGTCGGGTGACGGCCTGTCGGCCGCGAGTCTCGGTCGCCCCGAGGTGCTCGGCGGCATCGGCGCGCTGATCGGCCCCGTGTTGTTGTTCTTCACGGTCGCTGGGCTGATGCGCAGGACCCAGGAGATGCGGCTGACCACCCGTTCGATGGCCGAAATCGCGGTGCGGCTCGCCGAGCCCGAAACCATCGCGACCGAACAGGTCGTGAGCCTGTCGCATGCCATCCGACGCCAGGTCGCCTCGATGGGCGACGGGATCGAGCGCGCACTCGCCCGCGCGGGCGAACTCGAAAACATCGTCCGCAACGAAGTCGCCAATCTCGAACGGTCCTACACCGAGAACGAGCGGCGCATGCGCGCCATGATCGACGAGCTGACGAGCGAGCGCGAAGCCATCGTGGTCAACGCCGACCGGGTGCGCGGCGCCATCGCGGGCGCTCATGAGAGCCTGGCACGCGACCTCGACGCGGTGTCGGCGCAGCTCTCGTCGAGCGTCACCGACGCTGGTGCCCGGGTCACCGACGTGCTCGGCCACAAGGGCCACCAGATCACCGAATCCATGGCCCAGGCCGGCGAGAACACCGCCGTATTGATCGGCCGGCACGGCGCCGACATCGCGGATCGTCTCGCCGGCACCGCCGAGGATGTGGCGGCCCGCCTGAGCCAAGCATCCGACACCGTGTCGCAGGACATCGCCGACCAGGTTGCCCGGCTGGACGACCGCCTGCGCCAGACCGCCGACGACCTCGCCAGCCATGTCGCGTCGCGCGGGGACGACGTCGCGGAAGGCGTGGACCGGCTCGCCGCGCGCATCGGCGACGACGTCGCCGAGCGCGGCGAGGCGCTGGTGGCGCGCCTTGCTCGGACGCAGGACGAGGTGCGGGAAGTGGTGTCGGGACAGGGGGCCGCGCTCGACAGTGCGCTCGGCGCCACGGGCGAACGGATCGCGGCCCGCATCGGCGAGCAGACCCATCTGGTCGCGGCCGACTTCGAACAGGCCGGCGACAATGTCGCACGTCTGTTCGAGATCCGCCGGGCCGAACTCGACAGCGCCGGCGCGGCACTGGCGGCGTTGTTCCACGACCGCACCGCCGAGGCTCAAGCCACTTTCGACCGGACGCAGAGCGAACTCGCCGCGATCTTCGAGACGCGCCTTGAAGACCTTTCGGGCTTCGGCAAGGGACTGGTCCGATCGCTCGACGACAGGGCCGCGGCCTCCCGCGAGGCTTTCGCGGCATCGACGGCCGAACTCGAACTGATGCTCGCGGAACGCGAAGGTCACCTCGCCGACATCGCCGACCGCGCGATCGCCGCGATCGCGGCCCGGACCGAAGATGCCCGCGGAGCCATCGAGGCCGCCTCCCTGCAGTTGGAACAGGCGCTCGCCCTCCACGACGCCGAACTCGATGCCGCGCGCCGGCACCTGGCGGGCCGCCTCGACGACCATGCGTCCGACACCCGGGCGGCCTATGACGCGTCGAACGACAACCTCGACCGCATCTTCTCCGAGCGCGAAGCGCAGCTCGCGGCCGCCGGCGAGCGCTTCGCCAGCCTGGTGGACAATCGCGCGAGCGACATGCGCGACCATCTCGACCGGTCGACCGTGTCGCTCCACCAAGCCCTCGACAGCCATCGCTCCGATCTCGTGGCCACGGGTGAGCGCGTCGCAGCCCTGCTCGACGCTCATCTCGTCGGGACGCGCGGGGTCGTCGAAGCCGCCAGCGGCGACCTCGAGCGGCTGTTCTCCGACGGACAGACCGGTACCGTCGCCCAGGCCGATCAGATCGCCGAGATGCTGGGCGATCGACTGGCCGCGATCAAGGACGCCCTGTCTCGGCTCGATGCCCTTCTCGAAACCCATCGCGGCGAACTCGCCGCTGCCACCGAGGGCATGGCCGGGCTGCTCGAGCACCACGCCATTGCGGCGCGCGACGCCGTCGACGGGACCGGCGAGGCGCTCGAACACGCGCTCGAAGCGCGGCGAGCGGACCTCGAGGCCGTAACCGACCGCATAACTGAGCTCCTGGAGCACCACGTCGGCACGGCCCGTGCTCTCGTCGAGGAAGCCGGGGGCTCGTTCGATCTCCTGCTATCCGATCGTCAGCGCGAACTCGCTGAAACGGGCGACCGCTTTCTCGCCGCCGTCGAGGAGCGCACGACAGGGCTCGGAGAGAGCCTCCAGGACACCGGCGAGCGGCTGTCCGCGCTGCTGGCCGCGCGGGGCGGCGACGTCGGCGGTTCGACCGGCCACCTCGAGGCCCTGCTCGATGCCCATGCTGCCCAGATGCGCGGACTGGTCGACGGGGCTGCCGCAGCACTCGACGGTCTCCTGAGCGAGCGCCAGGCCGCCATGGCGGCCGCGTTCGACGGCGCCGCAATAGCGGGCCAGGATCTCCAGTCAGGCCTCGATGATCGTCTTGCGGCCACCCGCGACCTTCTGGCCGAGACCGGAAATGTGCTGAACCGCACCTTCACCGAGCGCCAGGCCGAGATCGTGGCCACCACGGAAGAGCTCGCGCTCGTGTTCGACGAGCGGGCCGCGGCCGTTTGCGACGTCGTCACGGCGTCGGGCGAAAGCTTCAGCCGCAAACTGGAGGACCGCCAGGCGGACCTCACCCAGGCGGCCGAGCAATTTGCCGCCCTGGTCGACGACCGGACCGCGGCGGCCCGCGACGCCCTGGCCTCCTCCGCCGAGATCCTGGATCAGACGCTGGAGCATCACCACGCCCGTTTCGTGGACGCGGGCGAGGGGCTCGCCGCCGTGTTGGCCGAGCGGGCCGCGACGGCGCACGACGCCCTGACCGGGGCCGGCGACGTGGTCGGCCAGACCTTCGACCAGCATCATGCGCGGCTCGTCGCAGCCGGCGAAAGCTTCGCCGCCGTGGTGGCGGAGCGCACCGCGGCAGCCCGTGAGGGGGTCGCGGGCCTGTCTGACGCAGTGGAGAGCATCCTGCTCGAGCAGCAGGCGCGCATCTCGGACATCGGCGAGCAATTACTGGCCAGCATCGAACACCGCACCGCCGCGGCCCGCGACGCCTTGGCGGAAGCGGCCGATGCCGTCGATCGAACGGTCGACGAGCGGCGTGGCCAGCTGGCCGAGGCCGGCACCGCTTTCGCGGCGCTGGTCGACGACCGCACGGCCACGGCCCGCGACACGCTGAACCGCTCGGGCGAGGTGCTGGCTGAACTGATCGGGGCACGGGTGGCTGAAGCCACCGACAGCCTGGCGGCCTCCGGGGCGGCGCTCGGACGCGGCCTCGATGGCCAGCAGGCGCAATTGCTGGCCGCGGGGGACCAGCTCGTGGCCGCCATCGAGGAGCGCACCGCTGCGGCCCGCGACAGCATGGCCCGTTCGGCGGAAGCGCTGACCGCGATGGCCAGCATGCGCGACGTCGACTTCGGCGGCCTCGACGACATGCTGGCCCGCAGGCTCGACGACCACGTCACGACGACCCGCGAGGTGCTGGGCGAAGCAGGCAGCTTGTTCGATCGCCTCTTCGCCGAGCGCCGGGCCGATCTCGGCGCCGCGGCAGAAGAAGTCGCGATCCTCGTCAACGAGCGGACGGCGGCGGCCCGCGAAGCCCTCGCGGCGTCCGGCGAGGACCTGAGGCGGCTCCTGCAGGAGCGCGAAGACAGGCTGGAACGGGACGGCGATGCCCTCGCGGCCATCATCAGGGAACGGACCGAGGAGGCGAGTCGCCTGCTCGCCGCCTCAGGTGAGACGCTCGGGCAGGCCGTGCAGAGCCACGGCCAGGACCTGTCGGCCAAAGGCGACCGGATCACGGCCGACATCGCGGACCGCACGGCCGCGGCCGGACAGGCCCTCGACGCTTCCGTCGGTGCGCTGCAGCGCATCCTGGCGGGCCGGGAGGAAAGCGTGCGCGGCGCCTTGGCGCAGCATGTCGACACCCTGCGCGACAGCTTCGTCGACGCCACCGAAACCGCGCTGTCGAACCTTGGGCGGACCACGGGCACGCTGCACCGTCGCTTCGCCGAAACGGCGGGCGAGGCCGTCGCGGCGATCGGCACGCACGGCGATCGCCTGAACGAGAGCGTCGCGGCCCGGATCGGGGCCTTCGAACAGACGATCCAGGAACCCGGCGGGGCGCTGGTCGACGCCCTCTCGGGCCAAGCCGAGCGACTCGCGGCCGAGCTCCGCGACGGCACGGACCGGATCGAATCCGCCTTCGCGAAACATGGCCGTGCCTACGGGGACGGCGTCGCCCGGCAGATCGGCGACCTGAGCGGCCGCATCGACCGCCATCTCGGCGCCGTCGACGCCATCCTGGTCGACAAGGGCGGTGCCCTGGTCGACCGGCTCGGCGAACGGACCCGGGAAGCGGGGGAGATGTTCGAAGGCCAGATCGCGACCTTCGAGGACCGGGTCGATGGCCGCGCCGAGCAGCTCCGGGCCGCGATCGGCGACGCGCTGGGCCGCGTGGAGGCCGGCATCGCGGCGCACGGGACTTCACTCACGGAAGTGCTGGCGGTTCGGGCCGCGGAACTCACCCAGGTGCTCGACGACGGCACCCGCCAGGTCTCACGCATCCTCGACGAAAAGACCCGCGACATGGACGGGACCCTGTCGGGGAGGACCGATGCCTTGTCGGATACGCTCACCGACAGGGCCACGGCGCTGGCCGCGACTCTCGGAGCGCGCCACGACGAGATGCAGGACGCGCTCGACAAGCTGGCGACCCTGGCGGCCGACCTCGGCACCCGCGGCAACGTCGTGGGCGACCGGTTCGCGGAGCGCATGGACTTGATCGGCCGCATGATCGAAACCCATGCAGACGACCTCGACCGCAGCCTCGATCACGGCGGCGGCCGCATGGCCGAACTGCTGGACCGCCGGGTCGACAGCCTCAAGAGGGAGTTCGCCGATGCGGCCGAGGCCGTGTCGGCGGCGCTCGAAGCGCGGACCGCGTGGATGAAGGACGTGTTGGACGAACGCCTCGGCGAGGTCGAGTCCACCTTCGGGTCGGGGGCGACGCGTCTTCAGGTCACGCTCGACGAACGCGCCGACGCGCTGGCCCGCGCCGTCGCGGGCCATGTCGGCGCGATCAGGACGGCGCTCGACGACGGTGCCGCGGACCTGCGCAATGCGGTGGGCACGCAGGTCTCGGACCTGGGGCACCAGGTCCGGGAGGCCCAGGCGAGCCTGGGCGGCGAATTCGGCGATGTGGAAACAAAGCTCGCGGCCCATATCGGGACCTTGGAGACGACGCTGGGTCAGGCGGCTGTCGATCTCAATGCGAAGCTTGAGGCCCATGCGGCCGACATCGGCCACAGGGTCGACGAACTGCAGGCGACGCTCGGCGCCCGCACGGGGGAGATCGACGGTAGCCTGTCGATCCATGCCGCCGCCATCGACGCCATGCTGGGCAGCGGTGCCGCGGAACTCGACCGCAGCCTGGGCCACCACGCCGGCGACATCCGTGACGCACTCGGGACGCGCATCGAGGAGATCGGTGCCACCCTGTCGACCCACCTCGACGCCCTCGGGCGGACGCTGGACGCGGCAAAGCGCGACATCGATGGTGCCCTGGCATCGAGGACCGGGGAGATCGGCGACGCTGTCACGGGAAGCGCGCGCAACATGTCGCGGAACTTCGCCGTGCATCTCGGCGCACTCCGCAAGGTGCTGGACGAGACCATGGGCGGGCTCGACACGGCACTCGGCACCCATGCGGGCGCCGTCAACGAGGCGCTGGCCGGCACCGGCCGCGACGTCGGGGCCGCGGTCACCACGCAAGTCGCGGCCATCCGCGACCTCCTCGATGGTTCGGTGCACCAGATCGACGACGCCCTGACGTCCCGTTCGACCGAGCTGCACGACATTCTGGCGGGTCGCACGCAGGAGCTGGGCCATGCCCTTGCCCTGCAGGTCACGGCACTCCAGGCCCTCGTTGACGGAGCGATGCGCGATCTTGAGAGCGCGGTCGGGGCCCGGTCGGCCGTCCTCAAGGAGGTGCTCGCGGGCGGTGCCGAGGATCTCAATGCTACCCTTAAGACGCATTCGACCGCGCTCGGCGTGCTGCTCGAGGGCTCGGCCAAGCGAATGGACGGCGACCTCGGCGCGCGGGCCGGCGAAATCGACCGCACGCTCGGCCAGCGCGCCGCGCAGATCGAGACCGCCGTTCAGGCCCATGCCGATTCTTTCCGGCGCGGCGTCGATGCGTCGCTCGAACAGCTCGACGGAGTGCTGGGCATACGGGCCGAGGAAATCGACGAGACCCTGGAGCGCCGCCGACACGACATCGAAAACACGCTGGCGACGCACCTCGATGCCTTGCGCCTGGCGCTCGACACTTCCGAGGCCGAACTCGCCGGCGCCATCGGGTCGCGCAGCGCCGCAGCCGAGGATGTGCTGAAGCAGCGCATCGAGGGCGTGCAGGCCTTGATCGGAGTCCGAATGGACGAGATGACGGCCGTCCTGGACAGTCGCGGTCGCGGCCTCTCCGACGCCCTCGCGGCGCGCTCGGGCGAGCTCCGGCACCTCTTCGAGCAGGACGGCGCCCTCCTGGTCGACCTCCTGTCGTCGCGCGGCAGCGACGTGGCCCAGGAGTTGGCCCATGCCGGCGCAACCGTGGCCGACACCATCGCGGCGTCCGGCGACCGGATTCTCGCCGATATGGAGGGCAAGCAGCGCGAGATTGCCGCCGCGTTCGACCGATCGGGCGACAGTTTGCGAGCCGCGCTCGACGCGGCGGCCGAGCACTCGCTGGCGGCCGTGTCGGGCACCAACGAGGACCTGCGCAGTGGGCTGTCGTCCCTCTTCGCCCGCCTGGAGACCACCAGCCGATCGCTGGCCGGCCTCATCGACACCGCCGATGCCAACCTCGAGGCGGTCGAGCAGGCACTGGGGGGGCGGGTGGCGGCGTTCGGCAGCGTGCTGGACATGGTGGGACACCAGATCGAGGCCATGCACCAGGCCACCGGCACGGCCCTGACGGATGCCGAGGCGATTGCGGGCTCCCTCGAGCACCATCACCAGGCGCTCGCCCTGGCGGCCCAGGATCTCAGGGCCACGCATGACGACGTCGGCGCCGAAATCGAGCGCCGGCGTGTGATGCTCGACGCCCTCGCGGCTGCCATCGGCGACAAGACGGGCGAACTCGACAGCATGATGGGCCATTTCACGACCCTGATCGAGGAGGCGCTCCGCGCCGCCGAGGGCCGGGCTCACGATCTAGGCACCTTCCTGGCCGAGACCGCCCGGAGCACGGCGGAGGCCATCGGCGATCACTTCGACGACATCCGGGCCACGACCGGCCGGGAGGGCGAGAGAACCGCTGCGGCGCTCGAGGATGTCTATGGGCAGGCGGTCCGCGACATGGAGCGGCTGTTCGGCGAGGCGGTCGAGCGCTTCCGCGGCTCGGCCGGCGAAGTCACCGAGATGGCCGCCGCGATCGGTCGAGAGTTCGAAGCCACGCGGGCCGACCTGCAACGCGCCACCATCGATCTGCCGCGGGAGACCGCGGAGCAGGCCGTGGCGGTGCGCCGGGTCATCGGTCAGCAGGTGGAGGCCCTCGAAGCCCTGACGGCGATCATCGCCCATGTCGGCGACAGTGCAGAGGCGGGCGAAGCGCCGCCGGTCGCTGCGGCTGCCTCGATCGCGGAACCGGCTGCGCCCATCCAGGCGCCGGCGGCGGCGATGCCGGTCGCGGATGAGTCCAAATCCGCCGGCACGGCCCGGGCGGCACCGCGCCGGACCCCGAAGCGGAGCGGTGGCTGGCTCTCGGACCTGCTCGCCAAGGTGGCCCGCGACGACGCTGCCGAAAGCCGGGCGACCGAGCCCGGGCCGGAGCGCCAGCCCCGGCCAGCGACTCATTCGGTCGGCACGGCCGGAGCGCTGGCGACACTCGACGCCGTCGCGTCCAACATCTCGCGTCTGGTCTACGATGCCGTGCTCGTCGACATGTGGGACCGCTTCCGCCGCGGCGAGGGCGAAGCGTTCACGATGCGGCTCTACACCGCCGCAGGGCGGCAGACCTTCGATGAGATCCGCCGGCGCTACGACGAGGATTCCGACTTCCGCAGCACCGTCGACCGCTACATCCAGGAGTTCGAACGGCTTCTCGCCAGTGCCGGACAGGACGAGGACGATGGAGCACGGGTCCGCGGCATCATCGCGGGGGCGACCGGCAAGGTTTACGTGCTGTTGGCCCATTCCGCGGGCCGGTTCGGCTGAGCCGGGCCGGGCCGGTGGCGTGTCGGCTCGACGTCGGGGTCGAGCGGTTCGCGCTGGCCCGCCCCTTCGCCATCGCGCGGGGAACCAGGCATGAGGCGGTCGTTGTGGTGGCCACCATCACGGGCGATCACCACCGCGGCCGGGGCGAATGCGTCCCCTACGGGCGCTACGGCGAGACGCCCGCGAGCGTCGTGGCGCAAATCGAAGGCTTGCGGGAGGTCATCGAGGACGCGCTCGGACGCGAGGCGCTGCAGGGGCGTCTTCCGGCCGGAGCCGCCCGCAACGCGTTGGATTGCGCGCTGTGGGACCTCGACAGCAAGCGGCTCGGCCTGCGGGCCGCAGCCCTGGCAGGGCTGCACCGCACGCCGCCCGTTACCACGGCCTATACGCTGTCGCTCGGGCCGCCTGACGCCATGGGCCGCGCCGCCGCCGAGGCTGCTTGGCGTCCCCTCCTCAAGGTGAAGCTCGGGGGTGCGGACGACGCGGCTGCCATCGCGGCCGGGCGCGACGCGGCGCCCGACGCCACGCTGCGGGTCGACGCCAACGAAGGCTGGACGCCAAACGTCCTCGAAGCCCGCTGCGACGAGTGCCACCGGGCCGGCGTGGTCCTGATCGAGCAGCCGCTGCCGGCCGGCCGCGACGACGCGCTGGCCCGCATCGCCCGGCCCGTGCCGGTCTGTGCCGACGAGAGCCTGCACACCCGCGACGGGATGGAGGCGCTGCGGGACCGCTACGACGCGATCAACATCAAGCTCGACAAAACGGGCGGTCTTACCGAAGCCCTGCTGCTGGCCGCGGAAGCGGAACGACTCGGATTCGGCGTCATGGTGGGCTGCATGGTCGCGTCGTCGCTCGCCATGGCGCCGGCGTTGCTGCTCGCGCCGCGCGCCCGCTTCGTCGACCTCGACGGTCCGCTGCTGCTCGTCCGAGACCGGGAACCCGGCCTCGTCTACGACGGATCCTCGCTGTTGCCGGCCGGGCCG
>CAXUCF010000133.1:0-13385 GCA_964249275.1 uncultured Lichenihabitans sp.
GCGGGTTTGGGTTCGGCTACGGCTACGGCTACGGGTATGGCTACGGTTACCGCCGCTGCGGTTACCCGTTCGGCTTTCGGCTCGGCTTTCGGCGCATAGGCTTCGGCTACGGCTATCGCCGATTCGGCTATGGGTTCGGCCGGCCGTTCGGGTACCGGGGCTTCGGGTACCGCCACATCGGCTACCGCTTCTGACATCGACAAGGGCCGGCCCAGGAGCCGGCCCTTGATGCTGACTCGGGCTCTCAGCGTTCGAAGAAGAAGAATTCCGGATGCGAGCGACGCCATTCGTCGTGGCGGTCGCCGTTTTGCTGAAGCAGCATGCCGAACCTGACGCAGGCGGCCTTGTCGCCGCGATCGCAGAGTTGGTGGAAGCCGATCAACTGAGCTTCGCGAGCCTCCTGCGCTGAGGCTGCTGCCCCGGCAGCGCTCAGAGCCGCGCAGATTACCGCCGCGACCATTCCGGTTCTGACCATCGTCACCCCCTCGCTGGCGTGGGTTCGCCCCGTGCGACCCCAATCCTCCGGCTCAGGCTGTGGCGGCTGAACCTTGACTGAACGTCACAATTCCACCCTCGTTCATTCACCGATGAGGTGCAGCACGATCTCGCGCCGGTGCGGCCGAGACCTGTGCTCGAAGAGGTAGACGCCCTGCCAGGTGCCGAGCAGCAGGCGCCCGCCCTCCACCGGAACCGCAAGGCTTGTCTGCGTGATGGCCGTGCGGAGATGGGCCGGCATGTCGTCGGGGCCCTCGAGATCATGCTCGTACTTGTCGCTTTCGGGCGCGATCCGGTCGAAAAAGCGTTCCATGTCGGCCCGCACGGTCGGGTCGGCATTCTCCTGGATCAAGAGCGACGCCGAGGTGTGGCGGCAGAAGATCGTCAGCAGCCCCGTGGCGATGTTCTGGCCTGCGACCCATCCTGCGATCGGGTCCGTGATGTCGGACAGGCCCTTGCGGGTCGTCGCTTGGGTGAAGCGGTGCAGGACCTGGCGCATGGTTGGTGCTCGACATGGAAACCGATTCGGCAAGCCGCGGACCCGTTCTCCGGTTCCCGCATCGGGTATCATGTTGCGCCGTCGGAGACGGCCTCCCGCGCCGGCGAACGCCGGGGTGTCTGCCCGCGGAAAGCCCAGGCCGGATCGAGTGGAGCGTGTTCGGTCCGCAACAGGTTTCGGCAGCTTTCGCGACACCTTCGGATTGTGGGGTTCCGGCTCTTGCATCGGCATTGATGCACTGCGAAACCGATTCTTCAAGATTTGGCGGACATCACTCGGAGGACCGCCGGAGCGGACCGGCGTCGAGGCCTGTGCCGCAGTGCGCGCCGCCATGGCCGGTTCAGACAGGATAGGGTCGATATGCGGGGCCTCATGCGGCGATCGGGATTCGGGCGAGCCAGCATGGCGGTGCTGCTGCCGGTCGTCTTCATGGCGTCGCTGCCGGCCAGGGCCGAGGACGGCGGTTTCTTTGGATTTCTCGCGTCTCTCGGTGGAGGCGCGGCACGGCCGGCGCCGGCCGAGGCACCCCCCGCCTCGGCGGGCGAGCAGGTCCGCCCGCTGACGGTGCGGCGGTCCCCCAAGAAGCCCCGTGCGGGCTTGGGCCGTGCCAGGGTGGCCCGGGTTCCCGAGAGGACCGGGCCCGTCTCGATTTTCGAGGACCCCACGCTGCGGAGCGGCGACGCCGTCATGACCAAGGACGGCATGAGGGTCTTCGCGGGCGGCCGCTTCTCGCCGGGCCGCCCTTTCGAGCCGACGGATTTCGTCGCCGTTTCGGCTGCCAAGACCGTCTCGCCCAACGTGAGGAAGACCGTGATCGAGCTGAACAGGCTGCCGCACGACTGATGCCCGGTCCGGGTCAGGCCCTGCGGCTCCCACGGGAATCGCCGCTTCGCCCTGTCCGGATCTTGCCCTGTGGCGAAGCCCGTGATTCGAAGCGATGATTCCCGTGGGGACCCTTGCGGTCGATGACGGCGCAAGGTTCGGGGGTCGTCTGCCCCTTCCGCACCGTCCGCCTTTGAGGCAGATTGCCCTCTGGGCTTCCAGGGAACCGGCCGCTTCGCATCGTGACGCCATGGACGTCGGGTGTCCGAAGATCACGGCAGTCATGGCCAGGGGTGCCCTATCGTAGGCCGGAGCGGGTCGGGATCCGAACCGACGGGCCGAGAGCCAGGCGCGGGGTGCAAGCATGTTCGTCGGCATCGACATCGGCACGACATCGGTCAAGTCCGTGCTCATGGGCGAGGACGGCGCGATCGCGGCCGCGGCCTCGTCCCCGGTCGCGCTGTCCCGCCCCCGCGCCGGCTGGTCCGAGCAGGATCCCGACCACTGGTGGGCATCGGTCTGCGCCACGCTCGACGCGCTCGCGACCGCGGAACCGCGCCGGATGGCGGCCGTGACCGGCATCGGGCTGTCGGGCCACATGCATGGCGCCACCCTGCTCGGCGTTGACGATGCCGTGCTGCGCCCCGCCATCCTGTGGAACGACGGCCGGGCCGTTGCCGAATGCGCCGAGATCGAGGCTGCCTGCCCGCAGGCTCGCGCCATCACGGGCAACATCGCGATGCCGGGCTTCACGGCCCCTAAGCTCGCCTGGGTGCGGCGGCACGAGCCCGACGTCTTCGCCCGCGTCGCCAAGGTGCTGCTGCCCAAGGACTTCGTGCGCCTGCGGCTCACGGGCCATCATGCCTCCGACATGTCGGATTCGGCCGGCACCTACTGGCTCGATGTCGGCGCCCGGCGCTGGTCCGACGCGCTGCTGGCCGCGACCGGCCTCGACCGGTCCCAGATGCCGGAACTGTTCGAGGGCACGGCCGCCACCGGGCGCGTGCGTGAGCCGCTGCGGGCGCGCTGGGGTTTCGACCGCGCGCCCGTGGTGGCGGGCGGCGGCGGCGACAATGCCGCCTCGGCCTGCGGCATCGGAGCCGTCCGGCCCGGTTCGGCCTTCCTGTCGCTCGGCACCTCGGGCGTGCTGTTCGTGTCGAACGCGCGCTTCTCGCCCAACACGGCCGGTGCCGTCCACGCCTTCTGCCACGCGCTGCCCGACACCTGGCACCAGATGGGCGTGATCCTGTCGGCGACCGACAGCCTCAACTGGTACGCCCGCCTGCTCGACACGCCCGCACCCGTGCTGACGGCGGCGCTGGGCGAGCGCGTATCCCGGCCCTCGCCGGTCCTGTTCCTGCCTTATCTCTCGGGTGAGCGGACCCCCCACAACGATGCCGGCGCCCGCGGCGGCTTCGTCGGGCTCGACCAGACCTCGTCGCGCCAGGACCTCACCCAGGCGGTACTCGAAGGCGTGGGATTCGCATTCCGCGACTGCCTGCGCGTGCTGAACGATGCCGGTACGCAGGTCGAGCGCGCCTTCGCGCTCGGCGGCGGCAGCAACTCCCCGGTCTGGCTCGCCATCATGGCCAGCATCCTCGATCGGCCGCTCGACGTTTCGGCCGCAGCCGATGTCGGGGCGGCTTATGGGGCGGCGAGGCTCGGCATGGCGGCCTTCTCAGAAAGCCCCGACCCCGCCTCCCTGATGCCGCCGCCGCGGATCGAGCGCACCGTGGAACCCGATCCGGCCCTCGCGCGCGCCTACGCCGAGCGTTACGGGCGCTACCGCGCTCTTTACGGGTCGACCGCGCACGTGGCGGACCCCGCATCCGCGGCCGCCTGACTGGCGCGGCGGTCCGAGGCGGTCCTGAGGGTGAGGAAGTGTCCCGGTCTTGCCGACGAGGAACGACGATGGTCATCGACGGCGATGCGGTTACCGATGTCCTGGCGCGGCTCGGTGCTGCCCCGGCCAGGCCGGCGACACTCTGCCTGATCGGCAGTACACCGGGGATCGCCACGGGGCAGCAGGGCAGGCAGACGCCGGATCAGGACGTCTGGCACACCGAGTCGGGTCATGAAGCGCATGACCTGGCTCGCGCCTGCCGACAACCGGGTACCCTGTCGACCCGAGGGAACAGATCATCCGGCCCGGTGTGCTCAGATTGCGTCGCGGCTCAGGAGCCTCGTCCCGCGCCCTCGCGATCTGTCCCTTGATCGACATCGGTCTGGCGACCGCGCCGACCCGGGTGCCGGACTGCTGCTCGACCCGCAACGTCGCGCTTCCGGCCTCGGCCACAGCGTGCCATGGTAAGGGGCCAGCTGGAGCACGCGGAGGATCATGTGAAGCCTATCAGGCTCGTCGCGGCCGTGATGCTGATGCTGCCGGCCGCGGCCGCGGCCCAGACGGCCAACGGCAGTCCGACCGATCCGGCTCCGCGCGGGCGGATCGGGACACTGCGGCCTCTATCGCGCACTGCCCCCACCGTGGGGGCGGGCCAGGCGGGACCCACGGGCCGGTCGGGGTCTCGCACGGCCGTTCCCGGCCTCCCACCTCAGCAGCCCGCACCCAAGGAGACGGCCGCCGACCGTGCCGAGCGCCTCAAACTCGAGCGGGACCTGCGCATCTGCATCGGCTGCTGAAAGAACCAAATGGGCGCGTCGAGGGTTGCCGAGGGTAACAGAATGGCATAAACATATCTTTATGTCCGTAGATTGCTGCCCATGACCAAGGCCGTGTTCCCCTTTTCCTCCGCCTTGGCGTCGCTCGAAGCCGCCGGCGAGAGCACGCGGCTGCGTCTCCTGGCGCTCCTGTCCGAGGCCGAACTCACGGTCAGCGAACTCGTCACGATCTTGGGGCAGTCCCAGCCGCGCGTGTCGCGGCACTTGAAACTCCTGGTGGAGGGCGGCCTCGTCGAGCGCCATCGCGAGGGCGCCTGGGCCTTCTTTACGGCCGCGGACCGCGGCACCGGCGCGGCGCTCGTGCGCGACATCCTGGGCCGCATCGATCCCGAGGATCCGGTACTGCTCGCGGACCGCGCGCGCCTCGCCGAGGCTCGCGCCAGTCGCTCCGCGGCGGCCGACCATTATTTCGCCGCGCAGGCGCCGAACTGGGATCGGGTGCGGGCCCTGCACGTGTCGGAGGACAGGGTCGAGGCCGCGATTCTCGAGGCCGTGGGGCCGGGCCGATTCCGGGCCGTGCTCGACCTCGGCACCGGCACCGGCCGCATGCTGGAGATCCTGGCATCGCGCGCCGACCGCGCCGTCGGCATCGATGGCAGCCACGCCATGCTCAACCTCGCCCGTCTTCGGGTGGAACGCGCCGGGCTGCGCAACGTCCAGCTGCGCCAGGGTGACCTCTACGCTCTTCCGGTGGAGCGCGACGGCTACGACTTGGTCGTCGTTCACCAGGTCCTGCACTACCTCGACGAGCCGGCCCGCGCCATCCGCGAGGCCGCGCGCGTGTTGCGGCCCGGGGGAAGGCTGCTGGTGGCGGATTTCGCCCCCCATGCCGACGAGAGCCTCAGGACCGCCCACGCCCATCGTCGGCTCGGCTTCGCGCGCGCGGAGATCGACGGCGCCATGCGCGACGCCGGCCTCGAATGCCTGCCCGGCCGCGACCTCAATCCCGGCCCGCATGAGGCCGACAAGCTGACCGTCTCGCTTTGGGTCGGGCGCGATCGCCGCGTCCTCTCCGATGCCGTGCGGTCGCTGCACCAGGCGATCGCATGACCGCGACCCGACACGGCGCGGGCCGCCGACGCGACCCTGAGCCGGTCTCCCTCTCCTCGGTCTCTCAGGACTCCCTATGACAGCGCCCGACACCTTGCGCCCGAGCCGCCTGCCGGGACCTCCGATCCGCGTCTCCTTCGAGTTCTTCCCGCCGAAATCGGCGGAGGCCGAAGCGGCGCTGTGGGGCAGCATCGAGCGCCTGGCGCCGCTCGAGCCCGATTTCGTGTCCGTCACCTACGGGGCCGGCGGCTCGACGCGCGAGCGCACCCACGCCACCGTGGCCCGCATCGTGAGCGACACGGCGCTGCGGCCCGCCGCCCACCTCACCTGCGTGGGCGCCACCAAGGCCGAGATCGATGCGGTGGTGCGCGGCTACCAGGCCGCCGGCGTGCGCCACATCGTGGCGCTCCGCGGCGATCCGCAGGGCGGCGTCGGCTCGCGCTACGAGCCTCATCCGGGCGGCTACGAGAGCTCGGCCGCCCTCGTGCGGGGCATCAAGGCGATCGGAGCCTTCGAAGTGTCGGTCTCGGCCTATCCCGAGACCCATCCGGAGAGCGCCAGCTTCGAGGCGGACCTCGACGGGCTCGAAGCCAAGGTCGAGGCCGGGGCGACCCGCGCCATCACCCAGTTCTTCTTCGACAACAGCCTGTATCTCCGCTACGTCGAGAAGGTGCGGGCGCGCGGCATCGACATTCCGATCGTGCCCGGCATCGTCTGCATCCAGAACTTTCGGCAGACCTCCAATTTCGCCCGCAAGACCGGGGCCTCGGTGCCGGACTGGCTCGGCGACCGGTTCGCCGGGCTCGAGAACGATCCGGCCACCCACCAGTTGGTGGCGGCCGGGGTGGCGGCCGAGCAGGTGCTCGATCTCGTCGACCAGGGCGTACGCGACTTCCATTTCTACACGATGAACCGGGCCGAACTGGTCTATGCGATCTGCCGCCTGCTCGGCTTGAAGCCCGAGGACGTCCGCGCCGCGGCGTGAGGGACCGGGCCGGAGCGCGGCGGCGGGACAAACCGCTCGGCGCCTTCAGCCCGTGACGCCCCGACCCGGCCAGAGGTGCTGGCGCCACCGCGCCTGCAGGGTGCGGGTCGAGGTTACCTCGACGTTGTGCGCCGCGCAGAGGTCGTGAACGAACCCGCGAGCCAGCAGCGCGTACTCTCGGGTGCGCCAGCCGTCATGGGCCGGCGCCATGGCGGCGAAGTCGCCGGGCGCCGTACAGTGCAGGGCCAGATGCGTGATGCCGGGCGGCAGGTCGGCCACCAGCGCGGTCCAGCCGGCTTCCATCGCATCCGGCGCTACCGCGAGCGTGCCCCGGCAATGGTCGACCACGGGAGCACCCGCGGCGTCCAGCGCCGCCACGGCCGCGCGGTAGCGGGTCGGGTCGGGTGCCCAGCCGATCGAGCGCGGGAGGATCGGCATCAGTCCATAGTCCCGCGCGAGCCGCACCTGGGCATCGAGCAGCTCGGGCAGCATGGCGGCTGCCATATGGGCGTCGACGTGCGTGGGGGCGAGGCCGGCCGCGAGTGCCCGCTCGACCTGGGCCCGCATCTCGACCTCCGCGGCTTCGGGCACGAGGTGGCGGCGCAGGCTCCCGACGTCGCGCCAAAAATAGCCGTCCGGGTCGATCAGCCCCGATGCGGGGCTCACCGTGGAGATCGGCGCCCAGCGGCACGCATCCCACTCGCTCGTCAGCGTCAGGTGGACGCCGATGTCGAGCGACGGACCTTTGGCGGCGGCCTCCGCCATCTCGCGGAACCACGGGCCCGGGACCATGACGGACCCGCAGGTGACGGCGCCGCGCTGGGCGAGATCGAGGAACGCCGCATTGGCGCCGTGGCTCGCCCCGAGATCGTCGACATGAGGCACCACTTCGCGGGGGCCAAGCCGCGCGATGTCCGGCACGGCGGTGGCGTCGGGGCCGCACGTCGTCACGGCGCAAGGCTGCCGGCGTCGCGGGCTACCTGACGCCGGCGTCGAAGATCTTGCGGCAGCCGGGACTGAGCTTCGACCTGTTGACCTTCATGCAGGCCGTGATCTTGGCCTCGTCGGGGATGGCGTCGTTGCACAGCTTGGTGGCATCGTCGTAGCAGGCCTGCTCGGCCCTCTGGCGCACCGTGTCGGTGGTGATATCGGCCGAGGCCGCCAACGGGACCATGGGTCCCAGCATGGCCGCCAGGGCCAGCGCATTCGTGATCCGCATTTCGTTCGTCCGCCTCCGTTCCTCGGACAACCGATAGCCCGAGCAGGACAGCGGGGCAAAGCCTAATGCCGCGTGGCCGCGCCGGCCCATGCATCCGCACCGCCACACTACTTCGGCCGAGCCCGGGGTTGCGCGGCTGCGAGCCCCGGCCTAAAGGCCGGTGCCATGCGAACAGTCACTTACGCGATCGGCGACGTCCACGGCCGCCTCGATCTTCTCGAGCGGTTGCTCGACCAGGTGGAAGCGGATGCGACGGAGCGCGCCGCCGCCGCCACGATCGTGTTCACGGGCGATTACGTCGATCGTGGGCCGGAGTCCCGCGGCGTGGTCGACCGGCTCATCGCCGGGCCGCGTCGCGCCATCGACCGCTTCGTGCCGCTACGGGGCAACCACGACGACCTGTTCGTGGCCGCCGTGACACGGGGCAACGTGGTGCCGGACTGGGCCTGGACCCTGCATACCCACGCCCTGGCCAGTTACGAACACCCGGGCCATGACCGCGCGGACCGCGACCGCACGTTGCGGCGCCACGCCGCCTACCTGGCGTCGCTGCCGCTCACGCATGACGACGGCATCTACCTGTTCGTGCATGCCGGGATGAGGCCCGGCATCGCTCTCGACCGCCAGTCACCCGAGGACCTCACCTGGATCCGGGAGGACTTCCTGGCCTTCGACGGCCGGCTGCCGCGTCGCATCGTACATGGCCACACCATCATGGGCGACCGCCCCGTGGTGAAGCCGAACCGCATCTCGATCGATACCGGCGCCTACCGTTCCGGCATTCTGACGGCCGCCGTGATGGACGGCACCGAGCTGGCGTTTCTGCAGGCCATTGGCGAACCCGACCGCGCCGCGCTGGTCCGCGAGGCCATGCTGGTCGAAGCGATCGCGGGCCGCCCGGTGACGCCGGAGCTTCGGGCCCTGTTCGACGACGTCCTCGCGGGCCGGATCGCGGTCCATGACATGGCGGAACGGAGTGCCAGGCTCGCCGCGGCGGCGTGACGCGGCGGACCAGTGCCGGAGAGGGTCGGCAAGCTTCCGCCGTCGGTCTTTCCTGATGGCGGGTTTGGAGCGGCCGTCATGCCGAACGGAAGCGGTCCGACCTCGCGCGACATGGTTGGTGGCTCGCCAGTCGGGAGCCTCGTTTGACGCCCGCGGAACTGCGGCGCCATCGTCCGGGCGGAGGTGTCCATGTCTGATGCAGCGCGAATCGAAGCCCTGGCCGGTGAGGTCGCCGAGTGGCGTCGGGAGCTCCACCGCCACCCCGGCACCGGCTTCGACGTGAGGCCGACCGCGGCCTTCGTGGCCGACAAGCTGCGCGGCTTCGGGCTCGACGAGGTCGTGGAGGAACTGGGCCGCACCGGCGTCGTCGGCGTGCTGCGCGGGCGGCACCCGGGTCCGCGCAGCATCGCGCTGCGGGCCGACATGGATGCCCTGCCGATCGACGAGCAGACCAACCTGATCCACGCGTCGAAGACACCCGGCACCATGCATGCCTGCGGCCACGACGGCCACACCGCCATGCTGCTCGGCGCCGCGAGGCAGCTGAGCGCGACGCGCGATTTCGCCGGCACGGTCCTGTTCGTGTTCCAGCCCGCCGAGGAAATCTCGGAAGGCGCCGAGGCCATGATCGCCGACGGGCTGTTCGAACGTTTTCCGGTCGACGAGATCTACGGTCTGCACAGTCTGCCCGGCCTGCCGGTCGGGCATTTCGCGACGCGGCCCGGCCCCATCCTGGCCTCGGTCGACCGCTTCGAGATCGGGATCGAGGCACGCGGTGCTCATGCGGCCATGCCGCATCAGGGGGTCGACGCCGTGTATGTGGCGAGCCAGATCGTGGTGGCGCTCCAATCCATCGTGTCCCGCAACCTCGATCCCCTGGAGCCGGCCGTGGTCTCGGTCGCGGCCATCCGGGCCGGGGACGCCTTCAACGTGCTGCCCGACTCGGCCGTGCTGAAGGGAACGGCCCGGGCGCTGTCGGCCACGGCGCGCGACACGATCGAAGGGCGCCTGCGCGCGATCGCCGAGGGCGTGGCGCGGCTCAACGGGGCCGAAGCCCGCGTCGCCTACGACCGGATCTCCTCGCCGACGATCAACCACCCCGCGCAGGCCGGGTTCGCCGCAAAGATCGGGAGCGACGTCGCGGGTCCGGGGAACAGCGAGGCCGCCATGCAGCCGCTGATGATCGGCGAGGATTTCGCGAGCTTTCTCGAACGGCGGCCCGGCGCCTTCGCGTTCATCGGCAACGGCGACAGCGCCGGCCTGCACCACCCCGCCTACGACTTCGACGACCGGGCGATCTCGTCGGGCATCCGCTACTGGGTGGGGCTGGTCGAAGCGAGGTGAGCCGCTGCGGCGGCGAGGATCTCCTTTTCAGTGCTCGACATCCTTATCTACGAGCAAGCGGACGGTCGCTCACCTTTCGTGGATTGGTTCGACGCGCTCGACCGACGGGCTGCGGCGAAAGTCACCGTCGCGGTCGAAAGAATACGCCTCGGCAATCTTTCGAGCCTCAAAGGCATCGGCGGAGGCGTCCAGGAGTTCCGCATCGATTGGGGTGCCGGATACCGCCTGTACCTCGGCCGAGACGGCGAAAGGCTGGTTATCCTCTTGACGGGCGGCACAAAGCGGCGACAGTCCGCCGATATCGAACGCGCCCAGGCATTTTGGGCAGACTACAAGAGGCGGAGATAAAGAGATGGCGCTGACGCGAAGCTTTGCCTCGATCGTCGACGCCCGCATCGCGCGCGAACCGGAGTTTCGCGACGCGCTGCTTCGTGAGAGCGTCGAAATCATGCTGACCGGCGATGTGGAAACCGGAAAGGCCGTCCTGCGCCGCTATATCGAGGCAACGATCGGATTCGACGCTCTGGGTGAGAGTGTCGGCACGCCGTCGCAGAACTTGGTCCGCATGTTCGAGCCGAACAGCGACCCTAATGCCGGGGTGCTCTTCTCGGTGCTCGACCACCTCCAGAAGCTCGCCGGCCTCCGGCTTCACCTCGCCGTCTGACGACGCTGCGAGGTCGCGGCCGTCACGTCTTCGGCACCGCAAAGCGGCATAGCTGCCTCGCCCCGGTGAAGCCAGGCCTGGGTTTCCCCAAATGCCAAGCAACCTGGCAGGTCAGGCGCCAGAGCGATGAACCCCGCATCCTCCTCGCTCCAGGAGATGGTCGCGGCGTAACGGCTGAGATCTCTCATAGTTCATCCCCATACCTGTCTATCATCGCCAATAGCTGACGGGCTTGGTAGGCGGGGATCTTACCGCCTTTGGATTGCCGCGAACGCCTTTCCCCAGGAAGCCAAGCCACTCGGCAATCCTGCAAGCATCATCAAATCGGACGTCCCTCGGATTTGTCTGGATGTCGAGGACGAGCTTGCGCCTTCTGTTCACGTCTTCGGCACCGCCATGCCGCGCTGCACGGCCGGCCGCGCGCCGACCCGGTCGAGCCAGGCCCGGACCTCCGTCTTGTCGTCGAGATGCGACCCGAGCGCGTCCTTGAGGAAGGTCGTGGCGGCCAGCGTCCAGGCGTAGCAGGCGATGTCGGCGATGGAATAGTCGGCGCCCGCCAGGTAGGGCACCTCCGTGAGGCGCCTCTCCATGACGCCGAGCAGGCGGCTCGATTCCGTCGTGAAACGCTCGATGGCAAGCGGCGCCTTTTCCTGCGACCGGACCGCGAAAAAGCCGAGCTGGCCGAGCATGGGCCCGAGCCCGCCCATCTGCCAGTTGAGCCATTCCAACGCTTTGTAGCGTTCCGGCCCCGCGGGCGCCAGCAGCCTGCCGGTCTTCTCGGCCAGATAGATCAGGATGGCGCCCGACTCGAAGATCGCGAGCGGGCCGCCCGGCGCGTCCTCGTCGACGATGGCGGGGATCTTGTTGTTGGGCGAGATTTTCAGGAAATCGGGCGCCAACTGCTCGTCCCTGCCGATGTTGATCGGATGCACGTCATAGGGCAGCCCGAGTTCCTCGAGCGCGATCGAAGCCTTGCGGCCGTTCGGCGTCGACCACGTGTAGAGCTGGATCATCGGGCTGTGCCTTTCGGGGGCTTGATCATGCCGGCGTCCCGAAACCAGGCGACGGCGTCGTCGAGGGCCTCGGCATAGGGGCGAGCCGTGTAGCCGAGTTCGCGCCGCGCCTTGGCCGAGGAAAAGAACATCCGGTACTTCGCCATCCGTAACGCGTCGACCGTGGCGAAGGGTTCGCGGCCGGTGAAGCGCGCCACGAGTTCGGCCGCATAGGCGATCGGGAAGATCGGAGCGCGGGGCACTTCGATCGTGGGCGGTTTGCGCCCGACGAGTCCGGCGATGACTCTCAGCATCTCGCCCAGCGAGACGTCCTGCCCGCCCAGGATGTAGCGCTCGCCGACGCGGCCCGCCCTCCAGGCCAGCAGGTGGCCACGCGCTACGTCGTCGACGTGGACGAGGTTCAGTCCCGTGTCGATATAGGCCGGCATCTTGCCGTTGGCGGCTTCGACCACGATGCGGCCCGTGGGCGTGGGCTTGACGTCGCGCGGCCCGATGGGGGTCGAGGGCAGCACCATGGTGACGGGCAGCCCCTCGGCCGCCATGCTCTCCACCAGCCGTTCGGCCAAGACCTTCGAGGTCTTGTAGGCCCCGATCGTGGTGTCGGGCGCGTTGGGCGCCGTCTCGTCGACCGGCACGCCGTCGTCCCTGAGCTTCAGGGTCGCGACGCTCGACGTATAGACGATGCGCTCGAGCCTGGCGTCCCGCGCCGCCTCCATCACGGCCCGCGTGCCGTCGAGGTTGGCCCGCACGATCTCCTGCGGGTCCGGCGCCCAGATCCGGTAGTCGGCCGCGACGTGGAACAGGTGGCGGCAGCCGTCGAGCGCGCTGGATACGGAGGCGCGGTCCCGCATGTCGCCCTCCGCGATGTCCACATCGAGGCCTGCGATGTTGGTGCGGGGGCTCGTGGGGCGGATCAGCACCCGGACACGTTCGCCTTCGGCCAGCAGCGCGCGAACCACGGCGGAGCCGACGAAGCCCGAGGCGCCGGTGACCAGGATAGGGTTGTTCATGGTTCCTCGTTCGGCGGACCCGTTCCCGGTGTTCGCCGTCCTCAGCCGCAGGTTACACGCGCCACCGGCGTCACGACGCGCGCCGCAGGGCCGGCGTCGAGAGGTCGTGGATGGCGACCGATGGGCAGACGCTGCGGGCGATATCGCAGAGGTGCCGGTGATGCGTGAGATAGATGACCTGGCCGACCTCGGCCATGTCGGCGAAGAGCCGGAAGGCCTCTTCGGCCCTGAAGTCGTCAAAGGTTTCCATGATGTCGTCGGCCACGAAAGGCACCACGCGGCGCGCTCTCGCGAATTCGTAATAGCCCGCCATCCGCAGCGCGAGGTAGAGCTGGAAACGCGTGCCCTTGGACAGGTCCGAGGCGATCTTGGTGCTGCCGTCGGCCGACACGCCCATCAGGATCTCGGCGTCCTTCTCGGGCTGGGTCGCAAGGCCCGTATAGGCGCCGCGGCTGATCACCTGGAACGCGTCCGAAGCGCGGGTCATCATGGCGCTGCGATGCCGGTCGCGGTAGGACCGCAGGGCCTGCTCGGCCGCCGCGATGCCGCTGCGCAGGCGCAGGTAGCGGCGCGCCTGATCCTCGATCTCCAGCAGGATCGTCC
>CAXUCF010000134.1:0-12148 GCA_964249275.1 uncultured Lichenihabitans sp.
GCGCTGGAGCTTCATGGGGCCGTTCGAGACGATCGACCTCAACGCACCCGGCGGCGTTCGCGACTACGCGGCGCGCTACCAGGGCATGTACGAACGCATCTTTCCGTCGACGCAGCGGCGGGTGGACTGGTCGGGACCCGTCATGGACCAGATCGAGGCGGACCGGGCCGGCCGTCTCCCCCGCCATGGCCTCGCGGCCCGCCAGGCCTGGCGCGACCGCCGCCTCATGGCGTTGCTGGCCCACAAGCGCGATGCCGGCGAGATCGGGGAGTAGGCGGGGGTCACGGGGGGTCGACGCAAGGCGGCGTCGAAAACCGGGAGCGCCGCAAGCTGAAGGGCAAGTTCGGCGAGTCATCTGTTTCGACGTTCGGCTGTCGCGTGCGTGCGTACCGCACTTTACACCCGGGTCGGTGTAACCTATAATCTACACATGCCCGAGGTTCGCCAGACCGAGGAGTTCGCCGGATGGCTCGCCAGCCTCCGAGACGGCGAGGCCCGGAAGCGCATCTTGGCACGCGTCAACCGTTTCGAAGGCGGTCTCATGGGCGATGTCAAGCCCGTCGGCGAGGGGGTCAGCGAAGCCCGCATCGACCACGGGCCGGGGTACCGCCTGTATTTCATCCAGCAGGGTCAGGCCCTGGTCATCCTGCTGTGCGGCGGCGACAAAAGCAGCCAAGCGCGGGACATCGCGCATGCCAAAATTCTCGCATCGGAGGCGTGAGCCCATGCCCCTCAAGACCGCCCCTTTCGACGTTGCCGAGTATCTGGCCGCACCGGAAGATCAGGCGTTTCTCATCGCCGATGCGCTCGAAACCGGCGATGCGGCCTTCATCCGACACACCCTCAACACCGTAGCGCGGGCTCGCGGCATGACGCAGATCGCCCGCGACGCCGGCGTGACCCGCGAGGCGCTTTACAGAGCCCTCGGACCGGAGGGTGACCCGCGGATGAGCACGCTCTTGGGCGTGTTCGAGGCGCTCGGAGTGAAGCTGTCGGCCGTTCGACAGAGAGCCTGACCGACGCACGCTTCCGCCTCGTCGCCGATGGCGTCGCGTCCGCCGAAGACGTCGGCATCGGCATCCGCGACGGCTTGGCGCTGCGCTGGAGCTTCATGGGGCCGTTCGAGACGATCGACCTCAACGCCCCGGGGGGCGTCCGCGACTACGCGGCGCGCTACCAGGGCATGTACGAACGCATCTTCCCGTCGATGCAGCGGGGGTCGACTGGTCGGGACCCGTCATGGACGGCATCGAGGCAGACCGGGCCGGCCGCCTCCCCCGCCACGGTCTCGCGGCCCGCCAAGCCTGGCGCGACCGCCGCCTCATGGCGTTGCTGGCCCACAAGCGCGATGCCTCCGGGACGATCAGGGAGTGAGTGGGGGTCACGGGCGGGTCAGGCGTGTTTCCGCTCGCAGGTCGTCCCGCGATCGATCTCCTCGCGGTAGATCAGTCCCGGGCGAAGCAAAGTACCGCTTCCATCGCTCCAGGTTGGCGCTTGTACACGCGAGTGTATGGATTCACGCCCGACATGGAGCGCGCAAGCCGAAACTCCTTAGAGCCTAGTAACTTGAGGCCGCTGAATGATGCCATCTCTGACACGATGGTCGGAAGATCATTATGCACATCTTTGTAGAATGAATCTTGCACAACAAGGATCGCCGTTGCCCCTGGTTTCATTGCCGTGGTGACACAGGCTATCGAAGAAGAGAGTTTTGCGAAATAATCAAGGTGAGTTTTAAGATAGTACCCACTGGAAGCTTTCGAATTGTGTAAACGTACTGAGTTGAGAAATTTGTTGCAGGTCTCGCCCCATCGTGGATTTAAATCAATGGCCACGATTGGAACTCTTGTTGAACCTATCATCTGTCGCGAAAGCTCGCCGGGCGAAGCATTTAGGATTGGGGCAATTACCGCGAGTTCGATCCGCGTAGCCGCTGTGTAATCAATCCGCGTGCAATAAGGTGGCGAAGTCAGGACGAAATCCACACTTGCATCAGGCAGTTTCAGCTTCGTGGTGTCAGCAAGATGGATGTCGACCGTTCCTGGCTCACGCAGTTTCAACGCCGGTTCCGCTCGGCTGACAGCAAGCTGGCTCGACATGGCGTCGACGTAACGCCCGAACACCTTCAGAACAGTGCTTCGCTCGACCGCGATCTGAGCTTCATCCACCTTACGGCGGCGGAGCCAAGTCGGATTCGACGATTGAAAAGCTGAAGCCAACGACCGACATGTTAGAAACAGTGCCACATAGAAAGCTGCGGCAAGACTAGACATGTACCCAAAATGGGTGCTGTCTGAGCGGAGCGTCCATGTGCCGAGAAGATATGCATGTATACTTGCCTCAATGTCGCGAATTATCTAATTTGTTGTTTGATAAAACCATCCTAGCAATGAATCAGAGTCATTTACAATTACGTTTCCATTGATAGCCTGCTCTATTATTTTTGTAGCGAGGGGTTCAATGCTGTCTCCGTCAACGGGTGATAGGCACCGGGCTCTTGAGACCATCACCATGACGGGATTTATGTCACAGCCAATTGCGTGGAAACCGAGCTTGGAGGCGACCCGAGTGGTGGTGCCACTACCATTCCAGGGGTCAAGAACGGTGGCGTTGCGGAAGACCTAGGGCCGGGCTGCCGCTGTCTGAAGGGAAACTCAGAACGGTGGACGTTGCTCGCGTGCTGGCCGGCGCGTCCGTCATTCCCATATGTACGCGGACGGTGTATCGTAAGCGTCGACTCGTGTGAGTTCCCCAATGTCCGACATGCCCCGTTTGGAACACAGCGTGCTCCCCTCTGGACAGCACGCCATCACATCGCCTGACGTGAAAGGCTTCTGCATCGTGCGTGACACCGAAAGTGACGCCCGGCGCGCAGCTGTCGACATGGTGGCGACGCTGCGCGAGATGGAACTTCCATTCGAGCCTCGCCGCGCCACCACGACTTCCTCGGCCGGGAAGCACGAAGCGGCGTGATCTATTGTGTCAGGTTCTCGGATTTCGAACGCTATCTTGAAACCGAGGGGTTTGCGCGCGCGCGGGAGACGGAAGGCGACTTCGTTTATGTCCGGGATCACGAGTTCGTCACTGTCCGCAAGCCGAACGCGCAAGGCGATCTGACCCAGCAAGAGATCGACAAGGTGTGCGACGCGGCGGACCTGCATCCACCGACCTTCGTTACACATTGGTGCGATTAGCGCGACATCCTGAGAAAACGCTCAGGTCTGGTGAGCGCGCCGGGGCTCGAACCCGGGACCCTCTGATTAAAAGTCAGATGCTCTACCGACTGAGCTACGCGCTCCCGCAGGGGAAAGCCTGACCTATCGGTTCGGCCGACCAGGGTCAAGGAGTTGCCCGCGCCCGCGGCAGTTCTGATTTACTCCCCCAGCACGTCATGCCCGCGCTTGTCGCGGGCATCCATGCCGCTCCGTCGGAGTATGGGTGCCCCAAGGGAACTACGACGACTCGGCAGGGATGGCCGGCACAAGGCCGGCCATGATGCCAGAACGAGAACTGCTGCCGCGCCCGATCAGGCCTTACGCTCGCGAAAACCCCGCGCCAAACCTCCCGTCGCTGTCGCACCCCTGGCCTTGGCGGCTCCGGGACTTAGTTGCAGAGGGGAGCGTTCGGAGACCCACCATGAGAGCCTTCCCCCAGATTCTCGCCCCTGCCCTGGTGCTGGCCGCCGCCGCGACGGTCGCTGCGCCGTCACGGGCCGCCGAGGCAGGGGCCGACCCCGAGATCGAGGCCATGATCTCGGCCCAGATCGATGCCTTCGGGCACGACGATGCCGTCAAGGCCGAGAGCTTCGCCTCACCCGGCATCAAGACCATGTTCCCGGAGCCCGGCGCCTTCCTGGGCATGGTGAAGACGAGCTATCCCGCCCTCGTCCATCCCCGATCCACCCATTTCGAGCCGACCAGCACGTCGGATGCCGGAACCGAGCAGAAGGTCAGGATCGTGGATGGCAACGGCGCCGTGTGGACGGCCGTCTATACGCTGGAGAAGGTCGACGGCCACTGGACCATTTCGGGCTGCGCCCTGCTGAAGACGCCCGAAACCAGCGCCTGACGCGCGGGGCTTGCTCACGTCGGCGTCCGACCACCCTCACGCGTAGGCGAAGAGCGCCAGGATGAGGCCGAACACTATGGCCGCGATGCCGGTGGTCCAGAGCGCCTTCACGGCGAGGCGCGGCAGCATCGGGGCTCCGGGGTCGCTGCCCGGCACGATGTCGCGCGTCTCCTCCTGCGAGCGGATCCCCCAGGGCAGCACGGCAAACAGCACGATCCACCAGACCGTGAAATAGACCGCGATCGCCATCGGGACCGGGATGGGCATGAGGGCTAAGGGTTCCCTGAGAATGATTGTTCGCCGTGCCGTTGTCGCGTGACTTCCCCGCGTCCCAGAGCGGTCACGTTTTCAGCCTGATCGACACTCTTTGCGTCATCCCGGGCGGAGCGAAGCGCGACATCGTCGCGCCAGCGAAAGACCCGGAACCCAGACACGCCGACGCTGCAGGATAGCTTGGCAGCGGCCGTGCGCTGTTCTGCAAGCGCCGAGGTCTGGGTCCCGGATCTGCGCGCCTCCGGCGCTGGTCCGGGATGACAATCGGAGTTGATCATGCGGAACGGCACACCTCCCGGGGGGCCATGGCGCCCCCGCGGGCCGAGGCGTGGCACCGCCTTTTGAGCTGGCGCATATCAGCAACAGCATGACATGCGCTACACCTCGACGATCAGCACGTGCACGAGAGGCTTCTTGCCCCAGGCCGCGCCGACGGCACCCCGAACGGATCGCTCGATGGCATTGGCGGCGGCCTCGGGGTCCCGCCGCTTGCCGCGGCCGAGATTGTCGATCGTCTGAAAGATGGCATCGTCGACCGTGACGTCCATCGGCTTGCCGTCGCGCGTGCGGTTGGGCAGGCCGCTCATCAGCACGTCCGGGTCGCCCGACACCTCGCCGCGTGCCGTGAACGCGACCGCGATCGAGATGATGCCGGCGAAGGCCAGCTTGGTGCGGGCCGCGATGGCGGCATCGTTGGACGGGATGACGACGTGGCCGTCCTTCGCGAGGTGCCCGTGCTGCACCTGGTCGACGATGCCGGCGTCGCCCGGAGCCAGCAGGACAACGTCGCCGTTCGCCGCTTGGACGACGCGCGGCACGCCGAGCGACCTGGCGAAGGCGGCATGCTCGGCGAGATGCAGCGGTTCGCCGTGGGCCGGCACAGCGATCCGGGGCCTGACCCAGGAATAGAACTTCGCGACCTCGGCGCGGCGCGGATGGCCCGACACGTGCACCAGATGGGTCCGGTCCGTGACGACCTCGACGCCCTGGGCCACGAGGCCGTTGATGATGTGGCCGACCTCGCGCTCGTTGCCCGGGATGGTGCGCGACGAGAAGATCACGCGGTCACCCGGCGCCAGACGCACCTCACCGTAATCGTCCTGCGACATGCGGGCCAGGGCGGCCCGGGGTTCCCCCTGGCTGCCCGTGGCCAGCATCACGGTGCGGTTCCGGTCGAGCGACGCGTAGCGTTCGGTCGAGAAGAAGGTGGCAACGCCATCGAGATAGCCGCAATCGCGCGCCACGCCGATGGTGCGCTCCATGGCGCGGCCCGCGATGATGACGCTGCGGCCCGTGGCCACGGCGGCATCCGCCACGGCGCGGAGCCGGCTGACGTTGGACGCGAAAGTCGTGACCACGACACGGCCGGGCGCCTCCTCGATCAGGCGAAGAAGGTTCGTCGCCACCTCCTTCTCGGAGGGACTTTCGCCATCGCGCAGGATGTTGGTCGAATCGCAGATCAGCGCCAGGACGCCTTCGTCGCCGAGGGCGTGCAGCCGCTCGGCGTCGGTCGGCGGTCCCATGGTGGGGGTCGGGTCGATCTTCCAATCGCCCGAATGCACCACCGTGCCGAGCGGCGTGCGGATTGCCAGGGCGCAGGACTCGGGGATCGAATGCGCGACCGGGATGAACTCGATCGCGAACGGCCCGAGTTGCAGCGTGCCGCGCATGTCCACGGTCTCGACCTCAAGCCTCGACAGGTTCATGTCGTTGACATGCTTGGCTTCGAGCAGGCCGGCCGCGAACCGTGTGGCGAAGACCCTGCAACCGAGGCTCGGCCAGAGGTCGGCGACAGCGCCGATATGGTCCTCGTGCGCGTGGGTGATCACGAGGCCCAGGAGGTCCTTTTTGATCCGCTCCACGAAGCCGAGATCGGGCAGGAGCAGGTCCACGCCCGGCAGGTCCGGCCCCGCGAAGGCCAGCCCGCAATCCACCATGATCCATTTGCGCCGCTGGGGCGGCCCGAAGCCGTAGAGCGCGGCATTCATGCCGATTTCGCCCAAACCTCCGAGCGCGCAGAAGACGAGTTCTTCGCCGCCGTCCATCATTCACCTTCACCCGAATTACGATGCGGCGGTCATTGCGTGATCTGCCAAAAATACATCGCCCGCTTGCACGGTCATACAACCCGAATCAGTCTCGAGAATCAGTTGTCCATCGTCGTCGACGGCCTTGAACCTGCCCAGCTGTCGTCCCGCCGGACGCGCCACCGCGAGCCAGGAGCCCTGCGGCAAGGCATTGTCCAGCCAAGCGCGGCGGATCGCCGCAAAATTCGTGCCCCGGGACCAGAGCGCCAGGGCGCCGACGACGCTCGCCGACAGGGCGGCCAGGAGCGCATCGCGCGAAACCGCCTCCGCGACGATCGCGCCGAGATGAGTCGCGGGGTAGGTTAGGCCCGTCGGGTGCGACGTGCAATTGACGCCGAACCCGAGGGCGGCCGAGAAGTGTCCGTCCGGCGTCGACGTCCCCTCGACCAGGATGCCGGCCAGCTTGGCGCCATGGCACAGGATGTCGTTGGGCCATTTGATGGCGATACCGCGCCCGGCCCCGACCACGGCCTCGATGGCGCCAGCCAGGGCCACGCCGGCCACGAAGCCGAGCTGCGGCGCGAGGCGGATCTCGCAAGGGTCGCGCAGCAGGAGGGTGGCGTGGAGATTGCCCACCGGCGACGACCAGTCGCGGCCGACGCGTCCACGGCCGCGCGACTGGTGATCGGCCACGATCCACAACCGCCCGCGATCTCCGGCCCTGGCGCGTTCGAGCGCATCCTGGTTGGTCGAACCGGTGCTCGCGACGTGGAGGAGCCGATAGTCACACGCGAGGGCGGTCGGGTGGAGCACGACCTTAGAACAGCGAGTGCGCCGCCGCCGACGCCGCCTCGACGACGGGCGCCGGATAGACCCAGAAGAGCAGCATGACGAGACCCGCGACCGCCAGGACGATGCGGACCGCCGGGCCGGCGCGGTCGAAGGCCTCGGCCGGCTGGTCGAAGTACATCATCTTGACGATGCGGAGATAGTAGAACGCCGCCACCACGCTCGACAGCACGCCGATCACGGCCAGCCAGTAGAGGTTGGCCTGGATGGCGGCGTTGAACACGTAGAACTTGGCGAAGAAGCCGGCCAGGGGCGGCACGCCGGCCAGCGAGAACATGAGCATGGCGAGGAAGAACGCCATGGCGGGGTTGGTCTGGCCGAGGCCGGCCAGGTCGGCCACGGTCTCGACCGCCTTGCCGCGACGCTGCATCGACAGCATGGCCGCGAAGGTGCCGAGCGTCATGACGAGATAGGCCGACATGTAGATGAGCACGCCGTAGACACCCGCCTCCGTGCCGGCCGCGAGGCCGGTCAGCGCGAAGCCGATGTTGCCGATCGCCGAATAGGCCATCAGCCGCTTGAAGTTGGTCTGACCAATCGCCGCGAAGGAGCCGAGCAGCATGGAAGCGATGGAGATGAAGACGATGATCTGCTGCCACTGGACCTGGACGCCCGGGAAGGCCGTGATGATCACCCGGGTCGTGATGGCGACCGCCGCCATCTTGGGCGCAGTGGCGAAAAAGGCCGTCACGGGGGTGGGGGCGCCCTCGTAGACGTCCGGGGTCCACATGTGGAATGGCACGGCCGACATCTTGAAGGCGAGCCCGGCCGACAGAAACACGAGGCCGAAGATGACCCCGATCGCCTGATGGCCGACCAGCGCCTGGGCGATGCCGACGAACGACACGGTGCCGGCGAAACCGTAGATCAGCGAGGCCCCATAAAGCAGCATGCCGGACGACAGGGCGCCGAGCACGAAATATTTGAGACCGGCCTCGGAGGATCGCGCGTCGTCGCGGTGGAAGGCCGCGATCACGTAGAGCGCGAGGCTCATGAGCTCGAAACCGAGGTAGAGCGCGATGAGGTTGCCGGCCGAAATCAACACCATCATGCCGAGGGTCGACAGCAGGATCAGGATCGGGAACTCGAATTTATGGATCCCTTCCCGGCGCAGGAACGGGATCGCCATGATGAGCGTCGCGAGCGAGCCGAGCAGCGCCAGCGATTGCATGAAGCGGCCGAAGCTGTCGTCGATGAAGGCCCCGTCGAAGCCGGATCGGGCCGCGCCGCCAAAGCCCGCCACCTCGCCCGAGAGCGCAAGGCCGAGGACCGCGATGGCGAGTTCGGTGACGAGATTGGTCGACTTCTCGCCCCGGAACGCTCCCACGGTCAGGAGCGCCAAAGCGCCGAGGGCGAGGACGAGTTGCGGGAAGAGTTGCGCGAGTGAATAGCCGGGGGGCATCGATCGATCCTGGCCGAGCCTGTCGGCGTGACGCCGGCCAGCTCCGAGTTGAGGGACGAGAGCATGTCGGACCTGCGCTCCCCCGCGTCGGTCCGACGTGCCTCAGGGGAGGACGGCCGCGGAAGCGGCCTTGAGGGCGCCGGCATGGGGTGCCGCGGCCGTGAGCGTCTTCATCATGCCGTCCACGGTCGCCTGCGAGGCATCGAGAATCGGCTGGGGGTGAAAGCCGTAATAGATCGTCAGCAGCAGCAGTGGCGCCATGATGGTGACCTCGCGCGGCGACAGGTCGAGCATCGACATCAAGGTCGCCTTCTCGAGCTTGCCGAAGACGACGCGGCGATAGAGGTAGAGCGCGTAGGCGGCCGACAGGATGGTTCCGAAGGTCGCGAAGAACGCCACCCAGGTGTTGACCTGGAAGGCCGCCAGCATGGTCAGGAACTCGCCGACGAAGCCCGAGGTGCCGGGCAAACCGACGTTGGCCAGGGTGAACACCAGGAACACCACGGCGTATTTCGGCATACGCTCGACGAGGCCGCCGTAGGCCGCGATCTCGCGGGTGTGCAGCCGGTCGTAGACCACCCCCACGCAGAGGAAGAGCGCGCCCGACACGAGCCCATGCGAGATCATCAGGAAGATACCGCCCTGGATGCCTTGCACCGTCATGGTGAAGAGGCCCATCGTGACGAATCCCATATGGGCGATCGACGAATAGGCGATGAGCTTCTTCATGTCCTCCTGAACGAGGGCGACCAGCGACGTGTAGATGATGGCGATGACCGAGAGGGCGAAGACCAGCGGCGCGAAGTAATGCGACGCTTCGGGGAACATCGGCAGCGAGAAACGGATGAAGCCGTAACCTCCCAGCTTCAAGAGGATGCCGGCCAGGACGACCGAGCCCGCGGTCGGCGCCTCCACATGGGCGTCCGGCAGCCAGGTATGGACGGGCCACATCGGCATCTTGACCGCGAACGAGGCAAAGAAGGCGAGCCACAGCCAGTATTGCAGCGATACCGGGAACTTGGTGTTCAGCAGCACCGTCATGTCGGTGGTACCGGCGACGCCATACATTTTCATGATGGCCAGCAGCATCAGCAGCGAGCCGAGCAGGGTGTAGAGGAAGAACTTCATCGACGCATAGATGCGCCGCGAACCGCCCCAGATGCCGATGATGAGGAACATCGGGATGAGGCTGCCCTCGAAGAAGAGATAGAACAGCACGATGTCGAGCGACGAGAACACGCCGATCAGCGAGGCTTCCAGCACCAGGAAGCAGATCATAAATTCCTTGACCCGGAAGTGGATCGCTTCCCAGGCCGAGGCGATGCAGAACGGCATCAGGAAGGTGGTGAGCAGGATGAACGGCATGGAGGCGCCGTCGACGCCGAGCCTGTAGCCGAGGCCGCCGCCGAGCCAGGCGCGGCTTTCCAGGAGCTGGAACGCCGCCGTGCCGCTGTCGTAGCGACCCCAGGCCACGAGCGACAGGATGAATGTGACCATGCTGGCGATCAGCGCGGCCCAGCGCGCGTTGCGCAGCGTGGCCTCGTCGTCGCCCCTGAGCAACAGGATGAAGACCGCGCCGACGATCGGCAGGACGATGAGGCCCGACAGGATCCCGAAGCCGAACATCAGCGGACGCCTCCGACGAGATACCACGTGATGAAGGCCGCGACGCCGAGCATCATGGCAAAGGCGTAGTGGTAGACGTAGCCCGTCTGGATCCGCACCACGCGGTCCGTCGTGTCGAGCACCGCCTGCGCCACGCCGTCAGGCCCGAAACGGTCGATGATGCGTCCGTCACCCTGTTTCCAGAACAGCCGGCCGAGCCAGAATGCGGGGCGCACGAAAAGCACGTCGTAGAACTCGTCGAAGTACCATTTGTTGAGCAGAAACGTGTAGAGGGGCCGGTTGGCCGCGGCCCAACGCTCGGCCGTGCCGGGCTTCATCAGATAGACGTAGACGGCGACCGCCAGTCCCAGCACGAACATGATGCTCGGCAGGGTCGACACGAACCAGGGATCCCGCTCCATTTCCTCGAAGATGTGGTTCGTGGATGCATAGGAGAGCGCGTCGCCCCAGAAGAACTCACGGCCGCCGCCGATGAACATATGGTGGAACAGGATCCCGGCGAACAGCGCCCCGAAGGCCAGCACGTAAAGCGGGTAGAGCATGATGGGCGGCGATTCATGCGGCTCGCCACCGTGCGCATGGTCGTGAGCGGTGTGATCATCGCCGGCGACGAGGTTTCGCTGGTCACCGGGATCGAGGTTCCCGGCCTGATGCGAGCCGGCCGGCTCCTGGTGCCGGTTGCGATCCGTGGTCTCTTCGGCCGCCACGGCGCGCGACGCGCCGTGGAAGGTCATGAACACGAGGCGCCAGGAGTAGAAGGAGGTCAGGCCCGCCGCAATCGTGGTCATCAGCCATCCATAGAGGGCACCGTCGCGCTGCGACGCGTAGGCAGCCTCAATGATGGCATCCTTCGAATAATAGCCGGCCGTGAACGGGAAACCCGTCAGCGCCAACGTCCCGATCACCATCAACCAGAACGTGACCGGGATCTTGCGCCTGAGACCGCCCATCCTGCGCATGTCCTGCTCGCCGCCGACCGCGTGGATGACCGAGCCGGCGCCCAGGAACAGCAGGGCCTTGAAGAAGGCATGGGTGAACAGGTGGAAGATGCCGATGGCGTAGCCGCCGCAGCCGAGCGCCACGAACATGTAGCCGAGCTGGGAACAGGTCGAATAGGCGATGACGCGCTTGATGTCGTTCTGCACGAGGCCGACCGTGGCGGCGAAGAAGCAGGTGGTGGCGCCGATCACGATCACGAAGGTCTGGGCCGCGGGCGACATCTCGAACAGCGGCGACAGCCGGGCCACCATGAACACACCCGCCGTCACCATGGTGGCGGCATGGATCAGGGCCGACACGGGGGTCGGGCCCTCCATGGCGTCGGGCAGCCACGTATGGAGCAGAAACTGCGCCGACTTGCCCATGGCACCCATGAACAGCAGCAGGCAGGCCAGCGTGACGGCATCGGCGTCGAGGCCGAAAGCGTGATAGGTCCTGCCGGCGAGGCCAGGTGCCGCCGCGAAGATCGTGTCGAAGCTCACCGACCGGGTGAGGGCGAAGACCAGGAAGATGCCGAGGGAGAAGCCGAAGTCCCCGACGCGGTTGACGACGAAAGCCTTGATGGCGGCCGCATTGGCGGTGGGCCGCTGATACCAAAAGCCGATCAGCAGATAGGATGCGAGGCCGACACCCTCCCAACCGAAGAACATCTGCACGAGATTGTCGGAGGTCACCAGCATCAGCATGGCGAAGGTGAACAGCGACAGGTAGCTGAAGAAGCGCGGCCGATGCGGATCGTCGTGCATGTAGCCGATCGAGTAGCTGTGCACGATCGTCGACACCGTCGTGACGACGACCAGCATCACGGCCGTCAGCGTGTCGACCCGGAGCGCCCAACTGACCTGAAGTTCGCCGACCGTAAACCAGTTGGCGACCGGAACCAGGGCGTCGTGATGCCCCCACC
>CAXUCF010000134.1:12158-13383 GCA_964249275.1 uncultured Lichenihabitans sp.
TCCAGGCCAGGAAACACCTCACCCCCAGCAGGCCCGTGGTGACGAGTTCGGAGTAGCGGTCGCCGATGCGGCGACCGAACAGACCGGCGATCAGGCTGCCGAGCAGCGGCAGGAAGACGATGAAATCATACATCGTAGCGTCGCCTCAGCCCTTCATCATGTGGATGTCTTCGACCGCGATGGTGCCCTTGTTGCGGTAGAACACAACCAGGATGGCGAGACCTATGGCCGATTCCGCTGCCGCCACGGTCAGCACCAGCAACGCGAAGACCTGGCCCGTCAGGTCGCCGAGGAAGGCCGAGAAAGCGACAAGGTTGATGTTGACGGCGAGCAGGATCAGTTCGACCGACATCAGGATCACGATGATGTTCTTGCGGTTGAGAATGATGCCCGCGACCCCGAGCGTGAACAGGATCGCCGCGACGATGAGGAAATGGGTCAGGCCGACAGCCATGCTGGTCTCCTGGCACGAAGCCGTGCCGCATCGTTCCGTCCGATCCGCCGCCGCGCCACTCGCATTGGTTCAAACGGCGGACGAGGGACCAGCGCCAGGTCGCCCCTATCCCGGTTGCTCATAGCACGCCACCGCCGGAACGCCAGGGCGGCGCCCGGCCATCGCCCACCTTCAAAGTCCCGCCCGGGACGGTACCTTGCGGAGTTGCACCGCGACCTTCGGGTCCCTGAGGTTCTGCGCGTCGATGTTCTGCCGCTTCACGCCACGACGCGCCCGCAACGTCAGCACGATCGAGCCGATCATGGCGGTGAGCAGGATGAAGCCGGCAGCCTGGAAGAAATAGATGTACTGAGTATAGAGGATGCGCCCGAGCGCGGCCGTATTGGACAGGTCGGACGCGATCGGGGCCGCGCGGGTCGTCAGATGCGCGGGCTCCAGGGTCCAGCCGCCCACGACGAGCACGAGTTCGATCAGCACGATGGCGCCGATCAGCGAGCCGAGCGGGAGGTATTGCAGGAAGCCCTGCTTCAGCACGGTGAAGTCGACGTCGAGCATCATGACGACGAACAGGAACAGCACCGCCACGGCGCCCACGTAGACCACGACCAGGATCATGGCCAGGAACTCGGCACCGAGCAGCAGGAACAGCCCCGCCGCGCTGACGAAGGCCAGGATCAGGAACAGCACCGAATGCACCGGATTGCGGGCCGAGATGACCATGAAGGCCGCGGCGATCGCCACGAAGGAGAAGACGTAGAAGAGGAAGACACT
>CAXUCF010000135.1:0-12835 GCA_964249275.1 uncultured Lichenihabitans sp.
CCGCAGGACCGGCGTCGGCCTGACTACGGCGGCCGTCACCGGACTGCGCGGCGCCGGGGCGGGTCGTGGAACAGCGGCGACTTGCGACACAGGCCGTGGGGCCGGGGCGGGTCGTGGTGCTGCCGTGGGCCGCGGCGTCGGCGCGGGTCGTGGCACCGGGGCGGCCGGTGGGATCGGCGCCGGTACGATCATGGCAACTGCAGCCTCGGCCTTGGCCGGAACGGCCCGGACCGGCCATGCCGTCCGGACCGGAAGTGTCGCATGGACCGGGGCCGGCGCGCTGTGAACGGAAGCGCGCCCGACCTGAACGCTCGCCGGCTCGCGGTGGTGCCACGTCCAACCATGCGACCGAGCCGGTCGGTCGTAGGCAATGTCGGGCCGGCCTTCACCGATCGCTGCCCAGCGCCGCCATGCGTTGAACCGCCGCCACTGAGCGACGCGCCGCCACCACATCGCCCGTTGCCACCAGCCGAAGCGGGGCGGGCCGAAACCGGGACCGCCCCAATAGGGCCGCCCCTCGGCGCCGACCACGACGAACCGGTTCTGCATCATGGGGCCTGCCCAGGGCCTGCAAGCTCCGAAGCAGGGGCGGCCTTCCAGCGGGCCGTTCCACTGCGCGCTCGACGGCAACGTCGAGGTGAGGATCAGCGGCAGGACGAGCATGAAGCGCAAACGACACATGGTGATACCCCGTCAGCATCGCCCCATCGTGACGGTTGCAACCCTGCCAGGAGATGAACGAAGGTCGGCTCGGTCGCGGCGGATGCGACGGCCCCGTCTCGATGTCGAACGCGCGGTCGCGCCCGCGAGTTGCCATCAAACAGCATGGCAGACCGGGTCGGGACTGCCGCACCCGGTGTCGGACGGCTCGGCGTGCCGGGCTTGCCCCGGGACGCCGCTTGGCCGAAAAGGAAGCCTTGGCCGGGCCTTGCCGGCCCGCTCCGCGAGCCGTCGAGCATCGTGGGCGGAACTTGTCGAGGATCGGATGGCCACCTTCACGGTTCACGTTCCGCCCGGTGTGGGGGACGGCGCCACGCGGGCCGACCGCACGGTCTTCGTGCGGGAGGGCTTCTGCCTCGCGGCCTTCGCCTTCGGGCCTGTCTTCCTCCTCTACAAACGTCTGTGGCTGGCGACATGCGCCTGGGCCGTCGCGGCCGCGGCCCTGGCTTCGCTGTCGCACGCGCTCGACCTTTCGGCCTTCCCGGGGGCGCTGCTCTTCCTGGTCCTGGCGGTGCTCACCGGGCTCGAAGCCGGCGAGGCCCGACGCAGGTCGCTGGGGCGGCGCGGCTATATCGCGGCCGCGGTGCTGGCCGGCGTGACGCGCGAGGCCGGCGAAAAGCTGTTCTTCGGCGGTCCTGCAGCCTCGATCGGTGCCAATATCCCGGGCGTGTCCGCGCCGCGCCGGGCGATACCGCCCGGGACGGGACGCCCCGCCGTGATCGGGCTCTTCCCCATGCCGGGCGACGGAGTCCCCGGGAACCCGCCATGATCACCGTCCGCACACGGACGGTGATCATCGACTATGGCTCCGGCAACCTTCATTCCGCCGCCAAGGCCTTCGAACGGGCAGCTCGCGAGGCCGAGATCGACGTAGCGGTCGAGGTCACGTCGGATCCCCACAGGGTCAGGAGCGCAGACCGCATCGTCCTGCCAGGGGTCGGCGCCTTCGCGGAATGCCGTCGAGGCCTGGACGCGGTGCCGGGCCTGGTCGGTGCCTTGACCGAGGCCGTGGTCCACGGGGGGCGGCCTTTTCTCGGCATCTGCGTCGGCATGCAACTCATGGCGACGCGCGGGCTCGAACACGAGACCAGCTTCGGGCTCGACTGGATCCCCGGCGACGTCAAGGCGATCGAGCCCCGGGACCCATCGCTCAAGATTCCCCACATGGGCTGGAATACGCTGCGGGTCCGCTCCATCCATCCCCTGCTCGACGGCATCCCCACCGGCCAGCACGGCTTGCACGCCTATTTCGTGCATGGTTACGCTCTGACGCCGTTGGCCGACAGCGACGTCGTGGCGGTGGCGGACTACGGCGGTCCCATCACCGCGATGGTGGCGCGCCACAACATGGCCGGAACCCAGTTCCATCCGGAAAAGAGCCAGGCGCTCGGGCTGCGGCTGCTGGCCAATTTCCTGCGCTGGCAGCCGTGATCCTGTTTCCCGCGATCGACCTCAAGGACGGCGAATGCGTCCGCCTCGTCCATGGCGAGATGGGGTCCGCCACCGTGTTCAACCCCGATCCCACCGCCCAGGCCCAGACCTTCGAGCGCCAGGGCTTCGAATACCTCCACCTCGTCGACCTCGACGGTGCCTTCGCGGGCAAGCCGCTCAACGTCGAGGCCGTCGAGGCTATCCTGGATCGCGTTACCCTGCCGGTGCAACTCGGCGGCGGCATCCGCGACCTGCGCACGGTCGATCGATGGTTGTCGCGCGGCGTGCGCCGCGTGATCCTCGGAACGGCCGCCGTCAAGGATCCCGGGCTCGTGCGCGAGGCGGCGCGGCTGTTCCCGGGCCAGGTCGCGGTCGGCATCGACGCGCGCGACGGCCTCGTGGCGGTGGAAGGGTGGGCCAAGACCGTCAACGTCACCGCGGTCGAACTGGGGCGGCGCTTCGAGGACGCGGGCGTGGCCGCGATCGTCATGACGGACATCGGCCGCGACGGGGCCATGAAGGGGCTGAACCTCGCCGGCACCATCGCGCTGGCCGAGGCCGTGCACCTGCCGGTCATCGCCTCGGGCGGCCTCGCGTCGCTGGCCGACGTGGCGCGCCTGCTCGAGCCCGACTGCGCGAAGCTCGCCGGCGCCGTCACGGGCCGCGCCCTCTACGACGGCCGCCTCGACCCCGCCCAGGCGCTGGCGATGATCCGCGCGTCGCGGGAGGAAAGCACGTCCGATGAAGCGGGGTCGACTGCGAAGTGAGCTTGCAGGAAGTCATCCGCAGCGTCACGTCTCGCGCCGGCGTCGTGCGGGTCCGCAACGCATTCAACCCTATCCTCTGGGGTTGTGCTGTGGCGACGCCGGTTTGTTTCCTGTTTGCGGGCGTCCTCGGTACCGACCCGATCCTGCGCTACGGTTTTGCGGCGCTCGGGGGTCTTCCTGTTCTGACGTTGGTTGGCGCCTACATATATTTTATGTTGCGCGATCCGGATCGCCTGCAATCCGAGGAGTTTATCGAGAGGCAGCAGGAGCTGATCCTTCTCGAACGAATGGGCCTGCCGCCAGTACCGCTGAATGCGGACCTATCGGAAGACCTGTCGCCGGAGCCTAACCGTGATGGGGAAGGAAGATGAGAGCCTATCTTTTAATTTTCGATGGCGAGCAGATCTCTCGCAAGGAGATGATCAAAATCATCGACGGGATGCCTGACGTCGTGAACTGGCACGCCTTCTTTGGAAACACGATGTGTCTCGCTTCCAGTTCGGGAGCGAGGACACTCGCCAGAAAACTGAACGGGCAACTCCCCAATTTGAGATATCTGATCACGGAAGTCGAGCCAGACCAA
The DNA here is from genome assembly GCA_964249275.1 of uncultured Lichenihabitans sp. GTDB lineage: Bacteria > Pseudomonadota > Alphaproteobacteria > Rhizobiales > Beijerinckiaceae > Lichenihabitans. Next base: position 3,502 of record CAXUCF010000135.1, read on the forward strand.
AAGGGGGGGCGAATGCCTAAGTCAGTACTGACTTTTCTTAATTCACCCACTCGGGTCGAAGTCGAACCTGCCTGATGCTGAAAACCCGGGTTATCCCCTGCCTCGACGTCAAGGACGGCCGCGTCGTCAAGGGCGTGAACTTCGTCGCGCTGCGGGACGCCGGCGACCCCGTCCAGTGCGCGCTGGCCTACGACGCGGCCGGCGCCGACGAACTCTGCTTCCTCGACATCACGGCCAGCCACGAGGATCGCGGCATCCTGCTCGACGTGGTGCGCCGCACCGCGGAGGCCTGCTTCATGCCGCTCACGGTGGGGGGCGGCGTCCGCACCGTGGCGGACATCCGCACCCTGCTGCTGGCCGGTGCCGACAAGGCCTCGATCATGTCGGCCGCGGTCCAGGACCGCGATTTCGTGGCGCGTGCGGCCGAGAAGTTCGGCCGCCAGTGCATCGTCGTGGCGGTCGACGCCAAGCGGGTCTCGGTCGAGGGCGCGCGGCCGCGCTGGGAGGTGTTCACCCACGGCGGCCGTCGCCCGACCGGGCTCGACGTCGTCGCTTACGCGCGCGACGTGGCCGAGCGCGGCGCCGGCGAGATCCTGCTGACTTCCATGGACCGCGACGGCACGCGCAGCGGGTTCGACATCGCGCTCACCCGCGCGGTCTCGGATGCGGTGTCGGTGCCCGTCATCGCTTCGGGCGGAGTCGGTTCGCTCGACCATGTCGTGGCGGGCGTGCGCGAGGGCGGTGCCAGCGCCGTGCTGGCCGCCTCCATCTTCCATTTCGGGGAGCATACGATCGATGAGGCCAAGCGGCATATGGCCGAGGCCGGACTTGCCGTGAGGCTCGACGCGTGACCGGCCCGAGCGTCCCCGCGACCCGCCCCGGCGGTGACCACCGCTTCACCCTGGGCGATCTCGAACGGCTCATCGGCGAGCGGGCCAGCGCCGTCTCGGACCAGTCCTACACGCGCTCGCTGCTCGATGCCGGCATGGGCCGCATCGCCAGGAAGTTCGGCGAGGAGGCCGTGGAGGCCGTGGTCGCGGCGGTCGAGCGCGACAAGCCGCATCTGCTGTGCGAAGCCGCCGATGTGATCTACCATCTCCTGGTGCTGCTCCACGCCTCCGGCCTGTCGCTCGATCAGGTCGTGGCGGAACTGGGGCGCCGGACCCGTCGATCGGGGCTCGAGGAGAAAGCCTCGCGACCTCCTGGAGCCTGAGATGCTCGACCTGCCCACCTCGATCCCGCTCGGTCTCGATGCGGTCCCGGATGCGGGTCTCGTCGGGTCGCCCTACCATCAGTTCACGCGTGAGGGTTGGGCGGCGCTACGGGCCGACACGCCGCTCACGCTGACGATGGACGACCTGCGCAAGCTGCGCGCCACCAACGACCCTATCGCGATCGACGAGGTGGTGGCGATCTATCTGCCGCTGTCGCGGCTCCTCGCGCTCTACGTCGCGGCCACGCAGGGACTGTTCAAGGCGACGCAGCGCTTCCTCGGAGCCGGCGAGGGCAAGGTCCCCTACATCATCGGCGTGGCGGGTTCCGTGGCGGTCGGCAAGTCCACAACCGCTCGGGTGCTGAAAGCGCTGATGTCGCGCTGGCCCAACACGCCCAAGGTCGAACTGGTGACGACCGATGGCTTCCTTCATCCCAACCGTGTGCTGGCCGAACAGAACCTGATGGAGCGCAAAGGCTTTCCGGACAGCTTCAACGGCCCGGCCCTGATCCAGTTCCTGTCCGACGTCAAGGCCGGCAAGCGCAACGTCGCCGCCCCGGTCTATTCGCACCTGACCTACGACGTGCTGCCGGACGAGCAGGTGCTGGTCGACCGGCCCGACATCCTGATCGTCGAAGGGCTCAACGTCCTGATGCCCAGCCGGTCGCAGAAGGATGGCCGCGACATCCCTTTCGTGTCGGACTTCTTCGACTTCTCGGTCTACCTCGATGCCGACGAGGACCTTCTCGAACAATGGTATGTGGCGCGCTTCATGAGCCTGCGCGAGACGGCGTTCCGGGATCCATTGTCCTATTTCAAGCGGTACGCCGAAATCGGACCCGCGGAGGCCGAAGCCGTGGCGCGCGGCATCTGGAAGCGTATCAACCTGCGCAACCTCGTCGAGAACATCCGGCCGACGCGGGCGCGGGCCAGCCTCGTGCTCCGCAAGGCGGCCAGCCACGAGATCGAGCAGGTCGCGTTGCGCAAGCTGTAACGGCGGGCTCCGACGCGGCAGGGCGGGCAGCGGCTCTGGCGACGGCCGGGCTAACGCTTCCGGGGCGATGCAGAGCCATCTCGGCCAGCCTACTATCACCTAAGCAGCCTTGCGTGGCGAAAGCCACGATTGATTTCGCTTTTCAAAGTGAAATCAATGCTGCCCAGCATCTCAAGTGTAAGCAGATTTGCAAAATCTGCTTAGTATGGCCATGGCAGGATTCGACGTAATCGGTAACTGATCCGGCGTCGTCACGCGAACCGCTTCGCGCCAGCGACGCACACCACCACCAACCCTGTTACGGCTATCATGGTCCAGGCGACGGGTTCGTGCAGCAGCACTCCGGCGAGTATCAGCCCGAACAAGGGCTGGAGTAATTGCAGTTGGCCAACCCCCGCGATGCCGCCAAGGGCGAGCCCCCGATACCAGAATACGAAACCAACCAGCATGCTGAATACCGAGACGTAGGCGAGCCCGGCCCACATCGTCAAGTCGATCCCGCTCCATGTTCCAGGCAAGGTGACGAGCGCGACAATCGTCATGGCGGGCAGCGCCAACACGAGTGCCCAGGAGATGACCTGCCAGCCGCCGAGCCGCCGTGACAGCGTCGCGCCCTCGGCGTAGCCGAGACCACAGAGCAGGATCGCCACCACCATCAGTAAGTCGCCGATCAGCGAGGCGTTACCGCTCTGTGACAGCGCGAAGCCAGCGACCGAAAAGCTGCCTAGGATCGAGAACAGCCAAAAAGACGGCTCGGGCTTTTCTCCGCCCCGCAGCACGCCGAAGATCGCGGTCGCGAGCGGCAGGAGACCGATGAAGACGATCGAATGTGCCGAGGTGATATGCTGTAGCGCCAGCCCGGTCAGCAGTGGGAAGCCGATCACGACCCCTAGAGCCACGAGGGCAAGGGAGCTGAGGTCGTTCCGGGCAGGCCGTTTCTGCCTGAGTGCGAGGAGCAGCGTCGCCCCGAGCAGCGCGGCTATTACCGCGCGTGCCGAGGTCAGGAAAAGCGGGGTGAAGCCGCCAACCGCGATCCGAGTTGCCGGTAGCGATCCGCTGAAGATAATCACCCCAATGAGCCCGCTGCCCCACCCGTCCGTTGTCCGCCGCATCGTATCCATCTCTCTATGGGCTCGAGGATAGCAATCGGGGCTGGCCGGGACAGCCACGATCCCATACGATCAAGACAAACTGTATGCCCTGTCGAACCAACACACTCGGCGATATCCGGAGATGGCTGAGGACGCGAGCACCCGGACTGGCGCGGTGATGGACGCCATCCGCCGCAGGATGGCCACGCGAGCGCTGACCCCTGGCGAAAGACTGCCCTCGATCCGTAGCTTCGCCACGACCATGGGCGTATCGCCCTCGACCGTCGTCGAAGCCTACGACAGGCTCGCGGCCGAAGGCCTGATCCGCTCGCGGCCTGGTTCCGGGTTCTACGTCTCCGGCCCCATGCCTCCGCTCGCGATTGCCGAGGTCGAGGCACGCCCCGATCGTGCGATCGATCCGTTCTGGGTGTCGCGCCAGTCCCTTGATGCCGGCGGGCAGATGATGAAACCCGGATGCGGGTGGCTCCCGTCCGATTGGATGCCGAATGCTGCCATCCGCCGGTCGGTCCGCAGCCTTGCCAAGGCGAAGGATGCGATCCTGGCCGACTACGGCAACACGCGCGGATTGCTCGCCCTCCGCCGATTCTTAGTCCGCCAATTCGCGGCGGAAGGGATCGACGCCGGTGCGGACCAGATCCTTCTCACCTCGTCGGGCACTCAGGCCATCGACCTCCTCTGCCGCGTCCTGCTTCACACTGGGGACACGGTGTTGCTGGATGATCCCTGCTATTTCAATTTCCAGGCTCTGCTGCGTGCCCATCGCGCCAGGATCATTGGCGTACCCTACACGCCCGCCGGACCCGATCCCGCTCGGTTCGTCGAAGTGCTGGCGACCCATCGTCCGCGCCTCTACATCACGAATTCCGCGCTTCATAACCCAACCGGCGCGACGATCTCCCCAACAGTCGCCCATCGCCTGCTGAACGCGGCGGCAACCCACGACCTGACCATTGTCGAAGACGACGTCTTCGCTGATTTCGAGCCCGACCCCTCGCCGCGCCTTGCGGCTCTCGACGGGTTGTCCCGCGTAATCCGGATCGGCAGTTTCTCAAAAACCCTGTCGGCCTCGATCCGGTGCGGCTACATCGCGGCGCGTGCCGACTGGATCGAGGCCTTGATAGACCTTCAGGTCGCGACGAGCTTCGGCGGGCCAAGTCCTGCTGCTGCCGAGCTGGTGTCCGGCACCTTGTGTGACGGTGGCTATCGCAAGCATCTTGATGCCCTTCGTCGGCGTCTTGCGAAATCCCGTCGGGAAACTGGGTCGAAGCTGGCGGCGCTCGGTATCCGACCCTGGATCGAGCCGCGTGGCGGGTTCTACTTATGGTGCAACCTGCCCGATGGCCGTGACGCGGCCGACGTTGCCCGTGCGGCGCTGTCCGGAAACGTCGTGCTGGCTCCTGGCAACGTCTTCAGCCTCTCTCAATCGGCGACCGAGTTCATGCGCTTCAACGTGGCGCAGATGGCCGACCCGCGCGTCTTTGCCGTGCTGGCTCAGGCTCTTCATGCTTCCTGAGGTCTGCCCTCGACACTGTTGCGAGTGGCTGCTTCCACTCCTTTCGACGATACACTATGGAAGCACCCAGGAGCTGAAGTTGGCGAGTGAAGCGAAAGGCTCGGCAGCCCGCTTCGCTCCTCTCCCCGGTCCGCCACCTTGCCGCCCCCCCGTGAACCGCCTATGAGGTCTCGCCGCAGCCGTGAGGTGCGGCGGCGCGAGGCGGAGGCGGAAATGGCATCGGCCGGGCCGGACGACAGGGGGCGGAAGCCGCCGGATACGCGCGCGGCCCGGAGCAAGCCCGACCGGCACGCCGAAGCGCTGAGGGCCAACCTGATGCGCCGCAAGGCCCAGACTAGGGCGCGCGACGAGGCTCAGCGCGACGCCCCACGGCCCGGCACTTTCCAGCAGGATTGCTGAGCCACCCGGAACCGAGAGGGGCCGCGCCTCACCGCGCGCCACCGAGCGAGGACACATGGACCGCATCCGCGTCGTCGGCGGGCAGCAGCTCAACGGCACCATCCGCATTTCCGGCGCCAAGAACGCGGCCCTGCCGCTGATGATCGCGAGCCTTCTCACCGACGAGACGCTGACGCTGGAGAACGTGCCGCGCCTCGCCGATGTCAACCTTCTGGTCCGCATCCTCGGCAACCACGGCGTCGACTACACGCTCAAGGGCAAGCGTCCCGGCGAGGAGGTCGTGTCGGGCCAGACGGTCGATCTCAGGGCCGAGCGCATCGTCGACACCACGGCGCCCTACGACCTCGTCTCGCGCATGCGGGCGAGCTTCTGGGTGATCGCGCCGCTCCTCGCCCGCATGGGCGAATGCAAGGTGTCGTTGCCCGGCGGGTGCGCCATCGGCACGCGCCCCGTCGACCTTCTGCTGATGGTGCTGGAGCGGCTCGGCGCCACGATCGACATCGAAGGCGGCTATGCTTTCGCCAAGGCCAGGAACGGGCTGACAGGCGCCGAGATCGCCTTTCCGAAGGTCACGGTCGGCGGCACCCACACGGCCCTGATGGCGGCCGTCTTGGCGCGGGGGCGCACCACGGTGCTGAATGCGGCTCGCGAGCCCGAGGTGGTCGATCTCGCCGAATGCCTGAACAAGATGGGCGCGCGCATCCTGGGCGCCGGCACCGGCACGATCGAGATCGAGGGCGTGACGCGTCTCAGCGGCGCCCGGCATGCCGTGCTGCCCGACCGCATCGAAGCCGGGACCTACGCCATGGCGGTGGCCATGACGGGGGGCGACGTGCTGCTCGAAGGCGCCCGGCCCGATCTCCTGGCCGGAGCGCTCGATGCGCTCGAGCTCTCGGGCGCCCAGCTCGTGCGCACCAACGACGGGCTCAGGGTCAGCCGCAACGGCGCAGGCATTTCGCCGGTCGACATCTCGACGGCACCGTTCCCCGGCTTTCCGACCGATCTCCAGGCGCAGTTCATGGCCCTGATGACCCGGGCCAGGGGGTCGTCCCGCATCACCGAGACGATCTTCGAGAACCGCTTCATGCATGTCGGCGAACTGACGCGCTTCGGCGCCCGCATCAGGCTCGACGGCGACGCGGCGATCGTCGAGGGTGTGCCCACGCTGAAGGGGGCGCCCGTCATGGCGACGGACCTGCGCGCCTCGGTTTCGCTGGTCATCGCAGCCTTGGCGGCCGAAGGCGAAACCATCGTCAACCGCGTTTATCATCTCGACCGCGGCTTCGAGCATCTCGAGCACAAGCTCGGGCAATGCGGAGCCGCCGTCGAGCGCTTGGCGGGGCACGGCTAGACTCCGCCGAGGCTGACGTCCTGCGGTGCGCGCCTGTTGGAGGTCCGAGCGCCGACCGCCCGAAGCCGCTCGCGCAGATGTGATCCTGGCGTCGGCGCCGGGGCCTTGTGAAGCACCGCGGGCGTGTCATCCTGGCGTCGTCGGGGGATTCTTTTCCCCGACGGAACAAGGAGTTCGGGATGTCCTTGAACGGCCATATCGCTGAATTGACCCGTCGCCATCAAGTGATCGACAAGCAGATCGAGACGGAGAAGGCGCGTCCCGCAACGGATCCCATCAAGCTGAGCGAGCTGAAACGCAAAAAGCTGCAGCTCAAGGACGAGATGACGAAGCTGCAGCATTAAGCGGCTCCGCCCCTCGTCCAACGACCCTGGGCCGCGACATCTAAGCAGCCTTGCGTGGCGAAAGCCACGATTGATTTCGCTTTTCAAAGTGAAATCAATGCTGCCCAGCATCTCAAGTGTAAGCAGATTTGCAAAATCTGCTTAGTCGGGCGACGCTCGTCCATGCCACGCGCCTGCAACGGTCCGCCGCCCCCAGCGGCAACTCGTCTCCCACCGGCAAGACTGCAATCCCGGGCGCACCGCGGGCGATGCGCCCGATTGGCCGTGAGCTTCGCGGCCACTGGGCGTTCGCCACAGCGGGTTAAATTTCCGCCATGTGGTGGCTCGGCCATATCGAGGCCCATCTCCGCCTCGACGATAGGTGTGCAAGACAAGCCCATCGACGATCGAAAGGGCGGCCCTCTTTCGACGCGGCCGACCGCGCCCTATATGGGCGGGTTGGCGAGTCGGTCGAGCGATCGCCGGAGCCCGAGAGACGGGCTCCAGAAGGAGAACACCTATGGCCTATGCGCTTCCGATCATCTCGGGTGAAAGCGGGCTGACGCGCTATCTGAACGAAATCCGCCGCTTCCCCATGCTGGAGCCGCAACAGGAATACATGCTGGCCAAACGCTGGCGCGAGCACGACGACCGTGACGCAGCGCAGGAACTCGTGACGTCCCATTTGCGGCTCGTGGCCAAGATTGCCATGGGCTACCGCGGCTACGGGCTTCCGATCGGCGAAGTGATCTCCGAGGGCAACGTCGGCCTGATGCAGGCGGTGAAACGGTTCGAGCCCGACAAGGGCTTTCGTCTGGCCACCTATGCGATCTGGTGGATCAGGGCGTCTATCCAGGAGTATATCCTGCGCTCCTGGTCACTGGTGAAGATGGGGACGACGGCCAGCCAGAAGAAGCTGTTCTTCAACTTGCGTAAGGCGAAAAGCCAGATCTCGGCGCTGGAAGAGGGCGAGTTGCGGCCCGAGCACGTCGCCACGATCGCGACGAAGCTCGGGGTATCCGAGCAGGATGTGATCGAAATGAACCGCCGCCTCGGCGGCGACACGTCGCTCAACGCGCCGATGCGCGAAGACGGCGAGGGCGAGTGGCAGGACTGGCTGGTCGACGATTCGACGAGCCAGGAGGTCGTGCTGGCCGACGAGCAGGAGAAGCACAACCGGCATGACGCGCTGGTCGATGGCCTGAAGATCCTCAATCCGCGCGAACGCCGCATCTTCGAAGCCCGGCGCCTGGCCGAAGACCCCATCACGCTCGAGCAACTGTCGGACGAGTTCAACATCTCGCGCGAGCGTGTGCGCCAGATCGAGGTTCGGGCCTTCGAGAAGGTTCAGGCCGCCGTCAGGGCCGGGATGGCGAGGCTCGAAGCCCTGCCGGCCAGGACCCCTGACCGCGCCGCCGTTCCGGCCCACTGATCGGTCGATACTTCAGCGGTCATCCGCCCAGGGAGCGAGGGCAGCGGGACGGCAGCGCCGGCATCTTCAGCGCCAGGATTTCATGGCGTCTTCGAGAACCCGCTGTCCCCCCGCACCTTTCTCGAAGGTCAGCTTGGCGAGCTTGTTCGAGACGAACAGGATCGACACATCGAACCAGTTGCGCTCGGCGATGAGCCGCAGGTTCTGGTTCTCGGCTCCGCCGCGCGACAGCCCGACCAGGAAGTAATTGTCGGTGATGGCGACCGGCACGCCCGAGAGGGAGTCCCCCGTCGGAGCTTCGTCGTCCTTGCGCATCTCGGGCACATTGATCTGCTTGACGTTGCCGAGAGTGCTACCGGGTTGCGGCAGGAAGTGGAATTCGATGGTATGGGACGCCGGCAGCTGCGGTTCGGGATTTCTCTGCAGCAGCATCGTCGCCTTCAGCTTCGCATCCGGAATGTCGATATCGGCCGACACCGCCATGGCAAGCGGCTGACCCTGGCCGGAACTCACGCTGTCGACATGCCAGACCACGGTGCCGGTATAGGTCTTGATCCGCTGCGGCTCGTCGGGCGCGTCGACCAGCAGGGCCGCCCGCTGGGCCACCGCGATCCCGGGTCCCGCGTCCGCGGCCGAACTGTTCTGCGGCATCGGCGCCGGGACCGCGATGCCCGAAGTCGTATCGCCCGGCTGAGCGTCGGGGGCCGGCGCCTCTCCGCCCGGCGCATTGGCGCGATCCACGGTCTTCCCGGGCGCGCCGCCTTCCGAGGTCAGGATACCGGACCGGGATGCCACGACCTGCTCGGGACGGTCGCGCATGGTCCAGGCCGCAACCCCGATGCCGAACATGAGGGCTGCGACCAGCCCGGTCGCCGCGAGTACGGGCCAGCCGAGCCGCCGAGGTTGTTTCGGGCGTGGGGCCGCGGGGCGGAGCGCGCTATCGCGGCCGCGCGGAGGTACCACGTCTTCGGGAGGGCCCCCGGCCGTGCCGGCCGCG
>CAXUCF010000135.1:12845-13372 GCA_964249275.1 uncultured Lichenihabitans sp.
CGCCGGACCCTGCTGCCTGGCTTCTTCGGATGTGGCGGCTTGGGGCGCTGCAGCTCCTGCATCACCGATCGGCGCCAGCGCCTGGTGTTCGCCGGAAGCCGCTTCGGCAGAGGATGCCGTTTCGGCAGGCGCCATACCCGAGGGCGTGCGGTCTGCATCGGAGGGCACGACGGCCACCCCGGGGCGCACCGCCATGACGGGACGGGAAACGCGAGTAGCCGGCAGCACGCCGGCTGCGGGGAGACCCGGCGCCGGAGGGCTCGCCGCGGGCAGGTCGGTACCGGACCGGGCTGGGGGCTGCCGCGGCGGCAGCGCGGGCCTCGGCCTCGACCCGCCTCCGACCGGCGGTGCGGGCCTCTGGCCCAGCACGGGCCTGCTTGGCACCGGCGGCGAAACCTGTGGCGCCTTGCCGATCGGCAGGCCCGGTGGGCCGGCGGGGCGAGGCGGGGCGTCCACGCCCGGGGCCGGCGCTCCGTTCGAGGCAGACGGAACACCCGGCGGGGCCGACACGGCCTCGGTAGCGGCAC
>CAXUCF010000136.1:0-13216 GCA_964249275.1 uncultured Lichenihabitans sp.
AATCAATGCTGCCCAGCATCTCAAGTGTAAGCAGATTTGCAAAAATCTGCTTAGCTAAGGGCACCTGCGGAACCGCTCCGGTGCCCGACTTCGCCTCGTGAACGGACGAGTGACCCGAAACGGTTATGTCCGTGGAAACCCTAGGTGAGCGTCATGGCCATCGTCATGATCCACACCACCCGGTCTTCCTCCCCAGTTTCAGGCGGCGCCCCGGCTCTGGACTCCGCCCGCAACCCATGATGATCTGCTCCCATTCCGGGAGTTTCGCATGAGTGATGCCAGGGTAACGGCTCTTATAGTGACGGCCTCCGCGCTCTTGTCCGGTTGTGCCACCCTCCCGACACCGCCGCACGACGATGCACTCGCGCGCGTCACCCAGGACTGTCTGGAGAAGAACAAGCAGTTCATCGATGCCTGGGGCTGCGTCCAAAGCCGTGACGTCCTCGAGGAGGCTGGTGGCTCCGATGCAAGGCGCAATCAGTTCCTGAAGCTCGGGGACGATCTTGCCTCAAAGGTCGTGGCGAGGAAGCTGAGCAGTGCCGATGCCAAGAAGCGCCTCACGGCAGGTCTTCCGGCCGAACCCGGGACATGACGAACAGACCTCGCGGCGCGAAGCGATCCGGCTCGCGCCGAGGAGATGACCGAAGGACCCCCTGCCGCATCAGTGCGATGGCCAACCTCAGGGCCTTGGATCAACTGATCGGCTGACAGCGCTTCCAGACCTGGACGGGCGTCGACGGGTCGGCTCCTTCGCGGAGGTGCAACGTGAATTCGTTCATCAGCCGCATGACGATCTCCGTCCCGCTCGATGTGTCGGTCGGCGCCGTGTAGGTGAAAGCGTGACGGCTGTAATTGCCTTTGAGGCTGACGCCCCCGGGAGTGACGATGTCCGGACCCTTGATGGTGAAGTGGCGGGCGCTTCCCTCCTGGCACCAATCGCCGTCGATGGCGTCGGCGCGGGCGACGCACACCCCGGCGAGTAGAAAGCACATCGCGAAGGAAAAGGGTCTGCTGGTCTTCGAAGCTCGTCGCATGGGCGCGTTCCCCGTGGAGAGCTGAAAGCTATCGTGCTTCCGCTGGGTGCTCAATCGCGTCTATGAGCGTGGAGTTGGTCTGGCTCGGGCCGCCGAGCGGGGGGACGAGCCCAGGGATGCCGCATTGATCGACCTCTCCTATCCCTATCCCGAGCCGCCGCCCCTGGGCGGAACGTTCGAACTCGCGCCCGGCCTCCACTGGTTGCGGCTGCCGCTGCCGTTCAGGCTGAACCACGTCAACATCTACCTCGTCGAAGGCGAGCGGGGCTGGACGATCGTCGACGCCGGCGCCGATACGCCCCAGGCGCGGGTTCTGTGGAACGGCGTGCTGGCGGGACTGCTGGCCGGCAAGCCGGTCGAGCGGCTGATCGTCACCCATTACCACCCCGACCACGTCGGGGCCGCGGCCTATCTTTGCGAGCGTACGAGCGCGGAACTCGTCATGGGCGAGACCGAATACCTGACCGCGCGGGTGCACCGCCTCGCCACGCGCGAGGATCTCGGGGCCGAGCAGGCCTTCTATCGCGCCCATGGGCTGTCATCCGAACAATTGAGCCAGATGGGCAGCCGGCTCGACCGCTACCGCTCGGTGGTGCCGGCGCTGCCGCGTCGCTATGGCCCGCTGCGGGCCGGCGACCGGCTGAGGCTCGGCGCGCTAGAGGCCGAAGTGCTCGTCTACGCCGGCCATTCGCCGGCCCAGACGCTGCTCCATGCGCCCGCCCACGACCTGCTGTTCGCGGCCGACCACGTGCTGCCGCAGATCTCGCCCAACGTGTCGGTGGCCGAAGAGAAGCCCGAGGACGATCCTCTCGGGCGCTATGTGGCGTCGCTGGCGGACTTGCCGGCCCGGGTTCCCGACCGCACGCTGGTGCTGCCGGGCCACCGGCTGCCCTTCTTCGGGCTGCACCGGCGCTGCGCCGAACTGGTCAGGCACCATGTGGCGCGCTGCGCCGATCTCGCCCGCTTCTGCGACCCCGCGACGCCGCCGACCGCGGCCGAGATCGTGCCGCTCCTGTTCACCATGGACCTCGACGCCCACCAGTTCTGGTTCGCGTTCAGCGAGACGCTGGCCCACATCAACATGATGGTGCGGCGGGGGGAGTTGCTCGAGGTGAAGGACGGCGGGCTGCGGCGATGGCGGCGGGTCTAGCTTCAACCGACGGTCAGTGCGCGAGATACCGGGACAGGACCACGGCCGCCCCGACGATCGCAACGCTCTGAAAACCAATGATGCCGACGACCCATTTGATCGTGTCTGACTTGGCAGCCTCGATTTTGGCTTCGAGGCTCTTCATATCGGTCCGCAGGTCGGCGATCTCGCCGCGGACCGCTGCGATGCTGTCGTGCAGCTCCGTGCGCAGGTCGGCGATCTCGCCGCGGACCGCTGCGATGCTGTCGTGCAGCTCCGTACGCAGATCCGCGATCTCGCCTCGGACCGCTGCGATGCTGTCGCGCAACTCTGTACGCAGCTCCGCGATCTCGCCGCGCAACTCGGTCCCTAGCGCTTTGATTTGATTGCGAAGCGCATCTTCCGTGGTCTTGAGGTCGACCCGGCCCGCGACCTCGCCGCTCATCGCCTCGGCAACGGCGTCGGCCAGTCCCTCGGCCTGTTCGGGCGTGAACCGACCCCGATCACGCAAGGTGCGGGCGAACTTCAGGGTGTCGAACATCGCGGTCACGGCCGGCTTTTCCGTCCTTCGCCGGCAGGATGCCTCATCGGTCCGCCCAAAGCGAGTGCCTCACAGCGGCCGGTGCAGCCGCCGCGCCAGCACGCCCACGATGCCTTCCCGGAACGCCAGCACGCAGACCACGAAAACCGCGCCCTCGACCACCGTGACCCAGGAACCGATCGAGGACAGGTAGAATTCCAGCGCCACGAAGACCAGCGCGCCGACGGCCGGCCCGAACATGGTGCCCATGCCGCCGATCAGCGTCATCAGCACCACCTCGCCCGACATGGTCCAGTGCACGTCGGTCAGCGATGCCAGTTGGAACACGATGGCCTTGGTGGCGCCCGCGAGCCCGCTCAGCGCCGCCGACATGGTGAACACCGCGAGCCGGTAGCGGTCGACGCGGTAGCCGAGCGACAGGGCGCGGTTCTCGTTCTCGCGGATGGCCCGCAGCACCTGGCCGAAGGGCGAGTGGACGATGCGGTAGATGGCGAGCAGCCCGGCCAGGAAGACGACCGCCACCACGACATAGAGGGTGGTGTCGCTCGCGAGGTCGACGAGCCCGAACAGCCTGCCGCGCGGCACGCCCTGGATGCCGTCCTCGCCGCCCGTGAAAGGGGCCTGCAGCGATACGAAATACACGATCTGGGCCAGCGCCAGCGTGATCATGGAGAAGTAGATGCCCTGCCGCCGGATCGCGACGGCGCCGAACAGCGCGCCGAGCAGGCCCGACGCGACCGTGCCGAGCAGGATCGCCACCTCGGGCGTGAGACCGAAGGAACGCGCCGCGAAGGCGCAGACGTAGCTCGCCAGGCCGAAGAATGCCGCATGGCCGAAGGACAGGAGGCCGCCGAAGCCGAGCATGAGATTGAAGGCGGATGCGAAGAGCGCGAAGCACATCACCCGCATGACGAAGACCGGGTAGGCCAGGAAGGGCGCCACCACCACCAGGGCGACCAGCCCCGCAAAGATCGCGGCATGCAGCGCGCCGTCCTGCCGGCGAGGGTCCGCCGCGGCCGCCGATACACCGGGCGCGACGGCATCGGCCGCCGCGGCGTCGGGTGCTGCCGCGCCCGGGGCCGTCATGCTGCCGGGTGCCCTCATGCTGCCCTCCCGAAAAGGCCGTTGGGCTTGATCAGCAGCACGGCGATCATGATGACGAAGATGACGGTGGATGAGCCCTGCGGGTAGACCACCTTGGTCAGGCCTTCGCAAAGTCCCAGCGCGAAGCCCGTGACGACCGAGCCCAGGATCGAACCCATGCCGCCGATCACCACCACGGCGAACACCACGATGATGAGGTCGGCCCCCATGTTGGGATTGACCGAATAGATCGGCGCCGCCAGCACGCCGGCCAGCGCCGCCAGTGCCACCCCGAACCCGTAGGTCAGGGTCACCAGACGCGGCACGTTGATGCCGAAGGCCGACACCATCACGGGGTTCTCGGTCGCGGCCCTGAGCGTCGCGCCGAGGCTCGTCTTCTCGATCGTGAACCAGGTCAGGAGCGACACCGCCAGCGACACCACGATGACCCAGGCCCGGTAATTGGGCAGCACCATGAAGCCGAGGTTGCGGGCACCCTGGAGCGCGGGCGGTACCGCATAGGGCATGCCCGACACGCCGTAGATGTTGCGGAACACGCCCTGGATGATGAGCGCCAGCCCGAAGGTGAGCAGCAGGTCGTAGATCGGATCGAGCCGGTAGAGCCGCGCCATCATGGTGCGCTCGACCACCATGCCGAAAGCGCCGACGATGATGGGCGCGAGAAGCAGCGACCACCAATAGTCGATGCCGAAGACCGTCAGCAGGAGCCAACCCACCAGGGCGCCCATCATGTAGAGGGCGCCATGGCTGAAGTTGACGATGTTGAGGAGGCCGAAGATCACGGCGAGCCCGAGGCTCAGGAGCGCGTAGAAGGCGCCGTTGATCATCCCCAGCGTCAGCTGGCCGAACAGGACCTGCGTCGGAATGCCGAGAAAGCTGTGCATGGGACGCTCCCGCCCGGCCCGTGGCCTACCTCACCAGGTCGCAGCCATCGTCGGCGAGTGGCCGGAACGCCTCGTCGCCCGGGATCTTGTTGACCAGCTTGTAGTAGTCCCATGGATACTTCGATTCGGCCGGCGTCTTGACCTGGTAGAGGTACATGTCATGGATCATGCGGCCGTCGATGCGCAGATGGCCGTGGCCGAACAGCGGGTCGTCGGCCGGGATCTCGCGCATCTTGGCCATCAGGCCGACCGTGTCCTTGCCCTTCAGGGCGTCGACGGCCTTGAGGTAATGCAGCATGCTGCCATAGACGCCGGCCTGGTCCATGGTGGGCATCTTGCCGCCGTATTGCGCGGCGTAGCGCTTGGCGAAGGCGCGGGTGCCGTCATCGCGGTCCCAGTAGAAGGCCGTGGTCAGGTTCAGGCCCTGGGCGACCTTGAGGCCGAGCGCATGGACGTCGGAGATGAAGACCAGCAGCCCCGCGAGCTTCTGCCCACCCTCGACGATGCCGAACTCGGCCGCCTGCTTGATGGCATTGACGGTGTCGCCGCCGGCATTGGCGAGGCCGATCACCTGGGCGCCCGACCCCTGCGCCTGCAGCAGGAAGGACGAGAAGTCGCTGGTCGGGAAGGGCGTGTTGACGGAGCCCACCACCGTGCCGCCCCCGGCCTTGATGAAGGTCGTGGCATCGCTCTCGAGCGCGTGGCCGAAGGCGTAATCGGCGGTGAGGAAATACCAGCTCTTGCCGCCCTGCTTGATGATGGAGGTCGCGGTGCTCTTGGCCAGCGCATAGGTGTCATAGGTCCAGTGCACGGTATTGGGCGAGCATTGCTTGCCCGTGAGTTCCGAGGTGCCGGCGCCGGAATTCATGAAGATCTTGTTCTTCTCGCGCGTCACGCGCGCCACCGCCAGCGCCACGGCCGAGTTCGGCACGTCGAGGATCATGTCGACGCCGTCCTGGTCGTACCATTGGCGGGCGATGTTGGAGCCGGTGTCGGGCTTGTTCTGGTGGTCGGCCGACACGACCTCGACCTTGATGCCCTTCTCGCCCGCGTGGAAATCCTCGATCGCCATCTTGGCGGCGATCACCGAGCCCTCGCTGCTGATGTCCGTATAGACCCCCGAACGGTCGTTGAGCACGCCCACCTTCACCGACACCTCGGCCGCGGCCGGCAGCACCGCCGTGGCCAGCGCCGCCATGGCGGTCGCGGCCAGCAAGAACCCTTTCAGCATTCCCTCAACTCCATGTCGTTGGTTGGTCGGCACCGTCACACGCCGAGATAGCGGTGCAGCTTGTCGATGTTGGCGTCGAGATCCCGGTTCGGGAACATGTCGACCACGCGCCCCTGCTCGACCACGTAGTGGCGGTCCGCGACCGTGGCGGCGAAGCGGAAGTTCTGCTCGACCAGGACGATCGTGTAGCCCTCCGCCTTGAGCCGGGCGATGGTGCGGCCGATCTGCTGTACGATCACGGGCGCCAGGCCCTCGGTCGGCTCGTCGAGCAGGAGAAGGCTCGCGCCCGAACGCAGGATGCGGGCGATGGCCAGCATCTGCTGCTCGCCGCCCGACATCTTGGTGCCGCCGCTGGACAGCCGCTCGCGCAGGTTCGGGAACAGCGTGAAGATCGTCTCGCGCGACATGCCGCCGGGCCGCACCACGGGCGGCAGCATGAGGTTCTCCTCGACCGACAGGCTTGCGAAGATGCCGCGCTCCTCCGGGCAATAGCCGATGCCGGCCCGGGCGATGAGGCGCGACGGCATCCGGATCGTCTCCTGGCCCTCGAAGCGGATCGAGCCGCGGCGTTTGCCTATAACGCCCATGACCGAGCGCAGCGTCGTGGTCTTGCCGGCGCCGTTGCGGCCCAGCAGCGTCACGACCTCGCCCTTGGGCACCTCGAAGGCCATGCCGTGCAGCACGTGGGACTCGCCGTACCAGGCGTGCAGGTCCGAGACGCTGAGGCTGATGGCAGGCGCGGTGCCGAGTGCCGCACCATGCCCCGGAAGGCCGGCTGCCGCTTGCAGGCGGGCGGCATCAACCATGGCCGACCCCGATATAGGCTTCCACCACGCGGGGATCGCGCGACACCTCTTCGTAGGGACCTTCGGCCAGCACCCGGCCGCGGGCCAGAACCGTGATCCTGTCGCTGAGCGAAGCCACGACCGACAGGTTGTGCTCCACCATGAGGATCGTGCGGTTGCGGGCCGCGCGCCGGACCAGCGCGGCCGTGCGGTCGATCTCCTCGTGGGCCATGCCGGCCATGGGCTCGTCGAGCAGCATGAGTTCGGGGTCGAGCGCCAGCGTGGTGGCGAGTTCGAGCGCGCGCTTGCGGCCGTAGCTGAGATCGGCCGCGAGCCCGTCGGCGAAGCCGGCGAGGCCCACCTGCTCGATGAGATCGCGGGCTTCGGCATCGTAGCGGCGCAGCAGCTTTTCCGAGCGCCAGAAATCGAAATTGTCGCCGCGCCGACGCTGCAGGGCGATGCGCACGTTCTGCAGCACCGTGAGATGCGGAAAGGTGGCCGAGATCTGGAACGAGCGCACGATGCCGAGCCGCGCCACGTCGGCCGCGCCCAAACCGGTGATGTCGCGGCCCTTGAAGGCGATGCGGCCGCGCGTCGGCGACAGGAACTTGGTCAAGAGATTGAAGCAGGTCGTCTTGCCGGCACCGTTCGGCCCGATGAGCGCGTGGATGGTGCCGCGTTCCACCGCGAGATCCACGCCGTCGACCGCCACGATGCCGCGGAACTCCTTCGCCAGATCCTGCGTGGTCAGGATGAACTCCCCGGACAAGCGTTCTCCCGTGAGCGTGCCGATGCAGCCGCATGCTGCCATGCTTTGTTGCCGCACACCATGGCGCATCGGGAGAGTGGCCGCAACGGGCTTTCTCGCGGGGATACTGGGTACAACTCGCCGAGCCCCCGGCGATGCCGTGCTTCGACTTGCCTTCATACGGCATTGCCGTATGATCGAGTCATGCAGACGGTGCTGACCACGCCGACCTTCGATCGGCACGCCCGTGCCGCCGGCCTGACCGACGACGAGGTGGCCGCCATTGCGTCCCATCTCGCCGCCGATCCGATCTCGGGCGAACTGATGGTCGGCACGGGAGGCGCTCGAAAGCTCCGCTTCGCGCGGCCGGGCGCGGGGAAGTCGGGCGGCTATCGAACGATCCATTATTTCGGCGGCGAGGACGTGCCCGTGTTCCTGCTCGCCCTCCTGGACAAGGGCGATCGGGCGAACCTGTCCAGGGCCGAGCGGAACGAACTGGCGGCCCTGCTGCCGCAACTCGCCGAGGCTTATCGGGCCGGCGTTGCGCGGCGGGTCCGGGAGACGAGGAGACGGTGATGTCGAAGTTCGGCCAGGATCTGATCCGGAGCGCCCGCGAGGCGCTCGTGATCGCCAAGGGGCAGGCGGAGCCGTCCCGCATCTTCGTGCCGCCGCCGATCGACGTCGCGGCGATCCGCAAAAGGACGGGACTGTCCCAGGACAAGTTCGCCCGGCACTACGGCTTCTCGCCCTCGGCCGTCCGCGATTGGGAGCAGCGCCGCCGCAACCCGGATCCGGCCGCCCGCACGCTCCTCCTCGTCATCGACCGTGAACCCCTGGCGGTCGAGCGCGCGTTACGGGTGGGGTGAGCGGTCGGACGCTGCCCTGTCGTGCCGGCCCTGTTGGGGCCGATGCGCGCGTGGATGGTGCCGCGTTCGACTGCGAGATGCCGCGGAACTCCTTTGCCGCATCCCGCCTGGGCAGGATGCGCATCACCTTCAGCTTCGATGGTGAGGACGCCGAGGCCGTCGATCTGGAGGACGACCATGGCTCATGACGACGTCCGGCGCGACCCCGCGCGACCGCCCATCCACCCTGGAGAGATCCTGCGCGAGGATGTGCTGCCCGGCCTCGACCTGCCTGTCTCGGTCGCGGCCACCCATCTCGGCGTCACGCGTCAGGCGCTGCATCGCGTCTTGTCGGGCAAGGCGGCGATCTCGCCCGAGATGGCGCTGAGGATCGGCAAGCTCTGCGGCAACGGCCCCCTCGTGTGGCTGCGCATGCAGGTCGCCTACGACGTGCGGGACATCCCGACGCTGCGGGGGGCGTAGCGAGCCGTCGAGGGTCGGGGCGGCGTCGCAGCGAGCGTGCTTGCAGTCGTAATCCGCGACACTGGAGATATGCGACGCGCTGATGTCCTCTCCCGCCTGACGGCAGCCGAACGGGATATGCGAGTCTTCAGCGTCGACGCTCAGCACCTGTTCGGTTTGGTCGCGACAAGGTCAGCGAAGCTTGGGATATCGAAGCGAGTTCCGAATCGCGGACGGCAATGCCCTGCAGCATCGTGATCGCTTTCGCAGCCTTCCCGCTACTCATGATCCGGCCCCTCGAGCCCGGGCTCCTCCCCTCGCGCCGGTGGAGATCCGGATGACCTCGTCGTGACCCGGCACGGCCAGCTCCAACGCAGGTTCGAAGCGGCTCAGCTTAGGCCATCGGACAGGCTCGTCCAAGGACAGGCGGAGGTTATTCTCGGCGCGCCCGGAACAGCACCGTCGCCCGGCTGGCGACCCGTGTCGACCTTGATCACAGCTATTGCGAAGCCGCTGCAAGATCCGCCCCAACGAAAAACCAGCAGGTCAAGCCTATCGCGCCCTCCTCGCAAGCCCACCGCCTCCGCCAAACCTCCATAGGGCGGGGCCGCCCCCCCACGCGTTCGTCCTTAGGCAGTTCCCATACGCCAGCCCCCAGCCCAGACGCTCGACCTGCGCAGGCCGGCGTCCAGAAACCTTCACCGACCTGGACATCCAGGGATTTAGAGCTTCATCCGAACGCAGCCATTCGATACCCTCACATGATGCGGCACCGATGGGAGCGCTGATGATTGAAACCAGCTACAACCCCGCGCTCGTCGTCCTGTCGATCGCCATCGCGATCTTTGCGTCCTACACGGCACTTGACCTGGGAAATCGCGTCCGCGGTGCGGCGTCGGCACGACGCTGGTCGTGGGTCGCCGGCGCATCCTTGGCCATGGGCGGCGGCATCTGGTCGATGCACTTCGTCGGCATGCTCGCCTTCCATATGGCGATGCCTGTGACCTATGGCGCGAGTCTCACGGTCGTCTCGTTCCTGATCGCGGTCGGCGCGACGGGAGCGGCCTTCGCATGGGTCAGCCGTCCGGGTGCGCGTGCTCGGGACGTGTTTGTGAGCGGCCCCCTGATGGGCCTGGGCGTCGCGGCGATGCACTACACGGGCATGGCCGCGATGCGCATCCCCGGCAGCCTGACCTACAGCCCCGCCATCGTGTCGGTTTCGGTCCTTGTCGCGGTCACGGCAGCCACGGCCGCGCTGTGGCTCACCTTCCGCCAGAACGACGTCTGGCAGAAGCTGTTGGCCGCCGGCGTCATGGGCTTGGCCGTGGCCGGCATGCATTACGTGGGCATGGCCGCCGCGACGTTCAGCGATGATCTCCACGGCGCGATGGCGGACGCCGGTGCGATGGCGGACACCGGTGCAATGGCTGTGGGGCAGCAGAACCTCGCCCTCTACGTGGCGGGCGCGACCTTCCTGATCCTGTTCCTGGCCATGCTCGCATCGTCGGTGGACCAGCAGCGCACGCAGAGCGCCTTGCGGGCCAGCGAGGAACGTTTCCGCGCAGCCGCCGAGGCGGTCGGCGACGTCATCTGGACCAACGACGCAAGCGGGGAGATGCGGGGGCGGCAGCCGGACTGGTCGGACTTAACTGGCCAGTCCCAAGCCGAATATGAGGGGTTCGGCTGGTCCAGGGCGGTTCATCCCGAGGACGTGGAGGCAACCATCGCGGCCTGGAACAACGCCGTGACCGGCCGAAACGCGTTCGTGTTCGAGCACCGCGTTCGGCGCCACGACGGCGAGTATCGCCTCTTCTCCGTCCGTGCCGTCCCCCTGCTCGAAGCGGACGGGGCCATCCGCGAATGGGTCGGCGTTCACGAAGACATCACGGAACGCCGTGAATTCGAGCAGACGCTCCGGCTCGCGCGCGACGAGGCCATGGAGGCCAACCTCGCCAAAAGCACCTTCCTGGCCAACATGAGCCACGAATTGCGGACTCCGCTCTCCGCCATCATCGGCTACAGCGAAATGATGGCGGAGGAGATCGCCGATGGCTGCGAGGCGCAGGACCTGGCCGCCGACATGGGCAAGGTGGAGAGCAACGCCCGGCACCTGCTCGGCTTGATCAACGACGTGCTCGACCTCAGCAAGGTCGAAAGCGGCAAGATGGACGTCTATGCCGAAACGTTCGCAATCAACCCGATGGTACAAGAACTGGCAACGACGGTGCACAGCCTCATCGGCAAGAAGGGCAACCGGCTCGACCTGCGGCTTGGCCCCGACCTGGGCGATTTGAACTCCGACCTGACAAAGGTCAAGCAGGTGCTTCTCAACCTGCTCAGTAACGCCGCGAAATTCACGGACGGCGGCACGATCACGCTCGCCGTCTCGCGCGAGGCTCGGCCCCAAGGCGACCGCGTGATGTTCCGGGTCTCGGACACCGGGATCGGGATGACAGGGGAGCAGCTGGCCAGGCTGTTCCAACGCTTCCAGCAGGCCGACGCCTCGACGACCCGGCGGTATGGCGGCACGGGCCTGGGGCTGTCCCTGACCAAGGCTTTCGCCGACCTGCTCGGCGGCGTCGTGACGGTCGAGAGCGTTCCGGGCCAAGGCAGCAGTTTCACCCTCGATCTCCCCTCGACCTTCGCTGCCGCGACCGCTCACGGTCCCGACCAGGCGGGCGAGTCCCCGGACCGTGATGGAGGCGGCGACCTCGTCCTGGTGATCGACGACGACGCGGACCAGCGGGCGCTGATGATGCGCTTCCTCCATCGGGAAGGCTTCCGCACCCGCACCGCCGCGGACGGGGCGACCGGACTGGCGATGGCCCGTGACCTGAGACCTCGCGCCATCCTTCTCGACGTGATGATGCCGGGCGTGGATGGCTGGTCGGTGTTGAGCGCACTCAAGCAGGACAACGACCTCGCCCACATCCCCGTCGTCATGGTGACCTTCGTCGAGCAGCGAGCCCTGGCCGCCTCGCTCGGGGCAGCCGACTACGTGCTCAAGCCAGTGCGGTGGGATCGATTCAAGGCCGTCATGGACCGCTTTCGACCCCCCGCCAACAACGTGCTGGTCGTCGAGGACGACGTTGACACCAGAGCCCGCATCCGCGCCAGCCTCGAGCGGGACGGATGGTCGGTGGCGGAGGCCGCAAACGGGCTCGACGCCCTCACACGGTTGGAATCGCACACGCCGGGGATGGTGCTGCTGGACCTCACGATGCCCGTGATGGACGGCTTCGAGTTCCTGAAGCGCATGCGCGCGAAACCGGAATGCGCCAACGTTCCAGTGGTTGTTCTCACGGCGCACGACCTTTCCCGCGAGGATAGACGACGCCTGCAGGGGGCCAGCCAGATCCTCAACAAGGGCGACGTCAGCATGCGCTCCTTGGCCGAGCGTCTCCACGGCTTCGCCGACATCGGCAAGGCGGCCTGATCGCCGGAAAGCGCTTCGGATGCGGTTTGGCGGGAACTCCGAGGTGTGTGCGCAGGCTTGTCCGGACGACGTGTCGGATAGGTCATAGCATCCTGGTCGACCCTCTCGCAGATGCGACAGCCGAGCGGGCCTGCCGTAACCACTTGGCTGCGCTCGGGGCTCAGGGCAGAATAGCGCCGAGATCGAGGGTGTCACGCGTCAGGCGCTGCATCGCGTCTTGTCGGGCAGGGCGGCCATCTCGCCCGAGATGGCGCTGAGGATCGGCAAGCTCTGCGGCAACGGCCCCCTCGTGTGGCTCCGCATGCAGGTCGCCTATGATCTC
The DNA here is from genome assembly GCA_964249275.1 of uncultured Lichenihabitans sp. Classification (GTDB taxonomy): domain Bacteria; phylum Pseudomonadota; class Alphaproteobacteria; order Rhizobiales; family Beijerinckiaceae; genus Lichenihabitans. The sequence goes on from CAXUCF010000136.1 coordinate 12,522, forward strand.
TGGCATGCCGAACGCGCCATCGACGTGGAACGGATCCCGACGCTGCGGGTGGCGTAGAGAGGATGCGGAGCCGTCCCGCATCTTCGTGCCGCCGCAGGTCGACGTCGCGGCGATCGCAAGAGGACGGGACTGTCCCAGGACAAGTTCGCCCGGCACTACGGCTTCTCGCCCTCGGCCGTCCGCGATTGGGAGCAGCGCCGCCGCAACCCGGATCCGGCCGCCCGCACGCTCCTCCTCGTCATCGACCGTGAACCCCTGGCGGTCGAGCGCGCGTTACGGGTGGGGTGAGCGGTCGGACGCTGCCCTGTCGTGCCGGCCCTGTTGGGGCCGATGCGCGCGTGGATGGTGCCGCGTTCGACTGCGAGATGCCGCGGAACTCCTTTGCCGCATCCCGCCTGGGCAGGATGCGCATCACCTTCAGCTTCGATGGTGAGGACGCCGAGGCCGTCGATCTGGAGGACGACCATGGCTCATGACGACGTCCGGCGCGACCCCGCGCGACCGCCCATCCACCCTGGAGAGATCCTGCGCGAGGATGTGCTGCCCGGCCTCGACCTGCCTGTCTCGGTCGCGGCCACCCATCTCGGCGTCACGCGTCAGGCGCTGCATCGCGTCTTGTCGGGCAAGGCGGCGATCTCGCCCGAGATGGCGCTGAGGATCGGCAAGCTCTGCGGCAACGGCCCCCTCGTGTGGCT
>CAXUCF010000137.1:0-3689 GCA_964249275.1 uncultured Lichenihabitans sp.
GTTCTATCCTTCTCCCGCCGGCGGGAGAAGGGATCTGCCCGAGAAGGTCGCGATGCGCCTTCGCGCATGGGTCGTGCTATGGATCGGGTTGAGCAGAGGGGTATACACCATGGCTGAGCCGGCCCCGCGACCCTGGACCGTCGAGGCGTTCTTCGCCTGGCAGGAACGACAGAGCGAACGCTACGAACTCGTGGGTGGCTGGCCGCTGAAGATGATGGCCGGGGCAAGAAACGTCCACGACGACATCGTCGTGAACCTCCTCGCCGCATTGCGCGATCAGCTGCGCGGCGGGCCCTGTCGGCCCTTCACCGGGGACGGCAGCATGGAAACGCTGCCCGGCCAGATCCGCCGACCGGACCTCGGCGTGGACTGCGGGCGGCGCGATCCGAACGCGCTCAAGGCCGCCGCGCCCCGCATGGTGGTCGAGGTGCTGTCGCCCGGAACGCGGGATTTCGACACGTTCGAGAAGCTCGGGGAGTACAAGGCAGTCGAAAGCCTGGACCACATCGTCTTCGTGGAGCCGGACGAGCCCTTGATCGTCCATTGGGCCAGGACCCCGGACCGAAGCTGGGAGCGACATACGATCGAGAGCCTCGATGCGGCCCTGGACCTGCCCGACCTCGGCGTCTTGCTGGCGCTCGGCGAAGTCTACGAGGGTGTGGCCTTTCCGGCGCGCCCGCGGCTCGTCGAAGAGGGAGCCGACAGCGCTCGGTAGATCGCGCTTGTGCCCGCATCTTCGCCCGAGCAGGAAGGCCTTTCACTTCTGGTTTTCTGGCTGGAAAGGGGCGGGTTTACGCGGGTGATCGTTGCTCGTAATCCTTGAAGCAGCCGGAGAGCCGCTCTGGCGCCACTCGGGGAAAACGCGACGTGACGACAGCCAAGCCGCTCACCGGCATCTTCCCGGTCGCTCCGACCCCCTTCGCGGCCAACGGCGACCTCGATCTCGCGGGCAAGCGGCGCGTCATGGATTGCATGGTCGACCAGGGCGTCGACGGCATATGCATCCTGGCCAACTATTCGGAGCAGTTCGCTCTCACCGACGCCGAGCGCGATCTCCTGGTTGACGCCAGCCTCGAGCAGGTCGCCGGCCGCGTGCCCGTCATCGTCACGTGCAGCCATTTCGCCAGCGGCATCGCGGGCGTCGTGCCGCGGCGGCCGGGGCCGCCATGCTGATGCTGATGCCTCCCTATCACGGAGCCGGGCTCCGGGCCGACGAGACCCTGATGATCGAGCATTTCGCCCGCGTCGCCGACGCGGCGCGGATCCCCATCATGGTGCAGGACGCGCCCTTGAGCGGCGTGGCGCTCTCGGTGCCGTTCCTGGTTCGGCTCGCCCGCGAGGTGCCGCTCGTCCGTTACTTCAAGATCGAGGTGCCGCAGGCGGCCGCCAAGCTCCGCGCCCTGATCGCGGCGGGCGGCGCCGATATCGCAGGGCCCTGGGACGGCGAGGAGGCGATCACGCTGTTGGCCGACCTCGATGCCGGCGCCACCGGGACCATGACGAGCGCGCTGCTGCCGGACCTCATCCGGCCTATCGTGACGCGCCACGCGGCTGGTGACCGCGCCGCTGCCGCCGCGCAATATGCCAAGGTGCTGCCGCTGATCAACTACGAGAACCGCCAGTGCGGTCTGCGGGCCGCCAAGGCCGTGATGATGGCGGGCGGCGTGATCGCCAGCGAGGCCGTGCGCCATCCCTTCGAGCCGCTGCATCCGGCAACCCGCGCGGGGCTTCTCGAGATCGCCGAAACCCTGCAGCCGCTGGCCTTGCGCTGGGGCAGGTGAGACGCGCGCGCGACCTGTCCCAGGTGGAACGATCCCCGCCCGAGCGGGCGCCGGGCCGGCACTGGCTCGTCGTCGTGGCGCATCCCGACGACGAGACGCTGGGCTGCGGCGCGCTGTTGTCGCGCCTTCCCGGCGCCACCGTGGTCCATGTCACCGACGGGGCGCCGCGCGACGGCGGCGACGCCCGACGGCATGGGTTTCCGGATCCTGCGGCCTACGCGGCCGCGCGGTGGGACGAGGCCCGCGCCGCGCTCGACCTTGCGGGCGTGCCGACCGCCAGGCATCACGGCTTCGGGATCGCCGACCAGGGCGCCGCCTACCGGCTGGTCGAGATCACCCGGCGCCTGCTGCCGCACCTCGCCGGGGCCGACGCGGTCCTGACCCACGCCTGTGAGGGCGGCCACCCGGACCACGACGCGGTCTGCTTCGCGGTCCATGCCGCTGCGAAGCTTGCTCGAACCGGAGCGACGATCGTCGAGATGCCCTTCTACCACGCCGGGCCGGTCGGCTGGACTCGGCAGCGCTTCCTGCCGCATCCGGGCGCCGGCCGGGAGTTCTCCCCTGCCATGGGCCGCGACGCGCTGGACCTGAAGCGCCGCATGGCGGCCTGTCACGTCACGCAGGCCAAGACGCTGGCCGGCTTCGCGCTCGAACGCGAACTGTTCAGGGCGGCCCCGCCCTACGACTTCGGTGTTCTGCCGAACGGCGGCGGGCTGCTCTACGAGCGGCACGGGTGGAATCTCGACGGTCCGCGCTGGCTGGCGCTGGTCCGGGCCGCCGAGAACGTTCTGGGGCTCGACGGCAAACTCGTCGCGAGCAGCGGAAGCGCCGGCACCGCGCCATGAGGCTCACGGTCCTGAGCGTCTCCTACCCGCTGGCGCGGGTGTCGGCCGACAGCACCGGCGGAGCCGAACAGGTGCTGGCGACGCTCGACCGGGCTCTCGTCGCGGGCGGCCACCGCTCGGTCGTGGTGGCGCCGGAAGGATCCTGTGTGGCGGGCGACCTCGTGCCGATCGACTGGCCCCCGGGCGTGCTGGACGAAGACGCCAAAGCGGCCGGGCAGGCGAGCAACCGTGCCGCGATCGCGCGCGTCCTGGCACGGGAAAGGGTCGACCTCGTCCACCTGCATGGCATCGACTTCGACGGCTATCTGCCGGAGCCTGGGCCGCCCGTGCTCGCTACCTTGCATCTGCCGCCCGACTGGTATCCACGCGGCGCGCTGCATCCGGCGCGCCCTCGCACCTGGCTCAACGGCGTGTCGGCAGCCCAGCATGCGGCCTGTCCGGCTTCGCCCAACCTGGTGCCGCCAATCGAGAACGGCATCCCGGTCGATCGCTTCGCGGCGCGCCACGCCAAGCGCGGTTTCGCGCTGTTCCTGGGCCGCATCTGCCCCGAGAAGGGCGTCCACCTGGCGCTGCAGGCGGCGCACCGGGCCGGCGTGCCGCTCATCGTGGCGGGCGAACTCTACCCTTACGCAGCGCATCGGGACTATTTCGACGCGGAGGTCCGGCCGCTACTCGACGGGCGGCGGCGCTTCGTCGGGCCGGTGGGCTTCGCGCGCAAGCGGCGCCTGCTCACGGCGGCGCGCTGCCTTCTGGTGCCGAGCCTCGCAGCCGAAACCTCCTCGCTCGTCGCGCGCGAGGCGACGGCCTGCGGCACGGCGGTGGTGGCGTTCCCCAACGGAGCCCTGGCCGATGCCGTGGTGCCGGGCCGGACCGGCGTCCTGGTGGACGGCGTCGATGCCATGGCGGCCGCCATCGCGGATTGCGGCGCCATCGATCCGGAGGCCTGTCGGGCCACCGCCCGCGAGCGCTTCGATGACAGACACATGGTCGCGGCCTATCTCGGGCTTTATCGCCGGCTCGCGGCGGCGGAGGCGTGAGCGTGGCGCTGCGGGTAGAACTGGTG
>CAXUCF010000137.1:3699-13171 GCA_964249275.1 uncultured Lichenihabitans sp.
CCGCCGGGTCGGTCACCAGTTCTACCCGCAGCGCCACGCTCACGCCTCCGCCGCCGCGACGCCCTTCCGCTCGCCGGCTTGGCTGCTGCCTTGGTGGGAGGCCTTCGCGCCGGGGCCGTTGCGCACCGTCGCGGTGTGGCGCGGCGAGGTGCTGGCGGCGCTGGCCCCGCTTTATCTGGAGCAGGCGAGCCGACGCCTGCTGCCGCTCGGCATCGGCATCTCGGACGACCTCGACGCCCTGGCCGAAACCGGCCGTGAGGCCGAGGCGGGCGCCGCCATCTTGCAGGCTCTGACCCGCCGGGACGACTGGGATGAATTGTCGCTGGAAGAACTGGCGCCGGGTGCTGCGGCGCTGCTCTGGCCCACGCCGGAGGCATGGTCCGCCGAAGTCGCGGTGCAGAGCCTGTGCCCGGTGCTGGGCTGGGACCCGGCGACGGCCGACATGGCCGGCCTGGTGCCGGCCCGCAAGCTGCGCAAGCTCCGCATGGCGCGCCACCGTTCGGCGCGCCGGGGCGCGGTCGTGGAACTCGCCGGGAAAGCGACGGCCTCCGATCACCTCGAGTGCCTGTTCCGGCTTCACGCGGCACGCTGGGCGAGCCGGGGCGAGCCGGGGGTGCTGGCCGATGCATCGGTCCAGGCGTTCCACCGCGACGCAGTACCACGCCTGGCCGCGCGCGGGTTGCTCCACGCGACGCTGCTCCGGATCGAAGGCCGGGTGGCGGGCGTGTTCCACGGTCTGCGGCGCGGGCAGGCGATCTACGCCTATCTCGGCGGACTCGACCCGGCCTTCGGCTTCGAGAGCCCCGGAACCGTGCTGATGGGACATGCTCTCGACGAGTTGATGCGCGGGGGGGCCGGCACGTTGAACCTGCTGCGCGGACAGGAGCCCTATAAATACGAATGGGGTGCGGTCGATCGCCCGAACCTGCGCCGCGTGCTGCGCCGGGTCCCTCTCCGATGACCCACGATCATGCAGCCGCAGCCGAAGCCACCATGGCCGAGAAGCTCGCGGCGCGCCTGGGGCAGGGGATGCCCGCCAATGTGGCTCTCATGCTGCTGTTGATGGAAGCGCCGTCACCCGCCGCCGCCGCGGCGGTGCTCCGCCCGGCCGCGGCGACGCGGTCCGACCTCGCTGCGCGGGTGCGCGCGGTGGGCCTCTTGCGGAGCGCCCATCCCGGCGCCTGGGCCACGGTCCATGCGGTGGCCGACAGCGTCGACCACGCGCCGGCCCTCCCTTCCTCCGACGCGGCGCTCGGTCACTGGCGCGATGGCTTCGACCGGCTGGCCTCGGCCGCGCCCGAAGCCGGCGTGGCGCTCTACACGCTGGGCGACCCGGCCCTCCTCGCGGCCGCCACGGCCGAGGTGACGGCCGTACTGCGGAACTGGGGGCACGTCGGGCCCACCCGGGACGTGCTCGACCTCGGGTGCGGCATCGGCCGCCTCGCGCAAGCCCTGGCGCCCGAGGTCCGCTCCGTGCTCGGCATCGACGTGTCGGCCCGCATGGTCGAGGAAGCGCAAAAGCGCAACCGTCACGGCAACGCCCGCTTCGCGGTGGGGTCGGGCCGCGACCTCGGCGGCGTCGAGGCGGCCGCCTTCGACCTCGTGCTGGCCGCCGACGTCTTCCCCTATCTGGTCGGGGCCGGCCTCGCGGACCGGCACATCGCGGAGATGGCCCGCGTGCTGCGCCCGGGCGGCGCGGCCGTGATCCTCAACTATTCCTACCGGGGCGATCTCAGCCTCGACGGTCGTGATCTCGCGGCCTCGGCGGCGTGCCATGGCTTCGCGATGGAGCGCGCGGGCGAACGCCCGTTCCGTCTTTGGGACGCCGCCGCGTTCGAACTCGTCAGGGATCGTTGAGCACGCCGGGTCGACGCGGTCCCGGGCCGGAACTTCGCGCGCGAAACTTCCGTTGCCGCCAGACAGGGTCTCCGCCGGGACCCATTGCCGGCCCGGGATCGATTCATTGACCGAACTCCGCCAGACCGACGCAGAACCTGAAGGACCGACCCTGGGCGAGCGCGTATCGCGCCTGCTGCTCGGGCAGTTCATCGCCACCGAAGCCGGTGAGGAGCGCAAGATCGGCGCCTTCGAGGGCGTGCCCGCCATGGGGCTCGACGGCCTCGGCTCGTCGGCCTACGGGCCCGAGGCCGCGCTGACCATCCTGATGCCGCTCGGTGCCGCCGGGGTGTCGGCCGTGCAGCCCATCATGCTGCTGCTCGTGGTCCTGCTGGCAGTCCTCTACGTGTCGTACCGGCAAACCGTGCTGGCCTATCCCAGCAACGGTGGCGCCTACACGGTGGCCAAGGCCAACCTCGGCACCGGCGCGAGCCTGCTGGCCGCCGCGGCCCTCATGGTCGACTACGTGCTCAATGTCGCGGTCGGCATCTCGGCCGGCATCGGGGCGCTGGTCTCGGCCGCGCCGGTGCTGCAGCCCTACACGCTGGTGCTGTGCCTCGGCGTGCTCGCCTTCCTGACACTGGTGAACCTGCGCGGCACGCTCGATGCCGGCCGCCTGTTTGCCCTGCCGACCTATCTGTTCATCGCCTGCTTCGTGCTGGTGATCGGGCTCGGCGTCTGGGCCACGGTCGTCAGCGGTGGGCATCCCGTGCCCGTCGAGGTGCCGCCGGCGCTCCCGGCCGCCACGGCGTCGCTCGGCCTTTGGCTCCTGCTCCGGGCTTTTGCCAGCGGCTGCACGGCGATGACCGGGGTGGAAGCAGTCAGCAACGGCGTCGGCGCCTTCCGCGAGCCGGTCGTGGTCCAGGCGCATCGCACTCTCACGATCATCGTCGTGACGCTCGGCGCGCTGCTGGTCGGCATCGGTTATCTGGCGCGGGCCTACGGCATCGGCGCCATGGACCAGACGCAGGGCGGTTACCAGAGCGTGCTGTCGCAGCTCGTCTCCGCCGTGGTCGGGCGGGGCTGGATCTACGACGTGTCGATCGGCAGCCTGCTCTGCATCCTGTGCCTGTCGGCCAACACCAGCTTCGTCGACTTTCCGCGCCTGTGCCGGCTCGTGGCGCGCGACGGTTTTCTGCCGCGGCCCTTCGCGGTGGCGGGCCGGAGGCTCGTCTATTCGGTGGGCGTGCTCTATCTCGCGGGCACGGCCGGCCTGCTGCTGTTCGCCTTTGGCGGCATCACGGACCGGCTGATCCCGCTGTTCGCCATCGGGGCCTTCCTCACCTTCACGCTGTCGCAGGCCGGCATGGTGGTGCATTGGCGGCGCGAGGGACGCGACGGTGATCGCGCCGGCCACCGCGTCGGCCACGGCCTTCGCCTCACCTTGAACGCCGTAGGGGCCACGACGACCGGGCTGGCGCTCGTCGTCATCCTGGCCGCCAAATTCGTCGAAGGCGCCTGGATCACCGTGATCGCGATTCCGCTGGTGATCCTGCTGCTGCGCACCATCCACGACTATTATGCGCGGCTCGACGAGCAACTGCGGGAGGAGGGGCCGATCGACCTCACGCATATCGATTCCCCGTTGGTGCTGGTGGCGACCCGGGGCTGGGACCGGCTGACCGACAAGGCCGTCAGGTTCGCCCTGCGCATGTCGTCCGACGTGATCGCCGTCCACCTGCTCGATCTCGACGGCGACCACGACGAGAGCGAGGCACGGCGCCTGCGGGAGGCGTGGGAGGTGGACGTCGCGGCGCCCGCCGAGGCCGCAGGGCTCACGGCGCCGCGGCTGATGCTGCTGCAGGCGACCTTCCGGCGCATCCACGCGCCGCTCTTGCGCCTGATCGACCGGCTCCGGCGCGAGCAGCCGAACCGTCTCATCGCGGTCCTGGTCCCGACGGTCGCCAAGACGCATCTCTGGCAGCACCTCCTGCACACCCACCACACGGCGAAACTGAGCCAGGCTGTGATGCGCTTCGGCGGCGACAGCATCGTGGTGGTCAACATTCCCTGGCATCTCGACCGCGAGCGGATCGACGACGCGCTGATTCCGGAAGAGCGGCACGCCCCCGTGAAGGAGCCGGCGCACGCGTCGTGAAACGAGCGGGTGGTCTCAACCCTCGCCGGCCGACTCGACCTATTCGGTCAGCGCCGGATAGAGCGACGCGATCAGCAGCGCCGCCATGACGAGGTTGAAGGCGCGCAGCACGAGGGGCCGCTGCAGGACGTGGCGGAGCGCCGTGCCGAACAGCACCCAGGACGAGATGCACGGCAGGTTGACGGCGCCGAATACCAACGCCACGAGGCCGACGGTCCGGACGTAATCGTCCGGTGTCGTGTAGGTGGCGACGGCCGTCAGCGCCATCACCCAGGCCTTGGGGTTGACCCACTGGAAGGCGGCGGCCTGCAGGAATGTCATGGGGCGGCCGGTCGCGGCACCGGCCTCGACGGGTGCCGCGCGGGCGAGCTTGACCGCGAGATAGACCATGTAGGCGGCGCCGAGCCATTTCATGGCCGTCAGCAGGGCCGGAACGCGGGTGAAGATCCCGGCGAGGCCCAGCCCGACAAGGGCCACCATCAGCGTGAAACCGAGGCCGACCCCGAGCATGTGCGGCATGGTGCGCCGCACGCCGAAGTTCACCCCGGAGGTCAGCAGCATCAGGTTGTTGGGGCCCGGCGTGATCGAGCTCACGAAGCAGAAGATGGCGAGACCCCAGAGAAGCGCGCCCGACATGGCGGCCTCACATCCCGTCCGGTCCGCGGGAAATGGCCGCGACCCCGGTGCGCGACACTTCGACGAGCCCCACGGGGCGCATCAGTTCGACGAACTGATCGATCTTCGAGGGCGCGCCGGTCAGCTCGAAGACGAAGCTGTCAGTCGTGGCGTCGATCACGCGGCCCCGGAAAGCTTCCGACAGGCGCAGGGCCTCCATGCGGTTCTCGCCCTTGCCCCGCACCTTGACCATGGCGAGTTCGCGCTCGACGAAGCCGCCCTGGATGGTGAGATCGGTCACCCGGTGGATCGGCACGAGCCGCTCCAGCTGGTGGCGGATCTGCTCGATCGCCTCGGGCGTGCCTGAGGTCACGATGGTGATGCGGCTCAAGTGCTCGGCATGGGCGACCTCGGCAACCGTGAGGCTCTCGATATTGTAGCCGCGGCCCGAGAACAGGCCGACCACGCGGGCCAGCACGCCGGGCTCGTTATCGACCAGGACCGAGAGCGTGTGGGACTCCGTGTTCGAGGTGACGAGCGCCGAGGAATAGGGCGAGGGCGGCGAGGCGGGCGGAAGCGTGAGGGCGTTCATGGGTCTGCTCACCAATGGGGTTGGCGCCCTTCTCCCCTCCGGGGAGAAGGTGGCCCGAAGGGCCGGATGAGGGGAGGTCCGCGGTCAGCGGACCTTGTAGCGGTCAGACGATTCGAGCCGTCCTTCGACCGCCGCCACGATGGTCTCGCAGACGGCGTCGAGGTTGCCCGAGACCTCTTGATTCCAGAACCGCAGGACCCTGAAGCCCTGCTCCAGCAGGAAGCGGTCTCGGCGTTCGTCGCTCGAGCTGTCGGCATGTTGCGAGCCGTCGAGTTCGACGATCAGCCGGGCGTCGCGGGAAGCGAAGTCGGCGAAGAAGGGGCCGACCGGCATTTGGCGAACGAACTTGTGACCGCCGAGGCGCCTGTCGCGGAGACGGTGCCACAGCCGGTGCTCGACATCCGTCATGTCGCGGCGGAGGGATCGGGCTCGCGAGACGATCGACGTCGCATCCGGCATGTTAGGTTGCCCTCATCCGCCCGCTTCGCGGGCACCTTCTCCCCGGAGGGGAGAAGGGCCTTCACTTACACCAGCATCTTGCCCTTCTCGTCGATGACGGCGGCGAGGTCGGGGGCACCCCAGTCGTCGATGCCGGGCGCCAGCAGCATCTCGTTGTGGCCCTTGCCCGACGGGATCATGGGGAAGCAGTTCTCCACCTTGTCGACCACGCAGTCGAGGATCACGGGGCCCGGGGTGTCGATCATCCTGAGGATCGCCGCGTCGAGGTCCGCGGGATCGTCGCAGCGGATCCCGACGCCGCCATAGGCCTCGGCCAGCTTGACGAAGTCGGGCAGCGCTGCCGAATAGCTCTCCGAATAGCGGCCCCCGTGCAGCAATTCCTGCCACTGCCGTACCATCCCCATGTAGCTGTTGTTGAGAATGAACACCTTGACGGGCAGACGGTACTGCAGGGCTGTCGACATCTCCTGCATGTTCATGAGGATCGAGGCCTCGCCCGCGATATCGATCACGAGGGCCTGCGGATGCGCCATCTGGACCCCGATGGCGGCCGGCAATCCATAGCCCATGGTGCCGAGGCCGCCCGACGTCATCCAGCGGTTCGGCCGCTCGAACCCATAGTGCTGAGCCGCCCACATCTGATGCTGACCCACTTCGGTCGTGATGTAGGTGTCGAGCCCCTTGGTGAGTTCGTAGAGGCGCTTGACCGCGTGCTGCGGCTTGATGGAGGTGTTCGACGGCGCGAAACCGAGCGAATTGCGCTTGCGCCAGCCCTCGATGCGCGACCACCAGGAGTCCAGCGCCGCCTTGTCGGTCGTGTAACCTCCGGCCCGCCACAGCCGCACCATGTCGTCGAGCACCGAGGCGCAGTCGCCCACGATGCCGAGGTCGACCTTGACGACCTTGTTGATCGAGGAGGGGTCGATGTCGACGTGGATCTTCTTCGAGCCCGGCGAGAAGGCGTCGAGCCGGCCCGTGATGCGGTCGTCGAAGCGCGAGCCCAGCGCGATCATCAGGTCGCAATCGTGCATGACGTGGTTAGCCTCGTAGGTACCGTGCATGCCCAGCATGCCGAGCCAGTTGCGGCCCGAGGCCGGATAGGCGCCGAGCCCCATCAGCGTGGACGTGACGGGGAAATTTGTCAGGGCCACGAGGTCGCGCAGCAGCCTCGAGGCTTCCGGCCCCGCGTTGATGACGCCGCCGCCCGTGTAGAAAACCGGGCGCTCCGCCGCCGCCATCATGGCGACAGCCTGCCGGATCTTGTCGATGTCGCCCTTCACCACCGGCTGGTAGGTCTTGTGGACGATGTTCTCGGGTCCGACATAGGTGCCGTTGGCGAACTGCACGTCTTTGGGGATGTCGATCACCACCGGGCCGGGGCGGCCGTGCGACGCCACCCAGAAGGCCTCGTGCAGGACGCGCGGCAGGTCCTCGATACGGCGGACCAGGTAATTGTGCTTGGTGCAGTGGCGCGTGATGCCGGTCGTGTCGCATTCCTGGAAGGCGTCCGAGCCGATCAGATGGGTCGGGACCTGGCCCGTGATGCAGACCAGCGGAATCGAGTCGAGCAGGGCGTCGGTCAGCCCCGTGACGGCGTTGGTGGCGCCGGGCCCCGACGTCACCAGCAGCACGCCGACCTTGCCGCTCGACCGCGCGTAGCCTTCAGCCGCATGGGCTGCGCCTTGCTCGTGCCGCACCAGCACGTGCCTCACGCGGTTGTGCTGGAACAGGGCGTCGTAGATCGGCAGCACTGCGCCGCCCGGATAACCGAAGACCGTGTCGACCCCCTGGTCCTGAAGGGCTTCGACCACCATCTCGGCGCCGCTCATCTGTCTCGCCATCGGGGGTGCTCCGGTTTCGCGATTCATTCGGAAATTGGACAATAAAAAAGGCCCTCGAAGGGGCCTTGTGGTCAGCGCCAAAAGCGGAAGCCGAGATCAGTCTCGGTCCGCTCCAGGCGCCAGAATTACGATGAGAGTGGTCGACATGGACGGCACGCTTGCTAATCAACACGGAACGGCTATCACCGCGGAGTCGGGAGGTCAAGCGCCTTGGCACGCGGATCGCGGTGCCAGTTTTCGCTCGGGCCGGCGGGCCGGAGCGTTTCCCGTGATGACGGGGGAATCGCACGATGCGCATATCGATCAGGATAGCGGTCTTTCTGCCGCTCTTTGTTTCTTGCGGTCTCGTCTCATCCGCACAGGCGCAGTCATGCGACGACGCTTGTTTCTTGATCCAGAACACGTTCGTACAGGAAACGCTGAAGCGTTACGTCAAGGCGTTCCCTGACGGACGCTACGTCGACCTCGCCAAATCGCGGTTGGGCTATCTCGACACCCTGGATCGGGGGCAGGTGAGTGCCTTCGGACCGATCCATGTCGTGCCCGCCACAACGGTTCCGGCTGCAAAGATGCCGTCGATTCCCTTGAATTGATCGACAGCCTGCGGGCACGGTCGGCTGAGGCCTCTCAAGGCTTGGGCCATGAGAAATCGTCGGCGCGGCCGGGCTTGGGCGTCCCCAGGTCGGCGGTGGTGGGCGCTCCGGTGGGAAGCGCGAGGCTCGCCAACTGCCCGTCCGGCGACACGGGTGGGGCGGTCAGGGGCAGCACGGGGCCGGCAGCCGGACCCTGCGGCAGGGCGGCCGTTGTCGGCGCCGCAGCACCGCCGCGCGCGGCCTCGCGGCGGATCTGCGCGTTGACGTCGATCTCGAGCGCCTGGTCGAAATTCCGGGCCTTGTCGACCGTCAGGCTAGCCAGGGTAGCATCGGGCGCGGCACGGCGGGCGAGACGGTTGATATCCTTCTCGACGAAGCTCGCGAGCTTGCGGGCGCCGGCCCGCGTGAACCCCATACCGTCCGCGCGACGCAGCTTCGCGGTCGCGCCGTCGACATCGGGGCCGACCGGGCTGTAGCGGCCGGCATCGTCCGCGAAGGCTTCCCAGGAATCGACGTAGGTGACGCCGTCCCGCAGCGCCTGATCGCGGACGACGCCGTTGATCCGCACGTAATCGGCCGCAGCCTCGTCGCTGTGTACGGGCGGCAGGCCGACCCAGATCAGCGGCACGCGGGCGTCCTGGAAGGCTTTGAGCGTGGCATCGACCCTGCTGGCATAGAGCGCCTGCCATTGCGGCGTTCCGGGCTCGAGCGGCCCGGTATCGCCCTGCATGGCCTCGCGGTCGTTGGTGCCGATCGCCATCACGGCGACGGCGGGGTGGTCGGCTTTGGCGAGACGATCGCGAACGCCCTGCAGCCACGTTGGGAAGCTCGGCCGCGACAGTCCGGCGTCCTCGTCGGTGAGCGCCAGCACGGTCGCGCCGTCTCCCTCACGGTCCTGCAGGCCCGTCGCCAGGGCCTGGCCGACCCGGTCGCCGAAGACCGCGACGACGATGCGCTGCACCGCCGGCCGGCTGGCGACCGGACGCGGTGCGGCAACGGCGATGCTCTGCGGACGGCGCTCGGCCGGCCGGGCCTCCACACGGTCGGCGATCGGTCGCAAGCGCGGGATCCGTGGCCGATACGGCTCGGGCACGGCGCGTACGGCCTCCTGCGCCATGAAGTGGGTGGCCGAGGCCGCATCGTTCTCGGCCGAGGCCGGGCAACACGCGACGGACAGCGCGGCCGCCAGCACCAGGGAGCCCAATGCGGGGACCGACACGGCGGCGCGGCATGGCGACGACGGATTGCGGGAGCGTCTCATGACATCACGATCCTTTCCTGGTCCTCGCTCGTCAGCGCCCTTCCGCTACCGTAGCGCCAGGCCAGCGTCCCTTCAACGGCCCCCATCCGGCGATGCGGTCCCCGAGAAGTGCTACGC
>CAXUCF010000138.1:0-1660 GCA_964249275.1 uncultured Lichenihabitans sp.
GACACCCTCACCATACCGCAAGCCGATATGGCCGTTAAGTCCGACAGGCTGCTAGCGCAGCAGCCCTTCTGGACTCATCTTCTACGATGCCAAGCGGGACACCCCGACCCGCCGATCTCCCTCCAACCCGGACCATGCCCCCGATGCCCGCCGACCATTACTCGATCTTTTCCGTGCTGGCCCAGGCGCTCCAGGGACAACGGGGTTGGCCGCCCGTCTGGCGCGTTCCTGAACCCAAGGCGGAATACGACGTCGTCTTCGTGGGCGGTGGCGGGCACGGGCTGGCCACGGCCTGGTATCTCGCCAGCCGCCACGGAGTCACCGATGTGGCGGTGGTCGAGAAGGGCCATCTCGGCAGCGGCAACGTGGGCCGCAACACTACCATCATCCGGTCCAACTACCTGCTGCCCGGCAACATCCCCTTCTACGAGCATTCCATGAAGCTCTGGGAAGGCCTCGAGCAGGACATCAACTACAACGCCATGGTGAGCCAGCGCGGCGTGCTGAACCTCTATCATTCGGATGGGCAGCGCGACGCTTATGCGCGGCGCGGCAATGCCATGCTGATGCACGGCGTCGACGCCGAACTGCTCGACCGCGACGCCGTCCGGCGGATGTATCCCGGGTTCGATTTCGACAATGCGCGGTTTCCGATCCAGGGCGGGTTGCTGCAGCGGCGGGGCGGCTCCGTGCGGCACGACGCGGTCGCCTGGGGCTACGCCCGCGCTGCCGACCGGCGCGGCGTCGACATGATCCAGAACTGCGAGGTCGAGGGCATCCGGGTCGAGAACGGCCGGGCCGTCGGCGTCGAGACGCAACGCGGCTTCATCGGTGCCAGGAAGATCGGACTCGCCTGCGCGGGCCATTCGTCGCGGGTCGCCGCCATGGCGGGCCTGCGCCTGCCGATCGAGAGCCACGTCCTGCAGGCTTTCGTCAGCGAGGGCGTCAAGCCGTGCATCGACGGGGTCGTGACGTTCGGGGCCGGCCACTTCTACATCAGCCAGTCCGACAAGGGAGGCCTGGTGTTCGGGGGCGACATCGACGGCTACAATTCCTACGCCCAGCGCGGCAACCTGCCGGTCGTCGAGGACGTCTGCGAAGGCGGCATGGCGCTGATGCCGGCCATCGGGCGCCTGCGGATGCTGCGCCAATGGGGCGGCATCATGGACATGTCGATGGACGGCAGCCCCATCATCGACCGGACGCCGGTCGACGGGCTCTACCTCAATGCCGGCTGGTGCTACGGTGGCTTCAAGGCCACGCCGGCCTCGGGCTTCTGCTTCGCCCATTTGATCGCCCGCGACGAGCCGCACGCGGTAGGCAAAGCGTTCCGGCTGGACCGCTTCGCAACCGGCCATGTCATCGATGAAAAGGGCGCCGGCGCCCAGCCGAACCTGCATTGAGGAGCCGGCCATGCGGATCGATTGCCCGCTCTGCGGCGAACGCGGCGCGGAAGAGTTCGCCTACCACGGCGACGCCACCCTGCTGCGGCCCGACCGCGAAGCTTCGCCCGAGGCCTGGGCCAGCTACGTCTACCTGCGCGACACCCGCCCGGGCGCCATTCCGAACTCTGGTACCATGCGGGCGGTTGCCAGTCCTGGCTGGCCGTGGAGCGCGACGTGCGGACCCATGAAATGTTCTCGGTCCGCCTCGCCCGCGA
>CAXUCF010000138.1:1670-2646 GCA_964249275.1 uncultured Lichenihabitans sp.
GGCGCGCTGATGTCGACAGGGGTCGTCACGCAGCGTCGGGAGGTCGCGGCCGAACGGGCAGGGCCGACGCGAGATGCCGCGCAGCCGTTCCGCCTCGCCGCTGGGGGCTTGGTCGATCGGGTCACCACGCTCGGTTTCACCTTCGATGGCGTCCACTACACTGGCCATGCCGGCGACACGCTGGCCTCGGGGCTGTTGGCCAACGGGGTCCGGCTCGTCGGGCGCTCGTTCAAGTACCACCGGCCGCGCGGCATCCTGTCGGCCGGGCCGGAGGAGCCGAACGCCATCGTCGAACTTGGGCGCGGCGCGAGGCGCGAGCCCAATACCCGGGCCACCGTGGCGGAACTGTTCGACGGGCTCGACGCCGCGAGCCAGAACCGGTGGCCTTCGCTGCGCTTCGACCTCATGGGTGTGAACCAGGTCTTGGCCCCGGTCCTCGCGGCCGGCTTCTACTACAAAACCTTCATGTGGCCGGCCGCCTTCTGGGAGAAGATCTACGAACCGCTGATCCGCCGCGCCGCGGGGCTCGGGCGCGCCTCCGGCCGGCATGACCCGGACCATTACGACAAAGCCACTCTGCACTGCGACGTGCTGGTGATCGGCGCGGGCCCGACGGGGCTGATGGCGGCGCTCGCTGCGGTGCGGGCCGGGGCCCGCGTGGTGCTCTGCGAGGAGGACTTCCGCCTCGGCGGCCGCCTCCTGGCGGAGCGCCGGACGGTCGACGGCCGTCCGGCCCTGGAATGGGTGGAGGCGACCGAGGCGGAGCTTCGCGCCGCACCGGACTGCCGGATCCTCGACCGCACCGCCGTTTTCGGGCTGTTCGACGGCGAATACGGGGCGGTCGAACGCGTGTCCGACCACCGCGCCGAGCCCCCCGCCTTCGCGCCACGCCAGCGGTTCTGGCGCATCGTCGCCAGGCGGCACGTGCTGGCGTCGGGAGCGATCGTGCGGCCCCTCGTCTTCGGCGACAACGACC
>CAXUCF010000138.1:2656-13157 GCA_964249275.1 uncultured Lichenihabitans sp.
ACGACCGTCCCGGCGTCATGTTGGCCGGCGCGGTGCGTTCCTATCTCAACCGTTTCGGCGTGGCCCCGGGACGCCGGGCGGTCGTCTTCTGCAACAACGACGACGCGTCGCGGACGCTGGCGGATCTTGCTGCGGCGGGCGTCGCCGTCGCGGCCCTGGTCGATGCCCGGGCCGACGTGCCGCCCGAAGTCCGCGTGGCCGCCGCGGCTGCGGAAGCGCCGCTGATCGCCGGCGGCGTCGTCACCCGGGTCCGGGGCAGGCTGGCGGTCCGCGGCGTGGAGGTGACCGATGCGTCCGGCCGGCGGCAGGATCTCGACTGCGACGTTCTGGCCGTGTCGGGCGGTTGGAGCCCGACGGTCCATCTCACGTCGCACCACGGCGGCAGGCCCGTCTGGACCGAAGAACGAGCGCTGTTCCTGCCCCCGGAGCGGCTGCCGCCCGGGATGGCGGTGGCGGGAGCCGCCAGTGGTGACCTGTCGCTCGATCTCTGCCTCGCGGCCGGCGCATCCGCCGGCGCCGAAGCCGCGCGGAGGACCGGCTTCCAGACGAACCTTCCCGCGGTCCCGCCCGTCGACCGCGAGAGCACGGCGTCGCGCCCGCTGTGGCGGGTCAAGGGCGGCCGCGGCAAGAGCTTCGTGGACCTGCAGAACGACGTGGGTGCCAGCGACGTCGCGCTCGCCCACCGCGAGGGGTTCCGCGCGGTCGAGCATCTGAAGCGCTACACGACGCTCGGCATGGCGACCGACCAGGGCAAGACCTCCAACGTCAACGGCCTCGCCCTGATGGCCGAGGCCTCCGAGCGGTCGATCGCCGAGACGGGCACCACGACGTTCCGGCCGCCCTTCACGCCGGTCGCCATCGGGGCGCTGGCCGGCCATCATCGCGGCAAGGACTTCAAGCCGGTCCGCCGCACCGCCACACACGACTGGGCCGCGGAGCAGGGTGCGGTCTTCGTCGAGGCGGGGCTCTGGCTCCGCGCGCAATACTTCCCCCGTCCCGGCGAAACGGACTGGCTCGCGGCTGCGACCCGCGAAGCCCGCACCGTGCGCGAGGCCGTCGGTGTCTGCGACGTGAGCACGCTCGGAAAGATCGACGTGCAGGGGCCCGATGCGGCCGTGCTGCTCGATCGCGTCTACGCCAACGCGTTTGCGTCCCTGCCGGTCGGTCGCGTCCGCTACGGCGTGATGCTGCGCGAGGACGGCATGGTGATGGACGACGGCACGGCGGCGCGCCTCGATCCCGACCGTTTCATCGTCACTACGACCACAGTCAACGCCGTGAAGGTGTACCAGCACCTCGAGTTCTGCCTGCAGTGGCTGTGGCCGGAACTCGACGTGCAGATGGCGTCCGTCACCGACCAGTGGACGCAGCTTTCCATCGCCGGGCCGCGGTCGCGCACCGTGCTGGAGCGGGTGGTCGACGCGCCGTTCGACTTCTCCGGCACCGCTCTTCCGCACATGGGCTGCGCCGAGCTGACGGTCTGCGGTGGTGTTCGGGCGCGCCTGTTCCGCCTGTCCTTCTCGGGCGAGCTGGCGTTCGAACTCGCGGTGCCGGCACGCCACGGCGATGCGCTCATGCGTAGGCTGATGGCGCAGGGCGAGCCCCTCGGCATCTGCGCCTACGGGACCGAGGCGCTGGGCGTGCTCCGCGTCGAGAAGGGCCACGCGGCCGGCAACGAGCTGAACGGGCAGACGACCGCGGCCGATCTCGGCCTCGGCCGCATGCTGTCGACCAAGAAGGACTTCATCGGCCGTGCCATGGCTCAACGTCCCGGGCTGACCGACCCCGACCGGCCCGTCCTGGTAGGTCTCAAACCCGTGGACCGCGCCGCGAGGTTGCGGGGTGGGGCGCATCTCGTGCGCCGGGACGCCGAAGGCACCGCAGCCGACGACGAAGGCCATGTCACCTCGGTGGCCTACTCGCCGGCCCTCGAGCAATGGATCGGCCTCGGGCTCTTGGCGCGCGGCGCGGAACGGACGGGGGAGATCGTTCGGGCTTACGACCCGATCCGTGCAGGCGACGTCGCGGTCGAGGTGGTCTCCCCCGTGTTCGTCGACCCGGAAGGGCAGCGCCTGCATGCCTGAGCACCGTCTCCCGGCCCGCTCGGCGCTGGCCGGCATGCTGCGACCAGGACTTCACGGCAGGGCGGGCAGGCCGGGGGTCGTGCTGCAGGAACGCGGCGGGCTCGACATCGTCACGGTCGCGGCGCGCCGGCGCCAGACCGCGGAACTCGCCCGCATCGTGCGCGACACCTATGGCCTCGATCTGCCGGACACCCCGCGATGGGTCGGCGACGCGCGTTTGGCGTTTCTATGGGCTGGCGACGCGCGCTGGACAGCTCTCTCCGAAGGCCAAGCCGGAGACCTCGAGACGACCCTGCGTGCCGGGCTCGGCGGGTTGGCGGCGATCACGGGCCAGGGTGACGGCCGGTTGGTCTTGCGGCTCGGCGGCCCGTCTGTGCGCGACCTTCTCGCCAAGGCCGTGGCGATCGATCTGCATCCGCGCACCTTCGGACCGGGCGACGTCGCCATCACGGCGGCCTTCCACATCGGCGTGCACATCCGGCAGTGTGATGCGGAGCCGAGCTACGATCTCTCAGTCGCGCGGAGCTACGCCGGCACGCTCTACGGGTGGTTGGTCGCCGCGGCCGAGGAATACGGTATCGAGGTACTCGAGCCGACCTGAGACCGCGATGGTGCTGCCGTCGGGGACGACCACGGCTCTCCGCTTGACCGTCATGGCCCGACCGTTAAGCTCGAATATCTGACCAACTCCGTCTCCGGCTCGTCTTGGTCTATCGGGTTGTCCCGCGCGCATGTCGACGTTGATGGAACACGATGCCGCCCTGGTCCTCCTGCCGTTCGCGGTCCGCGTCCGCGGCGAGCACGCCATCGAAGCCTTGCCCGCATGACGGCAGACCGCTTTGCCGAGGCCGAGCGCATCGTCGCCCATGACGGACCCCACGCCTTCGAGGCCGTGGTGCCGCCGATCGTGCAGACGTCGCTCTTCACCTTCGCGACACTCGCCGACATGGTGGAGACCTATGCGGGCCGGAAGGCGCGCAACGTCTATTCGCGCACCACCAACCCGACCGTCACGCTGTTCGAGCAGAAGATGGCGGCCCTCGAAGGCGCGGAGGACGCCATCGGCTTCCCGAGCGGCATGGCGGCCATCTCGGGCGCCGTGCTGGCCTTCGTGGCGCCGGGCGACCGGATCGTCTGCGTCAGGCATGTCTATCCGGACGCCTACCGTCTGTTCGAGACCCTGCTCAAGAAGCTGCAGGTGACGGTCGCCTACGTCGACGGCGCCGATCACGCCGCCGTCGCGGCGGCGTTGCCCGGCGCCAGGCTCCTGTACCTGGAGAGCCCGACCAGCTGGACCATGCAGGCCCTCGACGTCGGCGCGTTGGCCGGTCTCGCGCGCCGGCACGACGTCATGACGATGATCGACAATTCATGGGCCACGCCGGTCTTTCAGCGGCCGGTCTCGCTGGGCGTCGACCTCGTGATCCATTCGGCGTCCAAATATATCGGCGGCCATAGCGATACGGTTGCGGGCGTGGTGGCGGGCCGGAGCGAGTTGATCCGCCACGTCCGCCAGACCATCTGCCCCTATATCGGGGCCAAGCTCGCCCCCTTCGAGGCGTGGCTGCTGCTGCGCGGCCTGCGCACGCTGCCCAGCCGCCTCCGGGCCCACGAGGCCGCTGCCCTGACGCTGGCCCGGCGCCTCGCCGAGGAGCCCTGCGTCGCGGCGGTGTTCCATCCGGCCCTCGCGCCCGCCATGCCGCACGGCCTCGGCGGCACCAGTGGGCTGTTCTCCTTCGTGTTCGACGAGGACATCGACATCCCGGCCTTCTGCGATGCGCTGGGGCTGTTCCAGCTCGGCGTGAGCTGGGGCGGTCACGAGAGCCTGGTGGTCCCGGCCCTGGTGGCGCGCGGCCAGGCGGCGGGGCCGAATTCCGCGGTGGATTTCGGCGTGCCGGCCCGCATGGTCCGGCTCGCGGTCGGGCTCGAAGGCACCGAAGCGCTCTGGGCCGATCTCGCCGCGGCCATCGCGGCGGCGCGGCGTCCATCATGACGACGACAAAGGGAGGGACCCGACGATGCTGAAACCGCTGCTCTTGAGTGCGACCGCCTGCATGCTGCTGGCCGGCCCAGCCCTGGCCGACACCACGCTCAAGCTCGTCGAGGTCATCACCAGCCCCGAGCGGACCGAGACGCTGAAGACCATCGTGGCCGGCTTCGAGCAGAGCCACCCGGGCGTCCGCGTCGAGATCACGTCGCTGGCCTGGGGCACGGCCTTCGAGAAGTTCGCCACCATGGTGTCGGCGGGGGATACACCAGACGTGGTCGAGATGCCGGACCGCTGGCTTTCGCTCTACGCAAACGGCAGGCGGCTCGAGAACCTCGAGCCCTACCTGGCCAAATGGAAGGAGACCGCCGGCCTCAACGACCGTGCCCTCGAGATGGGCCGCTACGTCGAGCGGACCGCCTACATGCTGCCCTACGGTTTCTATCTGCGGGCCCTGTTCTACAACAAGGTCCTGTTCAAGCAGGCCGGCATCGCCGAGCCGCCGAAGACGCTGGACGAGTTCGCCGCGGACGCCAAAGCGGTCTCGGCGCTGCCCGGCAAATCGGGCTACTGCCTGCGCGGCGGCCCCGGCGGACTCAACGGCTGGATGATGTTCGGCGCGACCGAGGCCGGATCGGACCAGTTCTTCAAGGACGATGGCACCTCGACCCTGACCGAGCCCGGCTGGGTCAAGGGTTCGGCGTTCCTCGTCGACCTCTACACGAGCGGCGGCGCCCCGAAGGACAGCGTCAACTGGGGCTTCAACGAGATCGTGGCGGGCTTCTACTCCGGTACCTGCGCGATGCTCGACCAGGATCCCGACGCGCTGATCGCGATCGCGGAGCGCATGAAACCCGACGAGTTCGGGGTCGCCACGATGCCCAAGGGCCCGTCCGGTCGCGCCTATCCCACCCTCGGCTATGCCGGCTGGGCGATGTTCGCCAGCAGCCAGCATAAGGACCTCGGTTGGGAGCTCATCGCCACGCTGGATGGGCCGGAAGGCAACATCGCCTGGAACAAGCGGACCGGCGCCCTGCCGGTCTACAAGGCAGCCGAGAGCGATCCCTTCTACAAGACCGACCAGTTCAAGGGCTGGTTCGCGGAGCTGAGCGACAAGGATGTGGTGCCCCTCGTCATGCCGACCTATGTGCCGGGCTTCGCCTATTTCGCCGATTCCATCGCCGTCAAGACGAGCCAGCAGGCGCTGCTCGGCCAGCTCACGCCCGAGGACATGAACAGGCAATGGGCGGCCGTGCTGACCAAGGACAAGCAAAAGGCCATGGCGAAGCCTTGAGCCGCAGAAGCTCCGCGCAACACCGGACGATGGCGAGGCCGGGATCCCGGCCGGCACTGTCGGGATCCCGGCCATGACGGCTGCGGCGGCGCTCGGGCGGGCCGGCCCGCGGCGTTCGGTCCGGCGCCGCCTCGCCGTCGTGGCGGAACCCTACTTCTACACCGTGCCTTCGGTGTTCCTGATCGCCCTCATCATGCTGGTGCCGCTGGTCGTCGGACTATCCTACGCGTTCCGCGACCTCACGCTGCTCGATCCCGACAGCGGCGGCTTCGTGGGGCTGGACAACTTTCGGCAGCTCTACCGCGACGCCAGCTTCTGGAACGCCCTGCGCAACACCGTGACCTGGACGGTGTCGTCCGTGGTGCTTCAGTTCGGGTTGGGCCTCGTCCTCGCCCTGCTGCTCGATCGGCCGTTTCCGGGCCGCGGCATCATCCAGGCCCTGGTGTTCCTGCCCTGGGCGGTCCCGAGCTTCCTGTCGGGCCTGAACTGGGCCTGGCTGTTCAACCCGGTGGTCGGGCCACTGCCGTCCTGGTTCGTGCGACTAGGGCTCATGGCAACGCCCGACAACCTCCTGTCGAGCCCCGACCACGCCATCTGGGGACCGGTGATCGCCAATGTGTGGTGGGGCATCCCGTTCTTCGCCATCACGCTGCTGGCCGCTCTGCAGTCCGTCCCGAAGGATGTCTACGAAGCCGCAGCCATCGACGGGGCCGGTGCCGTGCGGCGGTTCCGCAGCATCACGCTGCCGTTCCTGGCCCCGACCATCGCCATCACGGTGCTGCTGCGGACCGTCTGGATCGCCAATTTCGCCGATCTGATCGTGGTGATGACCAAGGGGGGCCCGGCCGACTCGACCCAGATCCTGTCGAGCTACATCTTCACGCTGGCGTTCCAGCGGCTCGACTTCGGTTATGCCTCGGCGGTCGCGGCCGTGCTGCTCGTCCTGCTGCTCGCTTATGCCATGGCGCTCGTCGTGCTGCGCCAGGCCCTGACGGCGCGGAACTGATGCGCGCCGTGCGGCCTCGGCGTGCGCTCTACTGGATGTTCCATTACGGCTTGCTGTTCTGCTTCGTCGCGTTTGCCCTGTTCCCGCTGTTCTGGCTTCTCAAGGTGTCGCTGACGCCGAACGATCTCCTCTACAGCGAGGGCGTGAGGTTCTGGCCGTCGCGCGTCACCCTCGCCCATTACGTCTCGGTCGTCGGGCACACGCAATTCCCGCTGTTCTTTCGCAACAGCGTGATCGTGTCGACCGTGACGGCCGCGATCTCGACCCTGGTGGCAGCGGGAGCCGGCTACGGCTTCTCCCGCTTCGCGTTCCGGGGCAAGTTCTGGATCGTCGGCGTGCTGCTGGTCAGCCAGATGTTCCCGCTCGTCATGATCGTGGCGCCGATTTTCCGCCTTCTCTCGCCGCTCGGGCTCACGGACAGCCTGACGGGTCTGGTGATCGTCTACACGGCCTTCAACGTGCCCTTTGCGAGCTTCCTCATGCAGTCCTTCTTCGACGGCATCCCCAAGGATCTGGAGGAGGCCGCGATGATCGACGGGGCGACGCGGTTCCAGGCCCTTCTGCGCGTCATCCTGCCGCTGACCCTTCCCGGACTGGCCGCAACCCTCGGCTTCGTCTTCACGGCGGCCTGGAGCGAACTGCTCTTTGCCCTCATGCTGAACTCGTCGTCGGAGGCCAGCACATTCCCGGTCGGCCTGCTCGCCTTCGTGTCGAAGTTCTCGGTCGACTTCGGGCAGATGATGGCGGCCGGGGTTCTGGCGCTGATCCCGGTCTGCGGGTTCTTCTTCTTCATCCAACGCTACCTCGTGCAGGGCCTGACGGCCGGCGCCGTGAAGGGCTGACGCCATGGCGGCCATCGACATCGCGGGCGTCCGCAAGTCCTTCGGCAGCGTGCCGGTGCTGCGCGGCATCGACCTCGCGATCCGCGACGGCGAGTTCGTGGTGCTGGTCGGCCCATCTGGCTGCGGGAAGTCGACCCTGCTGAGGCTGGTGGCCGGGCTCGAGGAGATCACGGCGGGCGAGATCCGGATCGGCAGCCGCCTCGTCAACGATCTCCCGCCGAAGGACCGCGACATCGCCATGGTGTTCCAGTCCTACGCGCTCTACCCGCACATGAGCGTGCGCGACAACATGAGCTTCAGCCTGAAGCTGAAGCGCGTCGCGGCCGAGCGCATCGCGGCCGCCGTTGCCGGGGCAAGCCGCAAGCTCGGGCTCGATGCCCTGATCGAGCGCAAGCCGCGCGCCCTGTCGGGCGGGCAGCGCCAGCGCGTCGCCATGGGGCGCGCCATCGTGCGCGAGCCCAAGGCCTTCCTGTTCGACGAGCCCTTGTCGAACCTCGACGCGCGCCTGCGCGAGCAGATGCGCTACGAGATTCGCAAGCTCCACCGCGACCTCGGCGCGACCTCCATCTACGTCACCCACGACCAGATCGAGGCCATGACCATGGCGGACCGGATCGTCGCCATGAACGAGGGCGTGGCCCAGCAGGTCGGGCCTCCGGCCGAGCTCTACGACGACCCGGCCAACACCTTCGTGGCGGGGTTCATCGGCTCGCCCGCCATGAACTTCCTCGACGGGAGCGTGGGCTTCGGAGAGGGCGCGGGTGCGCCAGACGGCATGAGCGCGGGAGGCGGCGCGGACACCGGTGCCGCGACCGTCCGGGCCGGCGATGCCGTCCTGGCCACGGTGGCGCGCCCGGCCGGATCGTCCTCGGGCGCGCGCGTCACGCTGGGGATCCGGCCCGAGCGCCTGCGCATCGGGCCGGCCGGCACCGGAGCGGCGGCGGTCGTCGACCTCGTGGAACCCACCGGGCTCGCATCGGTGATCCACCTGGATCTCGCAGGGCAGGGACTGAAGGTGTTCACCACCGAAAGGCCGAGGCTCTCGGTCGGGGAGCCGGTGGGCGTGGCGGTCGCGCCGTCGGACATCCTGCTGTTCGATCACGAGACAGGCCGCCGATTGCGGCCGCCGCGGGCCTGAGGCCTCCCATGGGAATCCGATTGATGATCCGGACCCGGTCTCTCACGGGCGCGAGGGCGGACCCGCATCGCCGCCTCGGCCGACCGTCTCCAACCTCAGCCAGCCCGCCACAGTGCTCAATTCGGCCGCGAGCGCCTCGTCGGTCCCGCGCGGCGCCCCCGGTTCGAGATGCGTGCCCAGGACGAGCAGCCGCCCCGCGGCGCGGTCCGCCTTGAGGTCGACGCGGGCCACCAGACGGTCGCCGAGCAGGAACGGCAGCACGTAATAACCGTGCTGCCGTTTGTCGACCGGCACGTAGATCTCGATCCGGTAGCGGAACCCGAACAGCCGCTCGGCGCGCGACCGCTCCCAGACGAGCGGGTCGAAGGGCGACAGCAGGGCGCAGGCTTCCACTCTCCGGGGCAGTCGCGCCTCGGCATGAAGATAGGCCGGCTGCACCCAGCCCTCGACCGCAACCGGCCGCAGGCGGCCCATCTCGATCAGGGCCGCGATCCCCGGCCGCGCGTCCTCGGGACCGAGCCGGAAGTAGTCGCGCAGGTCCCTCGCCGTGGCGATCCCGAGCGCACGCCCCGCGAGGTCCAGCAGGGTCCGGTGGGCCGCGCCTTCGTCCGGCGTCGGCAGGGCCAGCACGGCCTTGGGCAGCACGCGCGAGGGGACGTCGTAGACCCGCTCGAAGGCCCCGCGGCGGGTCGCCGTGGTGATGTGCCCGGCCCAGAAGAGCCACTCGAGCGCCTGCTTGGTCTCGCCCCAGCCCCACCAGCCGCCGCGGCTTCCCCGCCCTGCGGCGCGGCCGTTCTCGAAGTCGCTCGCCGCCATCGCTCCTTCGGCCACGATCCGGGCCAACACGGCTTCGGCCGCGGCGCGTTCGGTCGTGGCATAGGCCCGCAGCCGCCCGTAGCAGCCCGCGCCGCGGTCGGCCCGGGCCATGCGCCAGCGGAACAGGGGCTGATGCTCGACCGGGATCAGCGAGGCTTCGTGGGCCCAATATTCGAAGAGGCGCCGCTCGCGGCGCGGCCCCCAGGCGGCGCGGTCGAGCAGGGTCCGGTCGTAGGGGCCGAGCCGCGAGAAGGCGGGCAGGTAATGTGCCCGTGCCAGCACGTTGACGCTGTCGATCTGGTGCAGGGCCAGCCGGTCGAGATTACGCCCGAGGTGGCGGGCGTCGACCGGCCGGTCCGGCCGAGCGCGTCCGAAACCCTGCGCCGCGAGGGCGACGCGGCGAGCTTCGGCGTTCGACAGGGTGTCCACGGCGGGAATCGGTTCCGAGACCACGGTCCTATTTGGTTCCGAACATCCGGTCGCCGGCGTCCCCGAGGCCCGGCACGATATAGCCGTGCTGGTTCAACCTCTCGTCGACGGCCGCCGTCCACATCGACACGTCCGGATGCGCGCTGCGCAGCTTCGCCACGCCCTCGGGGGCGGCCAGCAGGCACACGAAACGGAGATCGCGTGCGCCGCGCTGCTTCAAGAGGTCGATGGCCGCGATAGCCGAATTGGCGGTCGCCAGCATGGGGTCCATGACGATCGTCAGGCGCTCGGCGATGTCGGTCGGCGCCTTGAAGTAATATTCCACGGCCTGAAGCGTCTCGGGGTCCCGGTAAAGGCCGATATGGGCCACGCGAGCCGAGGGTACGAGGTCCAGCATGCCGTCGAGGAAGCCCACGCCGGCCCGCAGGATGGGGGCGAACACCAGTTTCTTGCCGGCGATCAGCGGCGCCATCATGGGCTGAAGCGGCGTCCTGATCTCGACGAGTTCCACCGGCAGGTCGCGCGTCACCTCATAGCAGAGCAGCATGCCGATCTCGTTCATGAGCTGCCGGAAGCCCTTGATGGAGCGTTCCTCCATGCGCATCAGCGTCAGCTTGTGCTGGACGAGCGGGTGGTCGACGATGATGACATTGTCCATGGCGGCCCCGGTAGCAGCGGCTGAATGCGCTGCAGTCCCGTGCCTAGCATGGCGGCGCGGCGCTTCGGAACCCGGTGATCCGCTCGACCTGGCCATGTGCTCCGAAATGACTTGGGATTTCCTTGGCTTGTGGCGTGTCTCCGGGCCTGCACTTCCAGCCGTCGCCGTTGTTTCGGACGGATTTATGAAGATGGGCATTGACGGTGAGTGTTGTGGTGGCCTATATGGTTTTCATCGACGAGCGGCG
>CAXUCF010000139.1:0-13096 GCA_964249275.1 uncultured Lichenihabitans sp.
TGTCGAACACCGGCAGGCCGAGATGGGTCAGCCCGCCCTTGCCGGGCGAGGTGCCACCCACCAGCGTGGTGCCGTAGGCGATCGCCTGTTCGGAGTGGAAGGTGCCGTTCTTCCCGGTAAAGCCCTGACACAGGACCTTGGTGTTGCTGTCGATCAGGACGGACATCGGCTCTTCTCCCGCAGGGTCTGCACGATCTTCTGGGCCGCATCGTCGAGCCCGTCGGCCCCAATCGTCTCGAGGCCCGATGCCGCGGTGATCCGGCCTACCGCGGCCGACGTCGGTGCTTTCGCGCAGAACCACCAAGCCGCCGCTTCCCAACGGGACCGGATGCATGACGTTTCTGGCGGGTTTCGGCGCGGGCACGCCATTGCCGCCCGCGTCTCGTGCCCGACCGTCAGCTTCAGGCGACTTTAGAGCAGGCCAGCGCCGCGAGCCCACTTATACTTTGCGCCGAGGACCTCCACGGGCAATTCGGTGGAGTACGCATAGGCCGGGATACCGTTCAGATAAAGGTACTCCGCCGCTTCTTCGACTTCGACGTCGCCGGCGAGCGACGCGACCATCGGTTTCTCGACGCCTTTGGCCTTCATCTCCTCCTTCACTTCGACCATCAGCTTGGCGAAGACCATGGGCGGGGTGACGATCGTGTGCCAATAGCCGAGGATCAGGGCGTGGATGCGAGGGTCCTCGAGCCCCAGCTTGACGGTGTTCTTGTAGGTCAGGGGAGGCTCGCCGCCCGTGATGTCGACCGGGTTGCCGGCCGCTCCGAAGGGCGGAATGAATTTGCGGAATGCCGCATCGAGATCGGCCGGCATGGCCATCAGGGACAGGCCGTTGTCGACGCAACTGTCGGACAGGAGGACGCCCGAGCCCCCGGCACCCGTGATGATGACGACGTTCTCGCCCTTGGGCGTCGGCATCACCGGAATGCCGCGCGCGAATTCGAGGAGCTGGCGCAGCGAACGGGCGCGGATCACGCCGACCTGCTTGAAGACGTCCTCGTAGATCTTGTCGTTGCCCGCGAGAGCGCCGGTATGGGAGGCGGCCGCCTTGGCGCCGGCCGTCGTGCGGCCTGCCTTCAGGACCACGATCGGCTTCTTCCTGGAGACCCGCTTGGCGGCTTCCGCAAAGGCGCGGCCGTCCTTCAAGTCCTCCAGATGCTGGGCGATGATGTTGGTGTTCGGGTCCTGCTCGAAGAAGGCCAGCAGGTCGTCCTCGTCGATGTCCGACTTGTTGCCGAGACCGACGATGGCCGAGACGCCCATCTTGGCCGAGCGCGAGAAGCCGATGATGGCCATGCCGATGCCGCCCGACTGGGACGACAGCGCGGCCGAGCCCTTGACGTCGTAGGCCGTGCAGAAGGTCGCGCAGAGGTTCTCCGGCGTGTAGTAGAAGCCGTAGATGTTGGGTCCCATGAGCCGGATGTTGTACTTCTTCCCGACCGCGACGATCTCGTCCTGCAGTTCCGGCTCTCCGGCCTCGGCAAAGCCCGACGGGATCAGGACCGCGCCGGGGATCTGCTTCTCGCCGCACTCGATCAGCGCGCCCGCGACGAACTTGGCGGGAATGGCGAAAACGGCGGTGTCGATCACCCCGGGCACGTCCTTGACCGACTTGTAGGCCTTGTAGCCCAGGATCTCCTCGGCTTTCGGGTGGACGGGATAGATATCGCCCTTGTAGCCGCCGTTGATGAGGTTCTTCATGACGGAATTGCCGATCTTGCCGGCTTCCGCGGAAGCGCCGATCACCGCGACCGCCTTGGGCCGCATGATGCGGTTCATCGCCGTGACGATCTCGTCCTCAGTGTGGGCCGCCTTGCGCGGCTCGTAGGCGAAATCCACTACGATGCGGACATCGGCCGCGACTGCATCGTCCTTGGTGGCGAAGACCGGGTTCAGGTCGAGTTCGATGATCTCGGGAAAATCGCTGACGAGTTGCGATACCCTGACGATGATGTCGGCAAGTGCGTCGCGGTTGACCGCGTCGCCTCCGCGCACGCCATGCAGCATCTCCTTGGCCTGGATGCCGTCCAGCATGGACAAGGCATCGTCCTTGGTGGCGGGCGCGAGCCGGAAGGTGATGTCCTTGAGGACCTCGACCAGCACGCCGCCGAGGCCGAAAGCCACGAGTTTGCCGAATGAGCCGTCGGTGATGGAGCCGACGATCACTTCGGTGCCGCCCTTCAGCATCTGCTGGACCTGGATGCCCTCGATCTTGGCGTCTGCCTTGTAGCGCTTGGCGTTGGCCAGGATCTTCTCGTAGCCGGCCTTGGCCTCCTCGGACGAGGCGACGCCGACGATGACGCCGCCGGCCTCCGTCTTATGCAGGATGTCGGGGGAGACGATCTTCATCACCACCGGGAACCCCATCTCGGCGGCAGCCTTGGCGGCGTCCTCTGCCGAGGTCGCCACCGTTTCCTTCGGTACCGGTATGCCGTAAGCGTCGCAAAGCAGTTTGCCTTCGGGCGCCGTGAGGCTGGTCCGGCCCTCCGCCCTGACCTTGTCGAGGATGCCGCGTACCTGCCCGTTGCTGCCGCGCGTCGTCGCCTGAACATCCATGAGTCTGCTCCCACTCGTTTCTGCGGTCAGGGCGCGCCTGCGCCGCAGACCGGTTTGTCAGCTTTTGGCATTTGGCATACCAGGAGCCGATTTTGTCAAGTCTCGGCCGAGCGCTCATGCAACCCTTCAAGGCCGCTTATCCCTGGCGGAAGACCATCCGACCGGGCGATGGTCGATGGGACGTCGCCTCGATTGACAGTCTGGCATTTGGCATGCCAACGTCGCCGATAATCGGGAGACGCCGACGGTGGTACATTGCGCGACGTGCGACGGCACGTTGCTCTCGCCCACCGATCCGGAACAGCGTTTCCGTCCAACCCTGGGGAGGATCCAAGCCCGATGGCGATCACCGCACCCTGCGCGTTACGGCGGCTTCGACGGCCGACCACGGCACGAGGCCTGCCAGCAAACATGCGGGCATCGTGCGGAACCCGGTGAGCGGTCCGGAGCCATGGTGCTCTCGGTCACCCCGCCAAGTCTCGCGCCCGGTTGTGTCGATGAGTCATCCTGCCGAACCCCTGGCAGGATTGCTCGTCGGTTGCACCGGGCCATAAACGGAGAGCGTCCTGGTGGTTCCTGTATCCGCGCGTGTTTGACGCTTCTCTCATTAGCCCGTAGTGCGGGATCGGACGAATGGCCGGGCGCGCGCACGCTCAGGCTCGCGGAGCAAGCCCAACGCTCGTCGAGACGGCCAAGCGGCGACACAGTGCAGCCAAGTATCTTCGGGGAGGGAGCGGAATGTCCGCATTAGCGCAGAACATCGATGTAAGCAAAGCCGAGGTCGAGCCACAGCAGGACCTGACGGATGGCTTCCACCTCGTCATCGATGCGCTCAAGCTCAACGGCATCAGGACAATCTACGGCGTGCCAGGTATTCCGATCACCGACTTCGGCCGGATGGCACAGGCCGAAGGCATCCGCGTGATCTCGTTCCGGCACGAGCAGAACGCCGGCAATGCGGCTGCAATCGCCGGCTACCTGACGAAGCAGCCCGGCATCTGCCTCACGGTGTCGGCGCCCGGCTTTCTCAACGGGCTGACGGCGCTGGCCAATGCCACGACCAACTGCTTCCCGATGATCCTGATCAGCGGCTCGTCCGAGCGCGAGGTCGTCGACCTGCAGCAGGGCGATTACGAGGAGATGGACCAGTTGGCCATCGCCAAGCCCCTCTGCAAGGCGGCCTTCCGGGTGCTGCATGCGGCAGACATCGGCATCGGCGTGGCGCGCGCCATCCGGGCCGCCGCGTCCGGTCGTCCGGGCGGCGTCTATCTCGACCTGCCGGCCAAGCTCTTCTCCCAGGTCATGGACGCGGAAGCTGGCGCAAGATCGCTCGTCAAGGTCATCGACCCCGCGCCAGCTCAGCGTCCCGCTCCGGCCGCGGTCAAGCGTGCGCTCGACGTCCTCAAGAGTGCCAAGCGCCCCCTGATCATCCTCGGCAAGGGCGCGGCCTACGCGCAGGCCGATGACGCGATCCGCGCTCTCGTCGAGAGGAGCGGCATTCCTTTCCTGCCGATGAGCATGGCCAAGGGCCTTCTGCCCGACACGCATCCGCAATGCGCAGGCGCGGCGCGCTCGACCGTGCTGAAGGACTCCGACGTCGTCGTGCTGATCGGCGCACGCCTCAACTGGCTGCTGTCGCACGGCAAGGGGAAGAGCTGGGGCGAGCCCGGATCGAAGCGGTTCATCCAGATCGACATCGAGCCCAAGGAGATGGATAGCAACATCGAGATCGCGGCGCCGCTGGTCGGCGACATCGGCTCCTGCGTCTCTGCTCTCCTCGAAGGGATCGATGCCGGCTGGGCGACTGCGCCAGCCGATTGGACCGGTGCCGTCAAGGCGAAGAAGGACGATAACATCGCCAAGATGGCGCCGAGGCTGATGAAGAACTCCGCGCCGATGGACTTCCACGGTGCCCTCGGTGCGCTGCGCACCATCATCAAGGAGCGGCCGGACGCCATCCTGGTCAATGAAGGCGCCAACACGCTGGATCTCGCGCGCGGCGTCATCGACATGTATCAGCCGCGCAAGCGTCTGGACGTTGGAACCTGGGGCGTGATGGGCATCGGCATGGGCTTCGCCATCGCGGCCGCCATCGAGACCGGCAAGCCCGTGCTGGCCGTCGAAGGCGACAGTGCTTTCGGCTTCTCCGGCATGGAAGTGGAAACGATCTGCCGGTACCGCCTTCCGGTCTGCATCGTCATCTTCAACAACGATGGCATCTATCGCGGAACCGACGTCAATCCGACGGGCGGTTCGGACGCCGCGCCGACCGTCTTCGTCAAGGGTTCGCGCTACGACAAGATGATGGAGGCCTTCGGCGGCACTGGCGTCCACGTGACGACCCCCGACGAGCTGAAGCGCGCCGTGAACGTGGCGATGGACTCCGGCACACCGACCCTCATCAATGCCGTGATCGACCCTGCGGCCGGCAGCGAGAGCGGCAGGATCGGCAACCTCAACCCGCAAAGCCAGCTTCGCAAGAAGCCGACGCAGTAAAGACCGGTTTGGTGGAACGATGCGGGCCTGTTCCCAGGGGACCAGGCCCGCGGCAAGGCGATCTGATCAACCTCGAGAGGCTATCATGACCAAGGCACTGGACGGCGTCCGCATCCTCGATTTCACCCACGTGCAATCGGGCCCGACCTGCACCCAGCTCCTCGCATGGTTCGGCGCCGACGTGATCAAGGTCGAGCGCCCCGGGGTCGGCGATATCACGCGCGGGCAGTTGCGTGACGTTCCCAATGCCGACAGCCTGTATTTCACGATGCTGAATTCGAACAAGCGTTCGATCACCATCGACTCCAAGAACCGCGCCGGCAAGGAGGTGCTCGAGTCCCTGATCAAGACCTGCGATGTCCTGGTCGAGAATTTCGCGCCGGGCGCCCTCGACCGGATGGGCCTGACTTGGGCCCATATCCAGTCGATCAACCCGCGCATGGTCCTGGCGTCCATCAAGGGTTTCGGTCCCGGGAAATACGAGGATTGCAAGGTCTACGAGAATGTCGCCCAATGTGCCGGCGGCTCGGCATCGACGACCGGCTTCCGCGACGGTCTCCCGCTGGTGACGGGGGCCCAGATCGGCGACAGCGGCACCGGCCTGCATCTGGCTCTGGGCATCGTCGCGGCGCTGCTCCAGCGCGAGAAGACCGGGCACGGGCAAAAGGTCACCGTGGCCATGCAGGACGGCGTGCTGAACCTTTGCCGCGTCAAGCTCCGCGACCAGCAGCGGCTCGCTCACGGCCCGTTGCAGGAGTACAGCCAGTTCGGCGAAGGGATCGCGTTCGGCGACGCCGTGCCGCGCGCCGGCAACGATTCAGGCGGTGGCCAGCCAGGCCGCATCCTGAAGTGCAAGGGCTGGGAGACCGACCCCAACGCCTACATCTACTTCATCACGCAGGCCCCGGTCTGGGAAGCGATCTGCGATGTGATCGGCGAGCCGGGGTGGAAGACGGATCCGGGCTACGCGAAACCGGCAGCGCGCTTGCCGAAGCTCAACCAGATCTTCGCCCGGATCGAGGCATGGACCATGACCAAGACGAAGTTCGAGGCCATGGACATCCTGAACGAGTTCGACATCCCGTGCGGACCGATCCTGTCGATGCGGGAGATCGCCGAGGAGCGGTCGCTGCGCGACACCGGCACCGTCGTCGAGGTCGACCACCCGAAGCGCGGCCCCTATCTCACGGTCGGCAATCCGATCAAGATGTCCGACAGCCCGACCGAAGTCACCCGCTCCCCCCTGCTCGGCGAGCACACCGACCAGGTCCTGCGCGACGTGCTCGGCTTCGATGAGCGCCGCATCGACGAGATCAAGGCGAGCGGAGCCCTGGGCGATGTCGTTCCGCCGCGGCCCAAGGAGGTGAGCCTCGGGGGGGACGTCGTCGCGGTCGAGTAGGACCCATGATCCTGCAGGAGTTCCAAGCGAAACGGATCCTGGCGCGCTTCGGTGTGGCGGTGCCCTCGGGGG
This sequence comes from uncultured Lichenihabitans sp., assembly GCA_964249275.1. Lineage (GTDB taxonomy): Bacteria > Pseudomonadota > Alphaproteobacteria > Rhizobiales > Beijerinckiaceae > Lichenihabitans. Next base: position 6,527 of record CAXUCF010000139.1, read on the forward strand.
AGGTCGCGGTCACGACCGGGGAAGTGCACGACATCGCCCAGCGGCTGGGGACGTCGGCTCTGGCGGTCAAAGCCCAGATCCGGGCCGGCGGGCGCGGGAAAGCCGGTGGCGTGTCCCTGGTCCGCTCCGCCGACCTTGCCGAAAAAGCCGCGCAGGAACTGCTCGGGCGGCGCCTCGTTACCGAGCAAAGCGGGCCCAACGGGCAATTGGTGAAGCGCCTGCTCGTCGAGGCCGGCATGGAGCCGGCGCGCACACTGTATCTATCGTTGCTGATCGACGCCTCCGTCGGCGAGGTCGTCCTCGTCGCGAGTCCCGAGGGCGGAGGCGAGGTCGAGGACAGGATCCTGTCCGGCGAAGCCGAGATCCAGCGGCTTCCGCTCGGAACGGGGCGGCAGCCGTTGGAGGCGGCCGATGTCGCGGCCTTGGCGCTGCGGCTGGGGTTGAAGGGAGATGAGGTTGGGGCCTTCACGAAGCTCGTCGAAGACATCAGGCGAGCCTTCACCGAGCTCGACGCCAGCCTGATCGAGGTCAACCCCTTGGCCGTCATGCGGGACGGCAGTCTGATGGCGCTCGACGTCAAGATGATGATCGACGACAACGCCCTGTTCCGCCAGCCGTCGCTCGCCGTGTTGCGCGACGACGACGAGGAGGCCGAGCTGGAAGTCAGGGCGCAGCAGAAGCAACTGAATTACGTCCGGATGGACGGCAACATCGGGTTGGCGGCGAATGGAGCCGGACTCGGCCTGGCGACCCTCGACATGGTGCGCGAGGCCGGGGGTCGGCCGGCCAATTTCATGGACATCCGGACGACGGCCAGAAGCCTGGACGTGGCGCATGGGTTCGGCCTCCTGCTCGATAATCCCAAGGTGCGCGTGCTGCTGATCAACGTCCACGGCGGGGGCATGCAGCCCTGCGACGTGATCGTCGACGGGCTCGGCATCGCCATGCGCCGCACCGGCCGCACCTTGCCGACGGTGGTTCGTCTCGCCGGCACCAACGCGGTCTTTGCCCGGTCGCGATTCCGGAACTTCGGCTGCCGCGTCATGGAAAGCGCCGACATGTGGGCTGCCGCCTCCCAGGCGGTCGCCGCCGCGGGGCGATAGACATCATGGCGATCCTCATCGATTCCAGGACGCGTGTCCTCTGCCAAGGGATGACCGGCTGGGCCGGAACCCATCACACGGTCAGCATGATCGAATATGGCACGCGCGTGGTCGCGGGCGTGACGCCGGGCAAAGGCGGAACCAAGCATCTCGACCTGCCGGTGTTCGACACGGTGGCGGAGGCGGTGCGGGACACTCGCGCGAACGCCAGCATGGTTTTCGTGCCGCCTGCAAATGCGGCCGCCGCCATGATCGAGGCTATCGAGGCCGAGATCCCCCTGGTGGTGACGATCACGGAACGCGTACCGATCCATGACATGGTGCGGGTCCGGGCCGCGCTCTCCGGATCCCGCACCCGGCTCGTGGGCCCGAATTCCCAGGGCATCCTGACGCCCGGGTCGTGCAAGATGGGCGTGATGGCGACGGGCAGCGAACGGCCAGGCGGCGTCGGCATCGTCTCGCGATCTGCGTCCTTGACCAGTGAAGTCGTGGCACAGGTCTCCGCGGCCGGTCTCGGCCAGTCGACGACCGTGGGAGTCGGGGGGGACCCGATCCATGGACTGAGCATGCGGGACTGCCTGGAACTCTTCCTCGCCGACTCTGCGACCACGGGCATCGTGCTGATCGGGGAGATCGGCGGGGTGGAGGAACAGGACGTGGCGCATTACCTCGATGCCGCAAGGCCGAAGATACCGATCGTGGCGCTCGTGGTCGGCCGCCACGCACCGGTCGAGCGTCGGATGGGTCACGCCGGCGCTTTGACGATGAACGGCCGGGACGCGGCCGGTGCCAAGATCGCCGCGCTCGAAGCGGCCGGCGTCGTCATCGCATCGAGCCCCCACCTCGTAGGCGAGACGATCCGGCTGAGGCTCGGTTCCCGGGCTTGAGCCTTGCCTGGGCCGCCTGAGTTCACGCGACGGGCCGGACCGGAAACGAGCAGACGAAGCCGAGGGTCCTCACGGGACTCGGCCGCTTCGCATCACGCGTGTCGCAGCACGCAGCGCTCGGCGATGACGGAGCGTCGACCTCCTCGGGAGCGCTAAGCGCGCGTCCGCGAGCCTTCGAAGGGAGCCAGGGGGGTGTAGAGCCCGGCCCGTCGACCGCGTTCCTGCACGAGGGCCAGCACCACGTCGATCGTCGGAGTGGCGACGCCGGACAGCCGCCCGAGTTCCCGGACGGAAGCCACGAGGGCGTCGATCTCCAGCGATCGCCCGCGTTCGAGGTCTTGCAGCATCGACATCTTGTGGCCCACGACAGCCCCGGCCGCCGCAAGCCGCCGATCGATCATCTCGTTCGGGATCTCGATGCCAAGTGCGTCCGAAACCGCCTTGGCTTCATGCATCATCGTCCGGCAGAGTGACTGCAGAGCGGGTTCGGCGACGGTCCGGTCGAGGGTCGCGCCGGTCAGCGCGCCGATCGGGTTGAAGCACACGTTGCCCCAGAGTTTCAGCCAGACGTTCCAGCGGATCCCTTCCCGGATCGGAGCCTCGAAACCCGCGGCCGTCATGGCTTCGGCCAAGGCGACGATACGGCGGGAGCGGCTACCGTCGGGCTCGCCCAGTGTGAACCGATCGAGCCCCTGGTGTTCGATGACGCCGGGTTCGACCACTTCGCACGCCGGATCGACGACGCAGCCGATGGCGCGTTGGGGGCCGAGGAGCCCCCATTGCCGCGCGCCGGGATCGACGGCGTCGAGATGACGCCCCTCGAATGGGCCCCCTTCCTTGTAGAAATACCACCAAGGGAATCCGTTCATGGCCGAGACGACGGCGGTGTCCGGTCCGAGTAACGGCATGAACTGCGCCGCGCTCTCGTAAGCCTGGTGGGCCTTCAGGGCGCAGATGACGTAATCCTGCGGTCCGAAGTCGCTCGGGTCGGCGCTCGCCGCCACGCGCGCTCGCCTCGTTTGCCCGGAGATCAGCAGCGTCAAGCCGCGGTCCTGCATGGCCCGGAGATGCTCGCCGCGGGCGATCACGCAGACGTCGCATCCGGCGCGGGACAGTTCGACGGCCAAGTACCCGCCGATGGCTCCCGCACCGAAGATGCAGATCTTCATCGCTCACTCGGCCGGGTGAGCATCGAGGAGTTCTGCCGACCTGGCCGACAGGCGCAGCGGCCGCAGCACGAAAAGCGCCAAAGCCACCACGATGAAGTTCATGACCGCAGCCGCCACGAATACGCTGTGCCAGCTTCCGGTATATTCCTTGAGCTCGTTGGCGAGCGGCACGAGGAAGGCCGACAGACCCTTCGCCGTATACAGAAAGCTGGCGTTCGTCGTCGCGTATTTCGGCCCGAAGATGTCGGTGCAGGTCGACGGGAACAAGCTGAAGATCTCACCCCAGGTGAAGAAGATCAGGGCAGCGCAGAGGACGAAGCCCCAGGGGCTCGTCCCCAGGCTGCTGAGGAGCCAATAGGCCACGCCACCGAGGCCGAACGCGATCCCCATGGTGTATTCGCGTCCGATCTGGTCGGACACCCAACCGAAGAACGGACGCGCCCCACCGTTCGCGAGACCGTCGACGATCAGCGCCACCGTCAGGGTCGAGGCGCCGAACAGGATCACGGTATCGGCCACGTTGTAGCTCTTGGCGATCAAGGCGATCTGCGCCGTCGCGATCAGGCCGCTGCCCGACACCATGACGAACATCAAGTAAAGCAGCCAGAACACCGGAGATGTGAGCATTTGCCGCGGCGTGCTGCTGTTTCGCGACTGCAGCACCTTCACCTGGTTGGCTGCAGGGACCTCGCCCGGCAACGGCGCCTTGAGCAGCCAAGCGACGGCAAAGATCACCGCACCCTGGATCAGCCCGAACCAGAAGAAGGTCGACGCATAGCCGGCCGACTTGATCATCATCTGGATGGGGATCACTGTCACGACAGCGCCGGCACCGTATGCGCCCGCCGTGATGCCGACCGCAAGGCCGCGGCGATCAGGGAACCACTTCACGGCATTGCCCACGCAGGTCGCATAGACGGCCCCGCCGCCGATGCCGGAGACGACGGCACCCACGTAGAGCATTCCCAGCGAACCGGCTGCCGAATTGATGATCCAGCCCAAAGCCACGCAGAGGCCGCCAAACGCCGCGACCAGCTTCGGTCCGCGATGCGGCCCGAGAGTGTCGGCAATCCATCCCTCCACCGGTGTGAGCCATGTCTCCAGAGCGATGAAGATGCTGAAAGCAAACTGGATGCCGGTGACATCCCAGTTATTGGCTTTCTTCATCGGATCGACGAACAAGGTCCAGCCATACTGCATATTGGCGATCAGCACCATGCAGACGACGCCGATGATCAGTTGTGTCCACCGGTTCACCTTGATCCCGCCGTTCGCGGGTGTTGCGCTCATGGACATCCCGTCCTCCCTTATGACCAGCGACAGACGCTTGCTTGCGCGCTTTTCGTTATTATGTGGCATACCACATACAACACAAGAGCTTTTTACAATGAAGGGCAGGGACAAGCCCGGCTCCGGTTGCTGCGATGGCATTATGGAGTGCAATGCAACAGCGGACGGGAAACCGACGCCAGCTCCAAGGCCGTATGCAGTTTGGGGCAGGGACGGGAGACGCTGCGGCGGGTTTCACCCTCCTTGAACGTTGAACGAGGCACCGGCTCCGGATGCCACCGCACACTGCCGCGCGCGACCCTTCCGACGCCGTCCCGGCTCGAGGCGTCGGCTGTCGCCGAGGATGGCCGCCCGGCACGACTTCGCACTTCGGTGGCTAAGCAGCCTTGCGTGGCGAAAGCCACGATTGATTTCGCTTTTCAAAGTGAAATCAATGCTGCCCAGCATCTCAAGTGTAAGCAGATTTGCAAAAATCTGCTTAGGGCCGGCCAGGAGCGGACACGGGCTTGACGCGTTCTCAGTCGAACAGTTCGTGACCGTGGGCATCGACATAGGCGGCGAGCCCCAAGGTATGATCACGGGCGAGCTTCTCGGCCACGTCCGTGTCGCGTCGCTCGAGCGCCTGGATGATGGCGTAGTGTTCCGGCAACGAGCAGCTGATCCGTTCGCTCCTGCCGATGGTCATCTTCCGCCAGCCCCGCACATGCATGAGGATGCTGTCGGTCATCAACACGAGCACCTGTGAACCGCTGAGCGAGATCAGGGCCTGGTGGAAAGCGACATTCGCATCCGAGTAGCTGGCGATATTGTCTTGCGGAGGGTGAGCAGGCGAGAAGTCCTTGAAATAGCCGCGCAGCGCAGAGATGTCGTCCGAGTCCGCAACGCTTGTGATCAGCCGGGCCGCCATGCCTTCCAGCGCGGCCCAGGCCTGGATCATCTCGACCACTTCCACCTTGGTCTTCTTGATCACCAGGATGCCGCGCCGCGGTACCGTTCGCACGAAGCCGTCCTGCTCCAACATCGCAACGGCCTCGCGGATGGGCGTGCGGCTGATCCCCAGGCTGTCCGACAGGGCGCGCTCGTCGAGCATGACGGGATCTGGCGTCGCATAGATGTCCATGCGCAGGATCGCGTCCTTCAATGCCGCGTAGGCCTTGCTCTTGAAGCTCGCTTCCGGCTCGATCCGCTTGATCACAAACCCCCTGTCGAGAGCTTTGGGCGTCCACGAGATCTCGGAGTCGACCATTGAAACCGTTCCGTTGATGCGAACCGTTGCGCCGATCGTCGATCGGACGGAGAAGACGGCCGGCTTGGTGCCGCCGAGCCCCGGCCGTCGATCCCGCGCCGGAGGCGCTGGACATGCCCTGGCATAAGGTATACCACACTATAAGGTGTCAACAAGCGCACCGGTTCAAGCTCAGGGAGGAATTCATGTCTTCAGTGTCGCGCGGAGTGTTGTGTGCGGCCAGCGTCTTGGCCCTCGCTGCCGCCATCCCGGCTTCGGCGGCCGGAGCCGCATATAAGCTGGTGAAAACGATCGATCTGCCCGGTGACAAGGGCGGGCACGGCGACTGGACCATCTTCAATCCTCAAACCGGCATGGTATGGCTTTCGCAATCCCCCGCTCACAACATCGTGGTGATCGACACGCAGAAAAACGCGATTGCCCATGTCATTCCTGATGTCGCCAACAGCAACGGCATCGGTTTTGCCGGGCCCTATGCTTTTGCGGCCGACAACGATTCCAATACCATCGTCGTGGTGGATCAGAAGACTTTCGAGAAGGTGGCTACGCTGAACCCCGATGGGAAGGGTCCGGACACCGTCAATTACCTGTCCAAGGAAGGGCGCATCTACACGTCATCGAACAGCGACGACGCGACCGTGTTCAGCGCCACGAAGCCCTTCAAGGTCGAAGCCAAGATGCGCCTGAAGCCCGATCCAGCCAAGGACGGACCCGACATCGCAGTCTACGTCGCCGGGAAGGACAGGATCTATCAGCCGAACGACAACATGGTCGACGTCATCGATGCCAAGACCGGCAAGATCGTCGCCGCCTGGGATGTCGGCCTCAAGGGTTCGGCGAAGGCTGCGGCTTACGACGCCAAGACCCAGCACCTG
>CAXUCF010000140.1:0-1646 GCA_964249275.1 uncultured Lichenihabitans sp.
GCCGACACCAACTCGCCTGCCGCAGCCGCGGCGCTCACAGCCGATCACGTCTCGAAGCGCGACAAGGACGCGGCGCTGCGGACACGGCTCGCCTATGTGCTGACGGGCAATGCCGCGGTCGACGATGCCAGCCGCGAGGGCCTGAAAAGCCTGACGCGCGCCCTCGCCAACCGCACCTCGCTCGATCCCGGGGAGCCCATGGCCATCGATCCCGCAAGCGACGAGATGGCCTTCTACCCGCTGCTGTACTGGCCCGTCGTGGCGACGGCGCCCCAGCCCTCCTCCGCGGCGGTCGGCCGCGTGTCGGCCTTCATGAAGAACGGCGGCACGGTGCTGTTCGACACCCGCGATGCGCTGACGGCAAGGCCGGATTCAGCGCCGACCGGCGAGGCGCTCTGGCTGAGCCGCTTCCTGGCCGGGGTCGACGTCCCGGAACTGGAGCCGGTCCCGCGCGATCACGTGATCACCAAAACGTTCTACCTGCTCGACAATTTCGTCGGCCGATATACCACCGGACAGACCTGGGTCGAGGCCCTGCCACCCCCACCACCCGACGGGGTCGGCCGGCCCGCACGATCGGGCGACAGCGTGTCGCCTATCGTGATCACGGGAAACGACCTCGCGGCGGGCTGGGCCAGCGACAGCGACGGCGATCCGCTCTACCCCTTGGTGCCGGGCGGCACGCGCCAGCGCGAGCTTGCCATCCGCGGCGGCATCAACCTCGTCATCTATACGCTGACCGGCAACTACAAAGCCGACCAGGTCCATGTGCACGACCTTCTCGAACGGCTCGCGCATTGATCCGCCCCTCACCCGGCCCTTCGGGCCACCTTATCCCCAACTGGGCCAGCATGCGCACGCATCTCTCAAGGGGCATGCCCGCCCTCTTTTCCCTTTCAGGGGAAGGTGGCGCCGCCGCGGAGCGGCGACGGATGGGGTCCAAGGGGCCTGGCGGAGACACGGAATGGCGCGCTCCGCGCCGTCCACCCCATCCAGCTCGGCCTTCGGTCCCTCCTCCCCCTTGCAGGGGAAGGAGGGACCGAACCGGTAGGAGACTGAAGGTTTCCGAGTCGTGTGCCCGCGCTAAGCAGATTTTTGCAAATCTGCTTACACTTGAGATGCTGGGCAGCATTGATTTCACTTTGAAAAGCGAAATCAATCGTGGCTTTCGCCACGCAAGGCTGCTTAGCCCCAAATGGGGGCAAGGGCGATCATCGGCCCGTCAGGTGACCGTCGAATGACGCGTTTCGCCCTGTCGTTCGCGCCACTCGTGCCGGTGCCCATGCTGTGGCTCCTGGCCACCATGGCGGTCGTCGTCGTGGTGCTCGGCCTCATCGGCCGGCGCCGCGGCACGACCCTGAGGGCGCTGTCTTTCGCGCTGCTGATCCTGGCGCTCGCCGATCCCAACCTGGTGCGCGAGGACCGCAGAGGCGAGAAGGATGTCGTGGCCGTGGTTCTGGACCAGAGCGGCAGCCAGACCATCGGCGATCGCGCGGCCCAGACGGCGCGCGCCCGGGCCGCGATCGAGAAAGGCCTCGCCGGCCTCGGCAACGTCGAGCCCCGCTTCATCGACAGCGGCCGCTCGGACGCCGAGAACGACGGGACGCGGCTCTTCGCGGCCTTGAGCGCCGGCTTGGCCGACGTAC
>CAXUCF010000140.1:1656-12997 GCA_964249275.1 uncultured Lichenihabitans sp.
CCGCCCGACCATGTCGCGGGCGCCATCATGGTGACGGACGGCGTCGTGCACGACATCCCGTCCGGCGCCGACGCGCTCGGCTTCAAGGCGCCGCTGCATATTCTGGTCACCGGCCAGATGAGCGAGCGCGACCGCCGCGTCGAGTTGATCGAAGCACCGCGCTTCGGCATCGTAGGCAAGGACCAGACGATCAGCCTGCGCGTGCTCGACACCGACGACCATGGCGAGCCCGTGGGCCTGACGGTGCGGCGCGATGGGATCGAGGTTGCGCGCCGCCAGGCCCAGGTGGGGCAGCGGATCGACATTCCGGTGAGGGTCGACCATGCCGGCCCCAACGTGGTCGAAGTCGACGTGCCGACGATCCCCGGGGAGTTGACGGCCCTCAACAACAAGGCCGTGGTCACGATCGACGGCGTGCGCGACAAGCTGAAGGTGCTGCTGGTGTCGGGCGAGCCGCACGCGGGCGAGCGCATGTGGCGCAACATCCTGACCTCCGACGCCAACGTCGACCTCGTCCATTTCACCATCCTGCGCCCACCCGAGAAGCAGGACGGCACGCCGATCAACGAACTGGCCCTGATCGCCTTTCCGACCAGTGAGTTGTTCGGCTCCAAGATCGGCGACTTCGACCTCATCATCTTCGACCGCTACTCCAACCAGTCGATCCTGCCCTACGCCTATTTCGAGAACATCGCCCGTTATGTGCGCAACGGAGGCGCGCTGCTGATGGCCGTGGGACCCGACTACTCGGGGCCGGACGGTCTCTTCTACTCACCCCTGGGCGCCATCTCGCCGGTGCGCCCGGACGGCCGCGTCATCGAGACGCCGTTCCGCGCGAAGGTCACGCCGGACGGCGAGAAGCACCCGGTCACGCGCGGCCTCGCCGGGGCCGACCGGAATCCGCCCGCCTGGAGCTTGTGGTTCCGCCAGGTCGACGGCGAGACCCTGAAGGGCATGGCCGTGATGTCGGGTGCCGAAGATCGGCCGCTCGTCGTGCTGTCGCGCGAGAACAAGGGCCGGGTGGCCTTGATGCTGTCGGACCAGATCTGGCTCTGGGCGCGCGGCTACGAGGATGGCGGCCCCTATCTCGACCTGACGCGCCGGCTCGCGCATTGGCTCATGAAGGAGCCCGATCTCGAAGAGGAGGCGCTGCGCGCCACCGCACGCGGTCGGGACATCGCGATCGAGCGGCAGAGCGTCAAGGGAGTCACCGCTCCGGTCACCGTGGCGGCGCCGTCTGGTCAGACTACCGCCGTGACGCTGGCGGCCGCCGATCCGGGCCTCGCGCGCGCCACCCTCAAGGCGGACGAACTCGGACTGTACCGCCTGAGCGACGGCACCAATACGGTGCTGCTCAACGTCGGGCCCGAGAACCCGCGTGAGTTCCAGGAGGTGGTGTCGACGCCCGAGAAGCTGCGCGCGCTGGCCGAGGCCACCGGCGGCAGCGCCCGCCGCATCGGCACGGGTGCCGGCGACGCTGTCGCCTTGCCGCGGATCGTGGCCATGCACGAGGCACCGAGCTACAGCGGGTCCGACTACATCGGGATCAAGCGCACGGACAGCAGCACCGTGGCGGGCATCGGTCTGCTGCCGCTCGCCGTGGGCCTCATCGGCCTCTTGGCCCTTCTGGGCTCGACCGTGCTGGCCTGGGTTGCCGAGGGACGCGGGTTCCGGCGCCGGACGCGCTGAGGCAGCCTGATCTCCGGTCGCGGCGGTCCTACGTCGTTCCAGTGCGCGGGGCTGCGCCGACATGGTCGGGCGTCACGTCATCTCATGGCTCGACAGCAGCTTCTCGATCTGCGGGATCGGGTGATGCGTGTAGTCCTTGGGGATCTCGGCCACGACGCGCCGGTTCGCCTCCGCCGACAGGTCCTTTCTGATCTCGGCCAGACATTTCGGCGGTGCGACAATGACGATTTCCTTGAAGGCGTTTTCGCCGGCGGCTTTGTTGATGTCCTTGGCGATGGTTGCCGCGAAGCGGTCCTCTTCGAGCTGATGCCAGTCCGTCTCACCCATGGACCCGTGCCCGATGCCGGAGGGCGAGGAGCCACGGCCGGGGGCGTCGGTACCCTGGAGATGGGTCGCCGGGTTGTCCTGTTGGCGAACGTCGCGCCGCCGCAGGTTGAGGAGCTCCGCGTCCCCCTCGTTCTGCAGCAGCAGCGCCTTCTTCCCGTCGCCGATCAGTACCCAGGCCCCATAGTGGATCTTGAGCGTCGCCATCGATCGTTTCTCCCGGTCCGTCGTCGGGTGGATCGGGCGCCGCCTTGCAACGATCGAACGGGATCCACCCTCACAGGTGAGGCGGTAACGACGAGGCGGAGCGATTGTTCATGGAGGGGCCGGCGCCGAGTCCGCCGTCGCTGGCCTCAGTCTACCAGTCAGGCCCTGCCGGCTGCCCGTCCAGCACTTCTGCGAGCCGCGCCCGGGTCGCGGCCGTGGTGTCGTGCGGCAGTCGTTCGCGACCGAAGAAGTCGGCGTCCACGATCTCCCAATCCGACCGACGGGGGGACAGCACCCGGAACTCCCGCACCACATAGACCGCGACATGATCGCGGGGGGACGCCTGACGATTGAAGTACAGACCGAACAGCTGCGGCGTGCCCGCGACCGCGATGGCGCACTCCTCGCGAACCTCCCGGAGGAGGCAGTCGCCGACGCTCTCGCCGGGCTCGACCGCACCGCCCGGAAGATGCCATCCCGCGACGTAGGAGTGACGCACGAGAAAGACGCGCGGCCCGTCGCTGCTCTGATCCAGGATCACGGCCCGCACCCCCATGGTTAGGGGGCGGGTGAACCGCGCGGCACCATGGATCACCCGTGGCGCCATGCGTTGCAGCGTGGCCGGCAGGCGCAAGTGCCATCTCATGCGTTCGCTCCGCGCGCCCGATGGCGCGATGGTGGCGCAAGACGGCGCCGACCGCCAGTGCGGTGCCGGCCGCTGGCCTTGACGGCGGAGGGCGGCCCGTCGGAAGGAAGCTGGTGAGTTATCTCCTGGCCCATCTGTCGGATGCCCATATCGGGCCCCTGCCGCGCCCCCGCAGCCGCGAGCTCATGGGCAAGCGCCTGACCGGTTTCGTCAACTGGCGCCGTCGTGGCCGTCTCCACGACATGGCGGTCCTGACCCGCATCGTGGCCGACATGCGCGGCCAGGCGCCCGACCACATCGCCATGACGGGCGACATCCTGAACATCGGCCTCCCGGCCGAGTTTCCGTTCGCCCGGGCCTGGCTCGAAACGCTCGGCACGAGCGATGAGGTGTCCTTCGTGCCCGGCAACCACGACGCCTACGTCCGCTCGTCGCTGCCGCACCTGGCCGAAACCTTCGCGCCCTGGGTGACGGAGCTGGGCGTCGAGGACGGGCTGCCCTTCGCGTTCCCCTACCTTCGCCGGCGCGGCCCGCTGGCGCTGATCGGTCTTAGTTCCGCCATCCCGACGGCGCCGCTCCTGGCTTCGGGCGCGCTCGGGTCCGAGCAATGCGCGGCGCTCGAACTCCTGCTCGGCGAGGCAAGGGACCAGGATCTCGTGCGGGTGGTCATGATCCATCATCCGCCTCACAGGCGCGGTGCGAAGGGCGGGCGAGGACTGCGCGACGCCAGGCGCTTCGAGGCCGTGATGGCCGAGCACGGCGCCGAACTGGTGATCCACGGCCATAACCATCGGGCCTCGGTGTCGCATCTGCCGGGGCCGGCAGGTCCGGTGCCGGTGGTGGGCGTCCCATCCTGTTCGGCGGTGCCGGGGACCCACGGTCACCTCGCGGCCTACCAACTTTACCGATTCGAATCGAGCGGCGCCGGGTGGTCCATCACGGCCGAACGCCGCGGCCTCGCGCCGGGGACGGACGAGATCCGCAGCCTCGGCGCACTCGGGCTTTGATGTCGCCGCCTCTCGCCCGAAGAGGCGGCGACAGGCCACACGAGGTCTCGCGGTCGCTGAGTCGCCCTGCCCGGCTTGACCGTGCCGGGGTTCTGCCATAGCGGCACGGCAATTCGGCGGCGCGGAAGATGGCGGCATGGCAAGACCCGAGAGGCTCGGCAGCTCCGAGATGACGATGCAAGGCCGGACGGCAGCCTCGCCCGCCACCGGGCTCGGCCGCATCGTCCTGGCCAGCCTCGTCGGCACGACGATCGAGTTCTACGATTTCTATATCTACGGAACCGCCGCGGCCCTGGTGATCGGGCAGACGTTCTTCCCCCAGTCCGCCCCCGGAGCCCAGGCGCTCAACGCCTTCCTGACCTTCGGCATCGCGTTCCTCGCACGGCCGGTCGGCTCGGTCCTGTTCGGCCATTTCGGCGACCGGATCGGCCGGAAGTCGATGCTCGTAGCCTCCATGCTGGTGATGGGCCTGTCGACCACGTTCATCGGTCTCCTGCCCGGATACGCGACCGCCGGCGCCGTCGCGCCCTGGCTGCTCTGCGTGCTGCGCTTCGGCCAGGGCATCGGGCTCGGCGGCGAATGGGGTGGCGCGGCCCTGCTGGCGACCGAGAACGCGCCGGCAGGTCGGCGCGCCTGGTTCGGCATGTTTCCGCAGCTTGGGCCTTCGCTCGGCTTCCTCATGGCGGACGGCCTGTTCCTCATCCTGCTGCTCGGCCTCGGTGAGCCGGCCTTCGTGGCCTGGGCTTGGCGCATTCCGTTCCTGGTCAGCGCCGCCCTGGTGGCGATCGGGCTCTATCTCCGGGTCTCGATCACCGAAACGCCGGCGTTCCTCGACGCCATGCGCCGGAACGAGCGCGTGAAGGTGCCGCTCGCCGAACTCCTCCGGCACCACGGGGTGGAGCTGATCCAGGGTTCGCTCGCTATCGTGGTCTGCTATGCGCTGTTCTACATCTCCACCGTCTTCGCGCTCGGCTATGCGGTCGGCACGCGCCATCTCGCGCGATCGGATGTCCTGGAGATGCTTTGCGTGGCGGTCGTGTTCATGGCGCTCGCCACGCCGATCTCGGCCGGCCTCGCCGACCACATGGGTCGCCGCCCGGTGCTGCTGGCAGCGAGCGCGCTGGCGGGTCTATCGGGCTTCCTCATGCCGGCCATGCTGGGCCGTGGCGATGCGGGCGAGGTGCTGGTCTTCCTCAGCATCGAACTCGGTATCATGGGCCTCACGTTCGCGCCGCTCGGCGCGCTGTTGCCGGAACTCTTCCCCACGCGCGTGCGCTACACCGGCGCTTCCTCGGCCTACAACCTCGGCGGCATCGTCGGAGCTTCTCTGGCGCCCTTCCTGGCGCAGGTGCTTCTCAAGCGCGGTGGCCTCACCTGGGTCGGATATTACGTAACGGCGGCGGCCGCCATCAGCTTCCTCGCCGTTCTCGGCATGAAGGAGACTGGCCGGACCTGAGGCTCGAAGCCTTGGTGCCTTTCCGCATCCCCGGACGCGAAGAATACGACGAAGGGCGCGATATGTTCGGGCGCGATCCACGGCCCGCCGCGCCGACCCTCGCTCCGCTATATGCTTTGAGCTATAGCGGTTTCGCGTAGCGGCCGCGAGCCGCCTGCCCACCGCGAGCGAGATGCCGATGAAGTGCCTTTCCGTCAACCCCGTACTGGCGCTGTTCTCCCCGTCTCTGCTGGGTGGCGCCCTGGCGCTCGCCTGGATGCTGACTGTCCCGACGGTCCCGGCCATCGCGGGAGGGATCAAGATCTACGCGGCCGGGAGCCTGTCGGGCGTCATGCCGGCGCTGATCGAGGCTTCGGGCCTGCCGACCAACACCTTCGCCGAACCGGTCTACGGGCCGTCCGGTCTGCTGGTCGAACGGCTCGGTAAGGGCGAGCAGGCCGACCTGCTGGCCTCGGCCGACCTCGCCGCCCCGAAGCGCCTCGCAGCGGCTCGGACCGGCGTCATGGTGGTGCCTTTCGTACGCAACCGCATGTGCATCGCGGCCAAGCCGTCCGTCGGTCTCACCCAGGGCAACATGCTCGACAAAATGCTGTCGCCCGGCCTCCGGCTCGCCACGTCGACCCCCGGCAACGACCCCGGGGGTGACTATGCCCTGGCTGTGTTCCGCCGCGCCGACGCGCTGCATCCAGGCGCCGAAAAGACGCTGACCGGTAAAATGATGATGCTGGTCGGCGGCCCCGATACCATGGTGCCGGTGCCGGGCCGCAGCCTCAGCGCCACGATCTTCCTTCGCGACCACGCCGACCTGTTCATGGCTTACTGCAGTTCGGCCGAAGCCCTGCTGAAAGAGGTCCCGGACCTCACCAACGTGCCCTTACCCGAGACGCTGGAGGTTCATCCGGTTTATGGGCTCGGCCTCTTGTCGGACGACGCGGCGGCGGAGCGATTCGCGCTTTTCGTGTTGTCGCTGAAGGGCCAGGAGATCCTGGCGACGTTCGGCTTCGAACCGCTGGCGCTCGCGCCCTGAGCCACCCGCCTGGGATGTGGAAGCATCCCGCGTTTCGCCTTGCTCAGCGCGTCACGCCCGGAACATGCGTCGTCGTGATGCCGTAGCCCTCGTGGGCCGCGATGACCGGCAGGAGTCGTTCCAGAGCGTGCAGCATCGTGCCGTCGATCGGCACCGGTTCCTCCGGGTAGTCGTCCCAGCCGAGCTTGAGGCCGAACAGCGGCCTCAACGCGGCCGGCCGTGCCCAGAACATCGTCCCGATGGGAAAGTCGATCGACCGGGGTATCGTCATGGTGGGGGCCATGCGGGCGGCAAGCTGGCGGGCGATGTCGCGGTCCTTGCTCCAGCCCGTGAGATTGGGATCCTCGGGAAAAACCAGCCCCAGGCGCTCGGACGCCGCGAACCGGTCGAGGATCAGGTCCACCATGGGGAACAAGTCGCCGACGAGATGCTGGAGCAGGAACTCGTACCACCGCACGCCGAGGTCGGTGCCGAGCCCGACCGTGGTCAGAGCCAGGCTGCGCTTGCCGTGGATGTGCCCGAAGACGTCATAGCGCTGCAGTGCCTCGGCGAAGACCGACAACATGGGGCCGACATCGCGCCCGCGATTCGGGCAGGCTTCGACCACGACGGCACCGCCTTCATGACGCGCGAAGATCGCCCGCAGCTCCGACGCTTTCGCGTCCGACGTCGTGGACACGAAAAGATCGAGCCGGGTGCGGTTGGCCGAGAGCCTGGCGAGCAGGCCCTCGGCCAGTTCCGGGTAATGGAGGTGGATGTGGAGCGCCGCCGTCAACGTGACATGCGGCCGGGGCGTCTCGCCCTCGACCGGTGGAACCAGGACGGGGTGGCTCCAGGGTCCGTCCGGCTTGCCCGCGCCGATCCAATGGGCCAACGGGTTCGGATAAGGGACGGCGTCGAGTTCCGGATGATGGTCCGCATAGGTCTGCGGGACGAAGCCAAGCGCCGGCCGGCGACAATATTGGTCGGCCTCCTGGCCCGACGCCGCCTTGCGCACATGAAGCCGTACCGCCTCCTCGCGCGTGAAGCGCTCGTGCGGGTTCAACCAGAGCGCCGCCGAGAACGTCGGGTCACCGAGCAACAGGTCGGTGTCGCGCCGTTCCTGCGCGGCAATGACTTTGGCATCGGCGATGACGGGCTGCAGGCGCTCCAGGTAGCGCTGCATCGTGAAGTCCCGGTGGCTCCTGTCCGCGAGCGCCGCCCCGATCGCCGCGCGGCGAGCCCCGTCGTCGATCAGATCGACGATGGTCGAGGCCGCGGCATCGACATCGAGATAGGGGACCGAGAGCGCCCGGGTCCGTTCGTCTTCGGCCAGGTAATCGGCGAAGCCGTTGGCACCGGCGAAGCAGATCACGGGCACGCCGGCCAGGGCCGCATCCATCGCGACGTTGGGGAACGGATCGAGGCGCGACGAGATCAAGACGACGGCCGCGGCCGCGTAGGCACCGGTGAGGTCGTCGACGGCGTCCAGGAACACGAGATCCTCGCCGAGACCCGAGCGCTTCACCTGGTCTCCGAGCCACACCATGAAGGCCCCCTCGGGATGCGGCTTGGGCACATGCCCGATCCACACGCACCGGGCCTGGCCGGGACCGAGCTTCTTGGCGACCGCCTGGGCGCAGGAGACGAACAGGTCCGTGCCCTTGCGCATCGACACCGTGCCGAGCCCCAGGATAACGGGTTGCCCGCCCTTGCCGCGGACCGCATTCTCGACCGACAGGGGCGGCCCGCCATCGGATTCGGCACGCCGCGATGTCCTGCCCGGAGCGGCCGGGACCTCGGAGGCGCCCTGGTGGAAGACATGCTGGTTGCGGGTCGTGATGCCGGGCCAGAGGTCGAGTGCGGACTGCTGCTGGGGCAGCGCGTCGAACACTACCTGGGTGGACAGCATCAGCCCGGCCGTCATCCGGCTCGGCGGTTCGACGCTCGCCGCGTATTCGTGCACCAGCGTGATCGTAGGGACGTTGGCGACCGCGAGGCCGACGACGAGAGGCTCGCATTCGATGCTGTTGGTGATCGCGAAATCGAAGCGGAACCGCTCTTCCAGGAGCCGCCCCACGCGGGTCATGTAGAACCAGGGCAGATGACCGGCCTTGAACGGGCCGACCAGCACGCTCGCTTCCTCGACGAAGCGCTCGAGGAGGTCGCCTTCCGGGTGAACCAGGGCGATGACGAGGTTGTGGTCCCGGTTGAGGTGGCGTGCGAGGTTCCAGCCGAGGATCGGGGCTCCCGTGCGGCTCGGCTCATGGCAGACCAGCAGTACGGTCTTCCGGTCCGGGTCGAAGGGTTTCCCGCCCTGGCGCAGGTGCGCTTCGCCGTCGAACCTGGCGGCCCGGCCTTCGGCCCGTCCGTAACGGGCGTAATGGATCAGGAGACCCATATCGGTGCCCGCCACCTCCCGATGCAGATCGGCATAGACGTCCGGGTCGAACATCGCATTGGGGACGAGACCCCGCCTTTCCCCGACCGTGACGTAGTGTTCCGCCGCGACGAGATCGTCGACTGGCCCCAGTCCCGCACGGTCGCGGTAGGCCTCGGCATCGAACAATCCCGTATCGAGCACCCATTGCGCCTTGGGCGAGGGAGCCGGTTGGGCACCGGCCTGATGCCGTGGACCCGTCCCGTGAGGGCCATGCGGCAGGCGCCCTCCCGGCTCGCCGCGCCCGCTCCCGAACCGTCGGCTCCGGCGCCATGTCTCCATCACGCCCCGCACGGGACGGGTCATGCGCCAGGACGTCGAGCCCAGAAGCGCCGCCATCTGCTGAGCGAGTTCCCGATTCCGGGCTTCGAGCACACCGACGCGGGCGGCCAACCGCTGCGCCATCCACGCGTCGGCGTCGCCAACGGCCGGATTGCCCACCTCCCCATCCTTGTCCTCAGGCATCGGCCCGTCGCGTTCCTCTCGTGATGGCGGTCGAACCGGCTTCCCGCGTTCCAGGCCCGCAGCGTCAGGCGCCCAGAAGCGTCAAGACTCGTTCGTGCAGGTGAGGGTCGCCGGCCGCCACGATGGAACCGCCGTCCGTGGCATCCTCCCCCATCCAGGTCGTCACGGTCCCCCCGGCACCCTTGATGATCGGGATCAGGGCCGCGATGTCGTAGGGCTGCAGGCCGGTCTCGATCACGAGATCGACGTGGCCCGCCGCCAACATGCAATAGCTGTAGCAATCGCCGCCGAACCGCGTGAGCCGCGCTGCCGCCGCGACACGATCGAAGCGCGCACGCTCGGGCTCTCCCATCAGCAGCGGGCTCGTGGTCATCACCGTGGCCTCGCCGAGGCTGCCGCAGGTGCGGGCCCGCAGATGGTGCACGATCTGGGTTCCGTGGGCGTTGAGTCCGGACCATGTGGCGCGGGCGTTGTCGCCGAAGAACTTCTCGCGCGTGAAAGGCTGACACATCATGCCGTAGACCGGCACACCGTGGTGTTCGAGCGCCACCAGGGTGCCCCAGGTCGGGAAGCCCGAGATGAAGCTCTTGGTCCCATCGATCGGGTCGAGCACCCACACGTAGTCGGCATCGGGCTGGTGGTCGTCGAACTCTTCCCCCACGATGCCATGGGCCGGAAAGGTCGACAGGATCCGGTGCCGCATGGCATGCTCGGCGGAACGGTCGGCCTCGGTCACCGGGTCGAAGGCGGCGCGCCCACCCTTGTCGTGGGCCTGCAGGGCGGTGCGGAAGAATGGCAGGAGGGCCTCGCCCGCAACCGTCGCCAATTCCGAGACGAAGTTTTCGAAATCGACGGCCGTCATGCGGACTCCGCGGCTGATCGGTGCCGATGGTCCGGCGACCGCTTCCGTTCTCTATCATCCCACGCCCGCGACATCCAAGCCTGCACGGTGCGGGCCGCTGACGCAATCTCGTCGTGGCCGCCGCAAGGATCGGGCCGACGCGCGCGCTTTCACGGCTTCCGGCCCCGGCGTCGGACGCGCGACTCTCTGACGCCCGATCAGCCTCGCGCGGCCCTCGGGGCTCGCTCATTCGGCCGCGATGCGGCCCGAACCGTGGCCCGCGCCCGCGACGTCCGAGATGGCCGCGATCACGGCCGCGAGACGGCGCGACAGCGTGTCGAATCCCGGGGCATATTCCAGCGTCTTTTCCTGCATGTAGAGTGCGCGATTGATCTCGATCTGCAGGGCGTGACGTCCCGCCTGGGGCTGGCCGTAATGCTCGGTGATGAAGCCGCCCGCGTAGGGCTTGTTGCGTTCCACCGTGTAGCCGAAACGTCTGAGCTGGCCTTCCGCCGCGTCCACGAACCTGGCCGAGCAACTCGTGCCGTGACGGTCGCCCAGCACGAAATCGACCCTGACCTTGTCGTCCCGCCAAGCCGACGGATCCAGGTTGCCCGAGATCGAGGACGACGGCATGGAATGGCAGTCGACCAGCACGGCCAGCCCGAAGTGACGCACCGCCCGCTCGACCAGGCCTTCCAGCGCCGCGTGATAGGGCCTGTGCAAATCCTCGATGCGCCGCAACGCGTCCTCGACGGAGAGGCGCTTGGCATAGATCTCCTGGCTGTCGCCGACCACCCGGGCGATCGTGCCGAGACCTCCGGCGACACGGACCGAGCGCGTATTGACATAAGCGGGAAGCCGACCTTCGAACATGCGCGGATCGAGTTCGTAGGGTTCGCGATTGAGATCGAGATAGGCTCTCGGAAAGTGGGCCCGGAGCAGCGGAGCCCCGAGTTCGACGGCCGGCGTGAACAACTCGTCGACGAAGGCGTCTTCGGAGCGCCTCAGGCTCGCGGCATCGAGCTTGGCGCTCCGCAGGAAACGCGCCGGGTAGACCCGGCCCGAGTGAGGCGAACTCAGCACGACGGCGCTGGTCAGGCGGCCCGGTTCCAGGACCTCGAAGGGCGGATCGAACTCCCGCCCGCCCGGCTCGGGCTCGTGGCGGCCCGCGGCCGCGCCCCCTGCACCCGCCGGCCCCCATCTCGCCAACCCCCATCCCCCCGCGGGCGGGAACGTGCCGCCGCCCACACAGTGCCC
>CAXUCF010000141.1:0-4165 GCA_964249275.1 uncultured Lichenihabitans sp.
GGGTTGCGCCCATTCCGGACCGGCGCCGCTGACGCTGGTAGCCGCGGGGGGACGCTATGGCCTCGTGGCCGACGGCAGCGCGGCCGACCTGGTCAGCGCCGTGGGGCTCGAGGCCGACGAAGTCCGGCGCCTCCTCAGGACCGCCATAGGATGGGACCGCCGGCCGTGAGCTACGATTACATCCGCGACGGCGCCGCCATTTATGCCAAGTCCTTCCGCACGATCCGTGCCGAGGCCGACCTCGAAGCCTTCGACGCGGACGAGGAGCCCGTGGCCGTGCGGATCATCCACGCCTGCGGCATGGTGGAGGCGGCGTCCGACCTCCGCTTCACGCCCGGTGCCGTCGCGGCCGCCAAGGCGGCGCTCCGGGCCGGCGCCCCCGTGCTCTGCGACGCCCGCATGGTGGCCGACGGCGTCACGCGGCGTCGTCTGCCGGCCGGCAACGCGGTGATCTGCACCCTGATGGATCCCGCAGTACCCGCCCTTGCGGCGCGGCTCGGCACGACCCGGACGGCGGCGGCCGTCGAACTCTGGGGGGACCGCCTCGCCGGCGCGGTCGTGGCCATCGGCAACGCGCCCACCGCCCTGTTCCGCCTGCTCGAACTCCTGGGCAGCGGTGCCCCGATGCCGGCCGCCGTGATCGGCATGCCGGTCGGCTTCGTGGGTGCCATGGAATCGAAGGAGGCGCTGCTGGCGTTCGGCCGCGTGCCGGCCCTCGTGGTGCGGGGCCGGAAGGGCGGCAGCGCCATGACGGCCGCGGCCGTGAATGCACTGGCGAGCGACGAGGAATGAGCACGCTGGCCGGCCCGGGCCGGCTGATCGGCGTCGGCCTCGGCCCGGGCGACCCCGAACTCCTCACCGTCAAGGCCGTGCGGGTGCTGGAGCGGGCCGCGGTAGTCAGCTATTTCGCCAAATGCGGGAACCCGGGCATCGCGCGGGCCATCGCGGAGCGCTGGATCCCGGCAGGCATCGAGGAACTGCCGCTGCATTATCCGGTGACGACCGAGATCCCCTTCGACGATCCCGCCTACGCGGCCAAACTGTCGGCCTTCTACGTCGAGGCTGCAGACCTGCTGGGAGCCAGGCTGGCCGAGGGGCGGGACGTCGCGCTATTGTGCGAGGGCGACCCGTTGTTCTTCGGCTCCTTCATGCATCTCTACGTCCGCCTGCGCCAGCGCTTTCCCTGCGCGATCGTGCCGGGGGTCACCGGCATGTCGGGCTGCTGGACCGCCGCGGGCGAGCCCATGACCTGGGGTGATGACGTCCTCGCGATCGTCCCCGGAACGCTCGCGTCCGAAGCCCTGCGCGACCACCTCGGCCGGGCCGACGCGGCGGTCGTCATGAAGCTCGGCCGAAACCTGCCGAAGGTCCGGGCCGCGCTCGCAGCAGTCGGTCTGCTGGATCGGGCCATCTATGTCGAACGCGGCACCATGGCGGCCGAGGTCGTGATGCCGTTACGTGACAAACCCGACGACGCGGCACCCTATTTCAGCATCGTGCTGGTACCCGGTCGGGGGCGGCGGGCGTGAGAAGCGCCGAAGAAGCTGCCGCTGCAGCGTCGTCATTGGGCGAGATCGCAGTGGTCGGCCTCGGCCCGGGGCCGGCCGGCTGGCTCGTGCCCGAGGCGGCTGAAGCGCTGAATACCGCCACCGACCTCGTCGGCTACACCGCCTACGTAGCACGCGTTCCCGAGCGGCCCGGGCTTCTGCGTCACGCCTCCGACAACCGCGTCGAGATCGATCGGGCGCGCCACGCCTTTCGGCTCGCCCTCGGAGGCCGGCGCGTCGCCGTGGTGTCGGGCGGTGATCCGGGTGTCTTCGCCATGGCGGCCGCCGTGTTCGAGGCGCTGGAGTCCGATCCCGCGTGCCGGGCCGTGCCGGTCCGCGTGGTGCCGGGGCTCTCCGCCATGCAGGCAGCGGCGGCCCGGCTCGGCGCGCCGCTCGGCCACGACTTCTGCGCCATCTCGCTCAGCCATAACCTGAAGCCCTGGGATGTCGTGCTGCGCCGGCTCAAGGCTGCGGCCGAGGGTGACTTCGTGATGGCGCTCTATAATCCCGCCTCGCAGGCCCGGCCGCTGCAGATCGGTCAGGCCTTGGACCATCTCCGCCGGCTCAAAGGCGCCTCGACGCCCGTCGCCTTCGCCCGGGCCGTGGGTCGGCCGGACGAGCGCCTGCATCTGACGACCCTCGGCGAGGCCGACCCGGGACTGGTCGACATGGCGACGCTGGTTATCGTGGGATCGAGCGAGACGCGCCTCGTCGAAGGGCAGGGTGGGCGGCGCTGGATGCTGACGCCGCGCAGCTACGGCTTCGCTCCCTCGACGGACCCGCGGTTCAGCGAAGGCGTGCCGCGGTGAGCCTCGATCCAGCCCATCACGTCGGCAAGGGCGTGAAGCTCTTGCCTCCCCTCGGGCAAAACCGGCCGTTCCACCACGACGACAGCGGCGCCGAGCACGCGCGCCGCGGCGAGCTTGGCGGCCGCGGCTGTGCCGCCGCTGTTCTTGGTCACCACCACGTCGATCCGCGCGCCGCGCATCAGGGCCTCCTCGCCCTCGAGGCCGAACGGGCCTCGGGCGAGGATCATCGCGTGATCCGGCGGAAGCTCGGCCAGGTCGGGCGGATCGATGGTGCGGATAAGGTAGCGGTGCTGCGGGGCCCGGCGGAAGGCCGCGAGACCGAGCCGGCCGACGGTCAGCAGCACGCGCCGCGGCGCGTCGCCGAGAGCCACCACGGTGGCGTCGAGGTCGGTCACCGCGGTCCAGCGGTCGCCGTCTTCCGGGTGCCACGGCGGCCGGGTAAAGGCGACGAGCGGCACGCCGGTGCGCGCAGAGGCCGTGGCTGCATGGGCCGAGATCCGGGCCGCGAAGGGATGGGTGGCGTCCACGACGGCCGAGATGCCCTCACGCTGCAGGTAATCGGCGAGCCCGTCCGGGCCGCCGAAACCGCCGATGCGGTGCGGGATGGCGGGCAGGGCGGGGCGCAGCGTCCGGCCCGCCAGCGACAGCGTCGGCGCGAGGTCGTCCCGCCCGGCCAGGACACGGCAGAGCGCGCTCGCTTCGGTAGTGCCGCCGAGGATCAGCACGCGCATGGGTCGAGGTGGTCCTCGTGAGGGGTGCTTCGCCCGCGCGCGCACCGCCCTGGCTGACGCTGGTCGGCATCGGCGAGGACGGGCGCGCAGGCCTGTCTCATGCGGCTCTCGAGGCGATCGCGCAAGCCTCGCTCGTGGTCGGTGGGCGGCGTCATCTGGCCCTGCTCGGTGCCGTCGATGCCGATCGTCTGACCTGGTCAACACCCATTGAGGACACGTATCCCGCCATCCTGAGGCGCCGGCCGTCGGCCGTCTGCGTGCTGGCGAGCGGCGATCCCTTCTGGTTCGGTGTCGGCTCGGTCCTGGCCCGCCATGTGCCGGCCGAGGAGATGCGCTGCTTCCCGCAGCCTTCGACCTTCAGTCTCGCGGCGGCACGGCTCGGCTGGGCCCTGCAGGACTGTGCGCTTCTCTCGCTCTGCGGACGGCCGCTGCAAACGCTGGTGCCGGCCCTGCAGCCCGGCGCGCAACTGCTCATCCTGAGTGCGGACGCGGCGACCCCGACCCTTGTCGCGGAGCTGTTGCGCCGGCGGGGCTTCGGCGACTCGTCCATCACGGTGCTCGAAGCCCTGGGAGGCCCGCGCCAGCGCGTCAGGACGGCAAGGGCCGAAGGTTTCGACCTCGACGACGTCGATCCCCTGAACACCCTGGCGGTCGTGGTCGACGGGACCGGGCCGACGCTGCCGCTGGTGGCCGGTCGCCCCGACCCGCTCTTCGATCACGACGGGCAGATCACCAAGTCGGACATCCGCGCCGTCACGCTGGCGCGGCTGGCGCCGCGGCGCGGCGCGGTGCTTTGGGACGTCGGGGCGGGCTCTGGCTCGGTCGGGATCGAATGGATGCTGGCCCATCCGGCGAACCGCACCCATGCGGTGGAACGCGATGCGGCGCGCGCGGCACGGATCCGCTGCAACGCCGCGGCGCTCGGCGTGCCCGATCTTGCGGTTGTCGAAGGCCGGGCGCCGAAGGTCTTGGCCGGACTGCCGCCTCCCGACGCGGTCTTCGTTGGCGGCGGCGCCACGGCGCCGGGCGTGCTGGAAGCCGGCCTGCAGGCGCTGAAGCCGGGCGGACGCCTTGTGGT
>CAXUCF010000141.1:4175-7596 GCA_964249275.1 uncultured Lichenihabitans sp.
GTGGTCAACGCCGTGACGATCGAGACCCAAGCGGCGCTGATCGCGTGTTTTAGGCAGCACGGCGGCCATTTGTCGACGATCGCGCTGGCGCAGGCCGACCCGGTGGGCGGCTTCCACGGCTGGCGCAGCGCCATGCCGGTCACGCAATGGACCTGGGTGAAGCCATGAGCGTCCTTCCCGTCGTCGGCCCAACGCTTGCCGGTTTCGCCCTTCTCCCCAGCGGGGAGAAGGTGCCCTGTCGCGGCGAAGCTGCGATCAGGGCGGATGAGGGGACATCGGGCGGTGGATCCCCCCCTCATCCGACCCGGCTGCGCCGGGCCACCTTCTCCCGCCAGCGGGAGAAGGACGAAGCCCGCCGGCGCTCCGTCGACGGGGCAGACCCGCGCGGTCGCGACTTCCTCGCCATCGGGGTCGGCTTCCGCAAGCGTTGCGCGCCGGACTCTCTGACGGCGCTGGTGCGCGACGCGCGCGACAGGCTCGCCGCGGCCCATCCGGCGCTCGCCGAAGCACCTGCCGTGCTCGCCACGATCGCCGAAAAGGACCGGCCGGCGCTGCGCGAGGCAGCAGCCGCGCTCGGGCTCGCCGTCCTGGTCCTGCCGAAAGGGGCGCTGCTCGGCACGGAGGACCGCATCACCGTGACGTCTCCGGCGGCCCGCGCCTGTTTCGGGATTCCATCGGTCGCCGAGGCTGCGGCATTGGCGGCGGCGGGGACGGGAGCGCGGCTTCTGCTGACCCGGATCAGCGTCGCGGACGCCACCTGTGCGATCGCGGGTACTGCCGTTGTTGCGGCTTCGGAGGCGCCATGACGGTACATTTCATCGGTGCTGGCCCCGGCGCGCCCGACCTCATCACGCTGCGCGGACGCGACCTCCTCGCACGCTGCCCCGTGTGCCTTTTCGCCGGCTCGCTGGTGCCTCGTGCCCTGCTCGACCATTGCCCGCCCGGCGCCCGGATCGTCGATACGGCGCCGCTCGACCTCGACGCCATCGTGGCCGAATGCAGCGCGGCGCATGAGGGCGGCCTCGACGTGGCCCGGCTGCACTCGGGCGACGTATCCATCTGGAGCGCGATGGGCGAGCAGTTGCGCCGGCTCGGCGCGCTCCATATCCCAACGACGATCACGCCGGGCGTGCCGTCCTTCGCGGCAGCCGCGGCAGCGCTCGCAACCGAACTCACCTTGCCGGAGGTGGCCCAGACATTGGTGCTGACCCGCACCCCCGGGCGTGCCTCGGCCATGCCGCCGGGCGAGACGCTGGCAGCCTTCGCAACGACCGGGGCCACCCTGGCCGTGCATCTGTCGATCCACGCCCTCGGACGCGTCGTGGCCGATCTCACGCCGTTCTACGGACCCGCCGGCCCCGTCGCGGTCGTGGTCCGGGCGTCCTGGCCCGACGAGCGCATCGTGCGCGGCACGCTCGCCACGATCGCGGAGCAGATGGCCACCGAGCCTGCGGAACGGACCGCCCTGATCCTGGTGGGCCGGGTGCTCGATCCCGGCGCATTCCAGAACAGCGCCCTCTATGATGCCGAGTACCGCCGTCGCTACCGCGGGCCAGGGACACCGTGATCCATCCGGTCCCAGGGCGCGCGCCCGACCAGCCTGCCGGCGCGATCGAACAGGAGCACCTCCAAGCCGTCCTGCCGGCCGAGGGTCCTGGCCGCCGTCCGCCGCGCATCCTCGGCGATCGAACCCCCGAGGTCGACATGGTTTTCCTGGGCCAGCTCAAAGGCCTGTGCAGCCGTATTGCAGCGATGGATCGCCTCGACCAGCGTGTTGCGGCCTCCAGCTTGCCTGGCTTGACTGGCGAGCCAGGCGAAATCGATCTCGCCGCGCTTCGAATGCAGGTCGGTCAGCCCTTGCGCCAGCTTGGTCATCTTGGCGACCCCGCCCGCCACCGTGACACGTGCGACAGGGTGTCGGCGCAGGTACTTCAGCATGCCGCCAACGAAGTCGCCCATGTCGATCAGGGCAGGATCCGGAAGAGCGTACAAGGACTTGACGGCGCTTTCGGAGGTACTGCCCGTGGCTCCGGCAACATGGGTCAGGCCGAGCGCCCGGGCCACGTCGACGCCGCGACGGATCGTGTCGATCCACGCCGCGCAGGAATAGGGCACCACGATCCCGGTGGTGCCAAGGATCGACAGCCCGCCCACGATGCCGAGCCGGGCGTTCAGCGTCCGCTCGGCGAGCTTCGCGCCGCCAGGTATCGCGATCTCGACCTCGGCGTCGGGCGAGATGCCGAGCCGACCCGCGACCTCGCCGATGGCGGCCCCTATCATGGTGCGCGGCACCGGGTTGATGGCGGGTTCGCCGGGCGGGAGCGCGAGCCCGGGACGGGTGATCGTACCGACACCCTCGCCCGCCCGGAACAGGACACCGGTGCCGGCCGCGGCCCGCCGGACGGTCGCGAGCACGAGGGCTCCATGGGTGACATCCGGATCGTCGCCGGCATCCTTGACGACGCCTGCCCTGGCGAAGTCCGGTCCGCGTTCGGTCATGGCCAAGGCGAAACTCGGCCGCGCGCCGCCCGGCAGGGCGATCGCGACCGGATCGGGAAACGATCCCGTGTGCAGCGCCTCGAACCCCGCCCGTGCCGCTGCGCAAGCGCAAGCGCCGGTCGTCCAGCCGCGGCGAAGGGGAGTGGAAACAGGCGGTTCGGTCATGCCGGGATGATGTATGGTCCCGCCCCGACCATCGACAGGGGCGAGGACGATCGGCCGTGATCGATCCGCTCGACGCATTGACGGCGGCCGGCCGGCTGCCGGTTTTCGAGACCGGCACCGTGTGGCTCTGCGGCGCGGGACCCGGCGACCCGGGCCTGCTGACCCTCCACGCCGTCCACGCGCTCCGGAACGCCGACGTGATCGTCTATGACGCTCTCGTCAGCGCCGCGATCATGAGCTTCGCGGGGCAGGGCGCGTCCCGCGAGTTCGCCGGCAAGCGCGGCGGCAAGCTGTCGCCGAAGCAGGGCGACATCACAGGACGGCTGGTCGAACTGGCGCGCGAGGGGCGGCGCGTGCTGCGGCTCAAGGGTGGCGACCCGTTCGTGTTCGGCCGCGGCGGGGAGGAAGCCCTCGACCTCGCGGCGGCGGGCGTGCGGTTCCGTATCGTCCCGGGCATCACGGCCGGCCTCGGCGGCCTCGCTTATGCGGCGATCCCGGCCACGACCCGCGACACCAACGATGCCGTGATCCTGGCGACCGGCCACCTCGCCAAAGGCGAGGGCCGGCGCGACTGGACCGCCGTGGCCCGCACCGGCCTGCCCATCATCCTCTACATGGGCATGACCCATTTGGCATCGATCGCGGCCGGGTTGATCGAGGGCGGCCTCGCACCCGACACGCCGGTCGCCATCGTGGCCGACGCCACGACGCCGCGGCAGCGCGTGCTGGAAACGACGCTCGCCAGCGCCCGGGCCGA
>CAXUCF010000141.1:7606-12868 GCA_964249275.1 uncultured Lichenihabitans sp.
GGCCGATGCGGACCGGAACGGCTTCGCGTCGCCCGCCATCATCGCGGTGGGCTCCATCGTGGCGCTGCGGCGGCACCTCGCGGCCGGGCTCATCGAGGCTTGGCGATGAAGACGCCGGCCGGTTCCGCCGTGCCGGGGCTGCTCGTCGCCGCGACCCGCTCGGGCAGCGGCAAGACGATCGTCGCGCTTGGGCTCATGCGGGCGCTCGGTCGCCGGGGCCTGCGCGTGGCGGGCCGCAAGAACGGCCCGGATTACATCGATCCCGCGTTCCACGCCGCCGTTACGGGCCGGCCCAGCTACAACCTCGATAGCTGGTGCATGCCGACGCGGCTGCTCCGCAGGCTCGCGGCCCCCGATCCCGACACCACCGATCTCGTGATCTGCGAGGGCTCGATGGGGCTCTTCGACGGCGTGCCGGCCGCACCGGGTGCGAGCGGCTCGTCCGCCGATCTTGCGGCGCTCACGGGCTGGCCGGTCCTCATGGTGCACGACTGTTCGGGCCAGTCGCAATCGGCAGCGGCGCTGCTCGCAGGTTGCGCCGACTACGACCCGCGCATCCGGATCGCCGGCGTCATCCTCAACCGTGTCGCCAGTGAGCGACACCGACGGCTCGTGACGGATGCCGTCCTGGCCAAGGGTCTCGCCGTGCTGGGTGCCATCCCGCGCACCGACCGGCTGGTCCTGCCCGAACGCCATCTCGGCCTCGTGCAGGCGGGGGAAACGGCCGACCTCGACGCCCGAGCCGATGCCGCGGCCGACATCGTGACCGAACATGTCGATCTCGACACGCTCGTCGGGTCGGCGTCCTGCAGCGACGTCCACCATGCCACCGACGCGGCCCTTGGGGCGCCGCTGCGCCCTCTCGGCCAGCACATCGCGGTGGCGCGCGACGACGCCTTTTCGTTCCTCTACCCCCACGTGCTGGAGGGTTGGCGACGGGCCGGCGCCGAACTGTCGTTCTTCTCGCCTTTGGCCGACGAGGCCCCGGATCCGGGCTGCAACGCATGCTGGCTCCCGGGCGGCTACCCCGAACTGCATGCGGGACGGCTGGCGGCGGCGGCAGGCTTCCTGGGCGGCCTGCGCGGCGTGGCACGCGACCGGCCGGTGCACGGGGAGTGCGGCGGCTACATGGTGCTGGGCCGCAGCCTGGTCGACGCGGCCGGTGCCGTTCATCCCATGGCGGGGCTGCTCGGCCTCGAGACGAGCTTCGCCCGGCGCAGGTTGAGCCTCGGTTATCGCGATGCGCTTCTGCTGGCCGATACGGGGCTGGGCCCGGCCGGCATGCGGCTCAGGGGGCACGAGTTCCATTACGCGACGGTGCTGTCCCTGGGGGGCGACGCGGCCTTCGCCGAGGTGGAGGACGCCTATGGGGCCGCCGCTCCGCTCGGCGGAAGCCGTCGTGGAACCGTGACGGGGAGCTTCTTCCATGCCCTCTCGGAAGCGAGCGGCCCGTCGAAACTTCCGTCATGTTTAAGCTCCTGTTAATCACGGGGGCGCGATTCTGGTCCGATGAAACTACCGATCGTCATGCCGAGAGGTCATTCGCATGTGCCGTTGGATCGCCTACCAGGGTGAACCCACCTTCCTCGATGCCTTGGTGGCCGAGCCGGCCCATTCCTTGATCGCCCAGTCGTTGTGTGCGTCCGAGGCCAAGGTGGTGACCAACGGCGACGGTTTCGGGATCGGCTGGTACGGGGAGCGCGACCGCCCAGGTGTTTACCGCGAGGTGCGGCCGGCCTGGTCGGACGAGAATCTCCGCAATCTGTGCCATCAGGTCCGCGCGTCGCTGTTCTTCGCCCATGTGCGCGCCTCCACCGGCCCGGCCATCGCGCGCGCCAACTGCCATCCCTTCACGGTCGGGCGGATGATGTTCATGCACAACGGCCAGATCGGCCAGTTCTGCGCCATCAAGCGCCGGGTCGAGGCCATGATCCCTGACGACCTCTACCATCATCGCTCGGGCACGACGGATTCGGAGGCCTTGTTCCTGGCGTCCTTTGCCCATGGGCTCGAAGCCGACCCCATCGCCGGCATGGCCGCGACCTTGCACGCCGTGCATGGCCTGATGCTGAAGGCCGGCCTGCGCGAAGCCCTGCGGTTCACGGCAGCCCTGACCGATGGCAAGGACCTCTACGGCTTCCGTTGGGCCAGCGATGGCCGTGCTCCGACTCTCTACTGGCGGCAGACCGGCAGCAACCTCGTGGTCGTGTCGGAGCCGCTCGACGGCGACAAGACGCAATGGCGCGAGGTGCCGCAAGGCTGCGTCCTCGTAGCCCGTAGCGGCCGTCCGGCCGTGCTGCACGGGCTCGACGAGGCCATCGCCAAGGCGGCGTGAGAGGCTGCTTCCTTGTTGGTTTCCACCCTGCTACGTCGGGCAATGCTCCGCTGTGGGGTCCGCCGCCACGCCGCTTCACGCATCACGGGCAGGGCGCGCCACTTGCGGCGAGGGCTGGGCGGCACAATCTAGCGGACGCGCGCCGATGGGGTGCGCCGCCCGTCACGGGCGTAACGACCGAGGACACTGACATGCGTGGACTGATCGTTTCGGCATTGTGCGCCGGCGCGCTGCTAGCGGCCCCCGCCGCCGCCGAGGCCCGGGGTTGTATCAAGGGCGCCCTCGTGGGCGGGCTCGCCGGCCACGCGGTCGGGCATGGTGTGCTGGGAGCCGTGGGCGGCTGCGTGGCGGGCCGCGCCATCTCCCATCACCGCACCGTCCCCAGCGCTGCCGCGCCGATGGCGCCGGCCGTGGCGCCTGTCTATCGCTGATAGCGGACACATGCCGTCGGTCTTCCGGGAACGGCGGCGCCCCGGGAAGGGGCCGCGAAGCGCGGAGCGGGCCATGTCCCGGCCCGCGCTTTGTTGACTTCGCTCAGGTCCGACCTTTATATGCGGCTCGCATTTCAAGCCTGTTAGCGAAACGCTACCACGGGCTTTCGGTGTGTCTCAGGAGGGGCGCGTCCGAAGGTCCGGCTGAAATTCAGTGTCGAATGATCGAAGTCGCCGTTCCACGCCGCCAGGCGCGGGGCGCCCCGGGTGGCAACGGAGCATACAGTGAAGCGGACCTATCAACCGAGCAAGCTCGTGCGCAAGCGCCGCCACGGCTTTCGGGCCAGGATGGCGTCGGTTGGCGGCCGCAGGGTCATTGCTGCCCGCCGCGCGCGCGGCCGCAAGCGCCTTTCGGCCTGAGCCGAACCACCGTGTCGGGCGCTGGGGCCGGGACACCGGACGGGCCCGAGAGGCGCGCCCTTCCGGTACGGAGCCTCGCTTCCTGTCCGCCGGCACGGTTGCAGACCCGAATGGATTTCATCCGGGCATCGCGCGGCGGGCGGGTCCACAGTCGCTCCTTCAGCCTGCAGGTGCTGCGTCGCGACCCCGTCGACGATTCTGTTTCTGGTTGTCGGGTCGGCCTCACCGTCACCAGGAAGGTCGGTGGCGCGGTCGAACGCAACCGGATCAAGCGGCGGTTGCGGGAGGCGCTGCGCGCGCCCGATCTGGCAGCACTGCCGGACCATGATTATGTGGTCGTGGCACGGCGCGACGCCCTGACGGTCGGCTTCGCGGGCCTAGTCGGCGAGTTGCGACGATGCTTTCGCGACGCCAAGACAGGACGGGCCAGGAAGGCTGGCGCGCGTCGCGAGTCCGGAACTGTTGAGCCTGCCCCCACACCATGAACCGATTCTGCGCAGGCTCGTCGCCCGATCGGGTGCGGAGCTCGTCCGGACCGAGGCACCAGCGTGACGCACCATGAAAGATGACAACAAGAACGTTTATCTTGCGATCGCGCTGTCGATCCTGGTGATCATCGGCTGGAACTTCTTCTACGGCTGGCCGCAGATGGAGAAGCAGCGGCAGCTTCAGCAACAGGCCAAGGCGACGTCGCAGACGGCCGGACCTCAGACGGCGGTGACCCAGTCCGACAGCGTCGCCAGCAAGGAGCTTGCGCAGCAGTCGCCGGCTTCTCCGCCCCAAGGTGCCGCCTCCCAGCCAGCGGCCGGCATGGCGCCCGCCGAGGCGCTGCAGACCCGCGAAGCTGCGATTGCGGCGAGCCCGCGTGTCCCCATCGACACGCAGGCCATTGCCGGCTCGATCGGCCTCAGGGGCGGCCGGATCGATGATGTGGCGCTCAAGAACTACCACGAGACCACCGACCGGCAGAGCCCCATCATCGAGCTGTTTTCTCCTTCGGGCGCTCCGCATCCCTACTATTCCGAGACGGGGTTCATTCCGGAAGCCGGCCAGAAAACCGTGCTTCCGGGCCGCGACACCCTGTGGACCGCCGACGGCGACAAGCTGACGGCCGAGAAGCCCGTGACCCTGAGTTGGGACAACGGCCAGGGGCTCGTCTTCCACCGGACCATTTCGGTGGACGATCAGTACATGTTCACGGTCAAGGACAGCGTCGACAACAGGGGCACGGAGCCCGTCACGCTGTACCCCTACGCGCTGATCTCGCGTCATGGTCAGCCCGTGACGTCGAACTATTCGGTGCTGCACGAAGGTCTGGTCGGCGAGATCGGCAACAACAACGAGACCCAGATCACCTACGCCAACATGGACAAGGAGGCGGGCGGGAGCCGCACGCTCGACGGCACGGGCGGGTGGCTCGGCATCACGGACAAATACTGGGCCGCGGTCGTGGCGCCCGAGCAGGACGCCGCCTACAAGGGACGCTTTTCATCCTTCCCGAGCGGCAGCACCAAGGATTACCAGACGGACGCGCTGCTGAACGCGCGCTCGATCGCACCCGGAGCCACTACCGAAGTCACCAATTTCATCTTTGCCGGCGCCAAGGAGACCAACACGCTCAACAAATATGAAAAGGAGTACGGTATCAGGAATTCGGCAACCTGATCGATTGGGGTTGGTTCTACTTCATCACCAAGCCACTATTCCAGGTGCTCGACTGGTTCTACAAGCTCACCGGCAACTTCGGTGTCGCGATCTTGATCGTCACCGTACTGATCAAGGGGATTTTCTTTCCTCTGGCCAATAAATCCTATATGTCGATGGCCAAGATGAAGAAGCTGCAGCCGCAACTGGCGGCCCTGAAGGAGCGTTTCCCCGACGACAAGGCGAAGCAGCAGGAAGCCACGATGAAACTGTATCGTGAGCAAAAGGTGAACCCGGTCGCGGGCTGCCTTCCCATGCTGATCCAGGTGCCGGTGTTCTTCGCGCTCTACAAGGTCATCTTCATCACGATCGAGATGCGCCACGCGCCCTTCTTCGGCTGGATCCACGACCTGTCGGCGCCCGACCCTACCT
>CAXUCF010000142.1:0-256 GCA_964249275.1 uncultured Lichenihabitans sp.
GTGCCGCTGGCCCATGCGGCGGTTCGATGTTCAGGGAGTCTCTCCATCACCTGCCATGCGGTCGCCGAGAGGCAGAACGCGGACCCGCGTTTTGCGCACGTCGAGGGTGAGGATCGCTCCCGCTTCGAGTTCCCGCTGCAGTTGGGCGAGCGCCGCGCAGAGCGTTTTTCCCATCGCCGACGGCGTGAGCAGATCGCCGCGGATCTGGACGACGCTCGGCTTCTCGCCTCCTGTCGCGGCGAGGCTAGCCGAGAAG
>CAXUCF010000142.1:266-12800 GCA_964249275.1 uncultured Lichenihabitans sp.
GTCATGGTCCCTCGCCCACTGCATCACGTCGCGGTCGGCAGCGTCGGCATCGCCGACGGTGGACCAGTGCAAAGCGTCGTGCCCCGCACGACTGAGGTCATCGACCCACGTCGGCGACAGGTTCATGTCGATGACGAGTCGCATCTCTCATGCTTCGGCAAGATCGATCTCGCGTTCCTGCATGCGCCAAGCTGCGAAACGCAGCGCCTCAAGGATGTCCGCTCTCTCCAGGTAAGGATAGTCGGCGAGCAACTCGTCAATGCCGCGTCCGGCACCGATCTGGCCGACGATCATGCCGACCGACACCCGCTTGCCGCGGATGCACGGTCTGCCGCCCATGACGCCGGCACGCTGCACGATGCGTGGAAATTCGATCACGATCGTCTCCTCCATCAGATCAACGACCGCTCGCGCCGAGTCGCCACCGGCTCCGTTAAGGTGACCTCCACGGGCTCAGTGGAGGTGACTTTAAGCTTGCCGCGGCACCCTTGCGAATGAAATCAATCCGCTTCCTGGATATGTCGGCGCGACCGACAGATCTCCATCACTCCGCCGCCGCCCGTCCCTTGTCCTCCGCGAGCTTCTGGTTCAGCCAGGCCTCCAGCCGGTCGAGCGCCGGGCTCGACACGGTCGGGGCTGCGGGAGGGTTGACGTAGCCCGCGGCCTTGAGCTTGGCGTGGATGTCGTAGAGGAGGTCGCTCGTCACCCGGATCCGGCTTTCCACGTCGTCGATGAAGCAGACGAGGTCGAAGGTCATGTTGGCCTCGCCGAGGCCCGTGAAGAACACGCTCGGGGTCGGGATGGTGAGCACCCGCTCGTGCGCCCTGGCGGTCGCGATCAGCGCGGTGCGGACCGCTTCGGGGTCGGCCGAGAGCGGCACCACGAAGGGCAGCTTGATGCGGCCGACGCGGTCGTTGCGCACCCAGTTCTTGACCATGCCCGACACGAGGCTCGCATTGGGCATGATCACGAGCGCCCGGTCGAAGGTCTCGATCTCGGTCGAGCGCACGTTGATGCGCCGCACGAAGCCCTGCTCGGCCCCGACCTCCACCCAGTCGCCGACCCGCACGGCCCGCTCCCACAGCATGATCAGGCCGGAGACGAAATTGTTGGTGACGCTCTGCAGGCCGAGGCCGATGCCGAGCGACAGGCCGCCGACGATCAGCGTCAGCCGCTCGAAGGACAGGCCGAGATAGGCCAGCGACAGACCCAGCGCCGCGATGAACCCGATGTAGCCGAGGCTCGTCTTGATCGAGTTCTGCAAGCCCGTGTCGAGCTTGGTGTGGGGGAGGTATTTGGTCTCGAGCCAGCGCTGCACGGCCCGGGTCGCGGCGATCCCCAGGGCGAAGAGCAGCACCGCCACAATCAGCGAGGCGATCGAGATCGTGGCGCCGCCGATCGAAAACCCGAAGAAGGTCGCCTCGACCGTTGCCAGCATGTCGCCGGACTCGATGCGCCAGGGCGCCAGCACCAGAAGAGCCGCCGCGACCAGAAGCGACACCCGGACGATGGCCGACGACAGGACGGCGATCTGGGCCAGCCCATCGGGCCGCAGACCGGCCAGCCCTGCCAGCCCACGTCCAAAGGGGCCCTGCGGCTTCAGGGCGGTGGCGAAACCCTCGTCGGCCAGGATGAGGAGCAGGTAGAGGATCGCCAGCGTGCCCGCGATGGCGATGACCTGCTCCACCAGGAAGGCCGCGAATGCCACGTAGCCGACCAGCACGGCCACCAGCAGAACGATCGCGACGGCGCGGCCCACGGCGCGCAGCAGCGCGGCCCAATGCTCGCTCTGCGGGTCGACGGGCGCCGGGCCGCCGTGGCGGTCGCCATCATGGCGGCGCAGCCAGGCCTTGCGCAGGGCAAGGCCGATCGCCAGCGCCACCGCCAGGGCGCCGAGGCCCCGGGCCGCGATGGCGGTCGGCACGCCCACCTGGATGAACGCGTTGACGGCCTCCACCACATGCTCGGCCGCCACGATTCCCGTGACGGTGATCGTGAGGTGATAGAGGTTCTTGGCGGTATCGTCCCCGATGGGCGGCAAGCGCCAGTTGGGGCTCTTCGGCGCGAACAGGCCGCGCGACAGGCCCGTGCCGACCGCCACCACGACGACCCCGATGGTCAGGGATTCTCCCAGCGCCTGCAGCAGGTTCGGCAGGTCGAACAGGATCACGAGCCCGCCGACCGCCAGCACGGCCGCCACCGGGACGATCGCGGTCGTGGCGGCCACGCGAACTGCCGCGACGGCCTTGCCGAACCGCGTCGGACGGGCTTCGGGATCACGGCTCCGCACGCGCACCGCAACCCGCCACACCGGATAATAACCGAGCGCGAGCGCGGCCAGAAGCAGTGCCAGGACGGGCTTCTGCCAGACCGACAACCTGTCCGATGCAGCCTGGCCCCAGTTCCGGGCCAGCGTCGCGACCCTCTGGGCATCGGCCGGGACTTCGGCCGCCACCGCGGTCCAGAGGCCCGGGCTGACCAGGCTCCGCGACCGGGCGAACAGGTCGTGCGCAAAGAGGTCGCGGCGGCGGGTCACGATGGCATCGCTGATCTGTGCGGCCTGAACGGCCAGGACCCTGGCGCGCTTGGCCGTGCCGTCGAGGTCGTCGAAGAGCTTCTGCTGAGTGCCGCGGTCCGCCGTGATGGCGGGCGCTTCCGTGGCGTTGCTCTTGGGGTCGGGCGCAGGCCCGAGTTGGGCCAGCCTGTCCTTGACGGCGGCCATGCGGGGCGCGAGGTCGGATGCGACCGCGTTCATCCGGGCCGTCACGGGATCGATCTCGTCGCGCAACTGCTGGAGCACGCCGTCGGTGAGGCCGCCCCGGGCCAGCCGGGCCTCGACCTGGTCGATGGTCTGCTTGGCACCGTCGAGATCGCCGGCCGCTTGGCCGGGCACTTGCGCCCGTGCGGACTCCACCGCGAGCCCGAACAGGATCAACAGGACGGACAGGATGCGGAACGGCACGGCGGCCTCGTGTCTGGGCAACGGTCGCGGGATGCGCGGCGTCGACGACCCTTCTATAGCGGCGGCAGCGGCGGGGCGGTATGTCGCCGCGGCCGCAAGCGGTTCAATAGAGCGGGGGCAGCCGCAGGGGCGTCTTGAACGGGCCGATCGACATTGCCCCGTTGCCGAAAACGATGGGCAGCGTCATCGTTCGCGACGCATCGGGTGCGGGCGGGGCGGTCTTGCCGCCGAGCAGTTGCGCGAGCAGCCCACCAATGGCCGCGGCCCGTACCGGCACGCCGAAACGGCGCATCAATGGCTCGAAGCCCGACAGGCCAGCGTCGAGCCGGCCGGCCAGGCGGTGCTGGTCGTCGAGCCCCAGGGTCCCGGCCGCGGTGGCCTTGAGGTCGCCCTTGCCGAATACGAGGCTCGAAACGTCGAGATGCCCTCCGCTGCTGCGCCAGCGCTCCACCGTCCCGGTGCCGAGATCGGGCAGGTCTCCGAAGGCCCGGGTGACGACGCCCGTAAGGGCGCCGTCGAACCGGGCATCCTCGCCCGTGAGGGCGTCGAGCAGGGGGATGGCGGCGCCCGAGACTGCGATATCGACGGCATCGGCGACATCGTCGACCGGCCGGCCCGCGGCCGGCCCGGCGTGCAACGCGACACGGTCGGCATGGCCGCCCCCCTCGGGCCGCATGAAATCGGCCCCCTCGGCCACGAGTTCGATCCGCTTCATGCCGCCGACCAGGCCGCGCAGGGTGGCGTGCAGCGCGGCCCAGCTCAGGGTGAAGTCGGCGTGACGGTCCCGGCTCGTCAGGGCGAGCGGACCCGCGAGCGCGATGTCGACGGAACTCGGCTCGTAGAGCCAGACCTCTGCCGACAGGCCGGCGAGGTGCCCCTCGGCCGGCGCGCCATCCACGACACCGTTGAAGGCTATGTCCCGGCACGACAGGGCGATGCGAAATGGAAAGCCCGACGCATCACGCCCCGGGCAGGACCAGAGGCGGCCATGCACCGCTTCGGCCGCGATCCAGCCGTCCATGGCCGAGAGTGCCTGCTGGCGGGCCACCCCCCACAGCACCGACCAGCCGAGCACCAGGATGAGGGCCGACGCGGCCGGCACCATCAGCACTGCGCGGGGCCGCCGGCGATCCCGTCGAAGGATGACGTCACTCATCGGGCTCCCCGGAGAGCCCGGGCTCCCAAGAGGGCGCGAACCGTCCTATGCAACACCGAGCCGGCATCGCTGCCGGGGAAGGGACGGAGCCCCGATGCCGGATGCGGCCGACGACCTGTGGATCTTCGCCTATGGCTCGCTGATGTGGCGACCCGACTTCCCCTTCGAGGAGCGGCTGCGGGCGCGGCTGTTCGGTTTCCATCGGGCCCTCTGCATCTACTCGCATCATTATCGCGGCACCCCCGAACACCCGGGGCTCGTGCTGGGGCTCGACCGCGGCGGCTCGTGCGTCGGCCTGTGCTTTCGTATCGCAGCCGCGGCGCGGGCCGCAACCCTGGAAGCCGTCCGGCGCCGCGAGCTGATCACCGGCGTCTATGCGGAGATTGCGGCGCCCGTGCGCCTCGCGGACGGCCGGAGACTGCCGGCCGTGACCTATGTGGCGAGCCGCTCTCACGCCCAATATGCGGGCGTGCTGGTGCCCGAGGCGCTGACCCGGCTCGTTGCCCAGGGCCGCGGCCTCTCGGGCCCCAATGTCGATTACGTGCGCAACACCCACGAGCACCTCATCGACCTCGGCATTCACGATGCCGGGCTCGCGGATGTTCTGCGGCGTCTCGACGGCGAGCCGCCGGCGTCAGTCTAGCCGCTCGACCGCCATCGCGGTGGCTTCCCCACCGCCGATGCACAACGCCGCCATGCCGCGTCGCAGGCCGCGGCGCTCCAGCGCGCCGAGCAGCGTGACCAGGATGCGGGCCCCCGAAGCTCCGATGGGGTGGCCCAGCGCGCAGGCGCCGCCCTGCACGTTGACCTTGTCGTGCGGCAGGTCGAGCGCCCGCATGGCGGCCAGTGCCACGACGGCGAAGGCCTCGTTGATCTCGAACAGGTCCACGGCGCCGAGCGGCCAGCCGCTGCGCTCGGAGAGGCGGCGCAGGGCGCCGACCGGCGCCGTGGGGAACAGGGCCGGCTCGTGCGCGAAGGTGCTGTGGCCCGCCACGAGGGCCAGCGGCCGCAGTCCGCGCCGCTCGGCCTCGGACCGGCGCATCAGCACCAGCGCCGCTGCTCCGTCGGAGATGGACGAACTATTGGCGGCCGTCACGGTGCCGCCATCCCGGAAGGCGGGCTTCAGGGCGGGGATCCTGTCGAGATCGGCCTTGCCGGGCTGCTCGTCCTCCGCCACGCTGCGCTCGGTCCGGCCGCTCTTGACCGTCACGGGCACGATCTCGGCCGCGAAGCTCCCGTCCGCGACGGCGGCGCGCGCCCGCCGCAGCGACGCGCCCGCATAGTCGTCCTGCTGGGCACGCGTGATATCGAGGGTGCCCGCGCAGTCCTCGGCGAAGGTGCCCATCAGGCGGCCCTTGTCGTAGGCATCCTCAAGCCCGTCGAGGAACATATGGTCGAGGGTGCGGCCGTGGCCCATGCGGTAGCCGGCGCGGGCGCGGTCGAGCAGGTAGGGAGCGTTGCTCATGCTCTCCATCCCGCCCGCGACGGCGATGTCGGCGCTGCCCGCCAGGATCAGGTCGTGGGCCAGCATCGCGGCCTTCATGCCGGAGCCGCACATCTTGTTGATCGTGGTGGCGCCGGTCGCCCGCGGCAGCCCGGCACCGAGCGCCGCCTGCCGGGCCGGTGCCTGGCCGAGGCCCGCCGGCAGCACGCAGCCCATCAGCACCTCGTCGACGGAATCTGGCGATAGGCCCGAACGGTCCACCGCGGACCGGATCGCGGCGGCGCCCAGTGCGGGTG
This sequence comes from uncultured Lichenihabitans sp., assembly GCA_964249275.1. Taxonomy (GTDB): domain Bacteria; phylum Pseudomonadota; class Alphaproteobacteria; order Rhizobiales; family Beijerinckiaceae; genus Lichenihabitans. The sequence continues at coordinate 6,125 of CAXUCF010000142.1, forward strand.
CCGCGGCCGGTGCTAGGGCACCCTGGAAGGCCCCCATGGGGGTGCGGGCGGCACCGACGATGACGATGGGATCGCGTTCGGCCATGGGTGATCTCCCTTCGAGCTGATCCTTCAGCGCGGGGCCATGCGCAGGGCGCCGTCGAGCCGGATGGTCTCGCCGTTGAGCATGGTGTTGGCGATGACGTGGCGCACCAGCGCCGCGAATTCGTCCGGGCGCCCGAGACGCGGCGGGAACGGCACGCCGGCCCCGAGCGCCTCCCGCACGGTTTGCGGCATGGCGGCCAGCATGGGCGTTTCGAACACCCCCGGCGCGATCGAGACCACCCGGATGCCATGCCGCGCGAGTTCCCGCGCGGCCGGCAACGTCAGGGCCGCGACCCCGCCCTTCGAGGCCGCATAGGCGGCTTGTCCGATCTGGCCGTCGAAGGCCGCGACCGAGGCCGTGTTGACGATCACGCCGCGTTCACCCCCGGCATCCGGCACCCCACGCGCCATGATCTCGGCAGCGAGCCGCATCATGTTGAAGGTGCCGAGGAGGTTGATCGAGACCGTGCGGGCGAAGCTCTCGAGGCCATGCGGGCCGTCACGGCCGAGGAGCTTCTCGGCCGGCGCCACGCCCGCGCAGTTCACGAGACCGTCGAGCCGGCCGAAACCGTCGTGGGCCGTCCGCACGGCCGCTGCCCCGTCGGGCTCGCTCGTGACATCCGCCGCGACGAAACGGGCCCGCGCTCCGAGATCGGATGCGAGCGCGACCCCGGCCTCGCTGGCGCGGTCGGCCAGGACGACGCTCGCGCCCTCGGCGGCCAGCATGCGGGCCGTGGCGGCTCCGAGCCCCGACGCCGCACCCGTGACCAGGAACACGCGGTCGGCGATCTGCATGCGGCACCCTCCCCATGGCACCGCCGTGGGGCGCCAATCCCGGCGCAGAGAAGCACGAATCGCGAATCGGCTCCAGAAGCAGGTTCGAGCGTTCCGCCCGGACTCCGATCCCGATCCGCCGATCCGTCGGCACCGCGCCACTTGCGGCGCCTCCGCCGCCGCGGACGGAAAGCTTACCTGCGGATCATAGGACCGATCCGGCTATCGGCGTGACATCGGCGCAGGCCGTCGAAGCTGCAGCACCGGGGCAACGCTTTACTGCTTTCGTGGAAACTCCAGGCGTTCCGCCCCTCTACGGTACTCCTCCCTCGTCGCCTCGACAGCTGCTGGCCGGCACAACAGGCAATCCATGATGAAGCGGATCCATACAATTTAGGGCAATTCCGATATGATTCATTATAGCTATACTACTGGTTCGCACTGCTGATTATTTCAGGATTTGTTCAAGAATGCCGGTCCATAACGGCGACAGGCGAATCGAACCAGGGTGCAGCGGCTTGCTAATTCAAGACTTCGACAGCCCGATCGAGGGCCGCACCGGGGGCCACGCGCAGTTCGGCCGCATCGTCTCGGTCACCGGATCCAAGGCCGGCATCGGCGTCATGCCGGTCGGCGACCGTCCCGCCTCGGCCGTCGCGACAGTGGGGCGATTCGTCGGGCTGCGGGCCGGCCGCTCGTTCATCGTCGGCATGGTGACGGCCGCCACGGCCGAACTGCCGCCCGCAGTGCGGTCGCAGGATTTCGAAGCCTCCGTCCTCGTCGACCTCATGGGCGAGATCCGTCTCGGTGCGGATGGCCTGAGCCGCTTCAAGCGCGGGGTGTCGCAGTATCCGGCCATCGGCGATGCTGCGGTGCTGCTCGACGCCGACGATCTCCGCCTCATCTACGCCACCGAAGCCGATCACCTCACCGCTATCGGCACGCTCCACCAGGACGAGACTCTGCCGGCCTGCATCGACGTGGATGGCCTCATCGGCAAACACTTCGCCGTGCTCGGGACGACAGGCGTCGGCAAGTCCAGCGGCATGGCCGTGATCCTCGGCGAGATCATGGCGGCACGGCCCAACGTCCGCATCTTCCTGCTCGACGGTCACAACGAGTATGGACGCTGTTTCGGTAACGAGGCCAACATCGTCAATTCGCGCAATCTCAAGCTGCCTTTCTGGCTCTTCAATTTCGAGGAACTGGCCGACGTCATTTATGGCGGACGGCCGGCCGTCGCCGAAGAACTCGAGATCCTGGCCGAAGTCATTCCGATCGCCAAAAGCATCTACACTCAGTACAAGACCCAGGATCGTGCGCTCCGGCGCCGGGGCGACCCACGGGCCTCCGGCTTCACGGTCGACACGCCGGTCCCCTACGTGATCCAGGATCTCATCTCGCTGATCGACGAACGCATGGGCCGGCTGGAAAACCGGGCCGCGCGCATGCACTACCATCGGCTGATGACGAGGATCGAGACGATCCGCAACGACCCGCACTACGGCTTCATGTTCGAGAACGCCAATGTCGGCGGCGACACCATGGCGGATCTGCTTCGCAACCTGTTCAGGCTCGACCCGGTCGGCAAGCCGATCAGCGTGGCGCAATTGGCCGGGCTGCCGCCCGAGACCGTCGATGCGGTGGTCTGCGTGCTGTGCCGGCTGGCCTTCGACTTCGGCCTATGGAGCGATGGCGCCGTGCCGCTGCTCTTCGTCTGCGAGGAAGCGCACCGCTACGCTTCGGCCGATCCCACGACCGGCTTCAACCCGACCCGCCGCGCCCTCAGCAGGATCGCCCGCGAGGGCCGAAAATACGGCGTGTTCCTGGGTCTCGTGTCCCAGCGTCCGGCCGAACTCGACCCCACCATCATCGCCCAATGCGGCACGCTCTTCGCGATGCGCATGGCCAACGACCGCGACCAAGCCCTCCTGCGCTCGGCCGTGTCGGATGCCGCCGCAAACCTCCTGTCCTTCGTGCCGACCCTCGCGACAGGCGAAGCCGTGGCGTTCGGCGAGGGTGTCTCGGTTCCGGTCCGCATGACGTTCCGTCACATGGCCGAGGATCGGTTGCCGCGCAACGAGGCGTCCCACGCCCTCGGCCACGCGATGGCCGATCCTCAAGACCCCGACTTCGTGAAAAGCGTCGTCGAGCGCTGGCGCGGTGCCAACATGAGCGGGAAGCCGCGTTCCGAAGAGGGCGACCCGGACGCCGACGCTCCCGACGTCCGTCTTCTGAAAAGCCGCATCGAGGCGAGCCTGACCCGGACTCCGCTGACATCGGCCGGCTGAACCCGTCGATTGGCATCGTCTCACGAAGAGGACCGACTCACCATGATCGAAAGGTCGGCGACGACGATCGAGGAAGCACCGGACATCGCCGGTGCCCAGAAGCTCGACTATGGCCGGTACGCCTCCGAGGACCTGGAGGAGGAGGGCCTCCACGGCCCCGTCGAGTGCCTCGCGCGCCCGGACCGCGTGCTCCACTCCGCTCCGATCGGCTTCGAGCCACGCGAGACGTGCGACGGAGGGGTTCTGTGCGACGACGCCGCACTGGTCACCGCGGCCGAGGTCTTGACGGTCCACACGGCCATCACTGTCGATGGTCCAGCCTACTCGGTTTCGACCACGATCGACCTCGCGCCACAGAAACGGCTCGAAGCGGAATTGTTCCGCCGCGCCCATTTCGATGACCTGACCGGGTTACCAAACCGGAGTTATCTGCAACATGCCGTTGCCGAACTGGTGGATCGTGATCGAGCCTGCTTCGCCCTGGCTTTCGTCGACATCGATAACTTCAAGCACATCAACGACTACTATGGACACGCGGTCGGAGATCAAATCCTGACGAAGCTCGCCGCGCGTGTCTCGGACGTTCTGCCGGCTGGCGACCTGCTGGCGCGCATCGGCGGTGACGAATTCGTGCTGCTGCTGCAGTCGGAGGGCGGCGCAGCAGCGGTGCTCAAGCAGGTCGGCCGCCTGCTGGCCCGTCTGAAGCAGCCCTTCTTCGCCGAAGGTTATGAGATCTTCACCTCCGCGTCGATCGGCATCAGCCTCTACCCGGAGCACGGAAACGACTACGAAACACTCCGCCGCCATGCCGACCTCGCGATGTACAGCATCAAGGGCCGGCAGAAGGGAGCGGTCGCGGTTTTCGATGACGACATGCGGGCCGCCGCCGATGCCCGGATCGAGACCGAGCAGCGGCTGCGGCTGGCGATCCGGGATCGGCGCTTCCTTTGCGCGTATCAGCCCAAGGTCGATATCCACACGCGCGCCACGGTGGGGCTCGAAGTCCTGCTGCGCTGGCGCGACGAGGGCGGCTTCATCCATCCCCCGGGGGACTTCATAGGCCTGGCGGTGGAACTCGGGATGATCAACGACATCTCCCGCCTGGTGCTCGACGAGACCATGACGGCCCTCGACGACATCGATGCCGTCTTCGGTAGCGGCACTACGATCAGCTTCAACGTCGCGGCCAAGCAAGCGGGCGACTCCTCCTTCATGGAGACCTTCGTCTCGGACCTTGCAGCGACCGGATGCGCCGAGCGCTTCATGATCGAACTGACCGAGGAGGCCTTCTTCGCCAGGAGCGAGTTGCAGACCACGATCCTGCCGATGCTGCGCCGGATCGGCACCAAGGTCTCGATCGACGATTTCGGCGTCGGCTACTCGTCGCTGTCAGCCCTCGCCGATCTCACGGCCGACGAACTCAAGATCGACCGGTCCTTCATCACGGACATCCATCGCCGGCCCCGCAGCCAGAGCATCCTCAAGGCGATCGAGTCGCTCGGTCATGCGCTCGGCATGAACATCATCGCGGAAGGCCTCGAGACCATCGAGGAACTGACCTACCTGAGCGCGGCGACGCAGATCCGCAACGCCCAGGGCTTCTTCTTCTCGAAGCCGCTGTCCCTCGACCAGATGGTCTCGGGGAAGACGATGCATGCCATGTCCCGGTCTCGACCGCCGCTGCGCGACAGCATGCCGTCCAGATCGATCCGGGGCCGCATCGGCTAAGCGCTCCCCGGACGTGAGGGCCCGGCATTCGGTCGTGCCATGCAGGTCAGAGCTTGCGCCGGATCGTCTCGGCGTAGGCGCGCAGTACACCCTCGTCGCGGCCCCCCGCCAGCATGAAGGACAGGCCGTCCCGACTCCATGTCACGAGGCTCGACCCCTGGATCCGCCTTGCCTCGATGGCGCTGTCGGGACCCGGCTCGACCGCGATGCAAAGCACGACCAGGCTGCCGAAAGCCGACAGATAAACGAGTTCACCGATGGGCGCGCCTCGGAAGCGAAGCAGATGCACCCGCTTGAGCACCAGTCCGTCGAGCGCCGTCACCTTGGCAAGGTCGAAGCCGAGTCTCTCCTGGACCAAGCTGAGTTGCGGACTGTCGGAGGGAACGCGATCGCGCAAGATGGCGACATCGTCGGGCGACATGAGCGCGATGCTTCCGATCACCGCAGCCTGCCAGTTCGCCGCAGGAGAGACATCCGTCGGCTGCGCTGCGCGCTCCCAGGCGACCACGTGACCGAGATCCCCGATCGCGAGGCCCACGCCGACGCCCAGCGCAACTCCGGCCAGGATCGGCCACCAGCGCCGCCACCAGCGCGGGCGGCGGCCGGCCAGCCAGCTGGCAGGCGAGCCGGATTCGTCGACCGACGGGCGGGCGTCGGGCCGAGTGCTGCCGGAAGCGTCGAAGCTGCCGTCCGCCCCGAAGCCGGCCCGGAGTGCGGCGAGCCGTTGGCCCGGCGCGGTCTCGAGGAGCGCATCGAAGCTCAACCGGAACGGGCGCTCGCCGGAGCGCAGCACCGCGAGCCGATCCCGCAACTCGGGCATTGCCTCGAGATCCTGATCGATGCCGCGCCGCGCCGAGGGATCCAGTTCATGGTCGATGTAGGCCGTCAGGGTGGCGGACCTCACGTCGTCCGGGCTCTCGCCGTCACGCGCTCGGTCACTGCTTGCCAGGGCGAACCGAGCGGTGGCCAGGCGCCCCGCGACCTCGCGCTCCGAGCAGCCGAGCACCGCGGCCGTCTCCCCGTAGCTCAGCCCTTCGCCGTAGGTCAGCACCACGGCTTCCCTGTAAGGCTCCGCCAGGGCCCAGACGTCCCGCAAGACCTCCGCGGCGAACGGAGGGCTGGCGGGTGTGTGGCCGACGGGTCCGTGGAGGCCCGCATCGGCAGCGGCCGCAGGTTGCCCGGGCCCGACCTCCTCGGTCCAGATCGCGTGCAGTGCGGCGAAGAGGCGGACATCATACCTCGGCTCGGCATCCGCCCAGCGGCTTCCCGGCACGGCGCGGGCACAGGCGGCCCGCACGAGATCGACGGCGAGGTCGCCGTGTCCGGACAAGAGAAGCGCGTGACGCCACAGACGCTTCAGCAGCGCCTCGGCGGTACCGGGCAGGTCGTTGCGGTCGATCCTCGACACGGTGCGCGCCTTGATGTTGTCGCGTTATCTAGCCTGCTTGAAAGTCATAAGGCAAACCTCAAAAGCGAGTGAGGGTAGTTCCGCAGTCGAACAATCAGAAGTAGATGCCGCAGCCAAGCATCCGGGATGTCGAAAACTTGGAGGTCAGCTCGCCGTGGGCCTGCAACCGCAGGCTTCGGGTGTAACAAGCCGGCCCGGCGTCGTGCAGGGGCCTGAGCCAGACCGGTCCGTGCAGCCGCAACAGTGCGCGCCGCCGGGGGTGTATGTGGGCGCGACATCCTGTAGGGCACAGGGGGATGTCGTCCGCCCGCCCCCACTCCCGCCCGCTTCGCCGCAGCCTGCGCCGCCGCGCCGTCCGTGTCTGGCTGCCGCGCTGGCGACCCCGCTGCGC
>CAXUCF010000143.1:0-1220 GCA_964249275.1 uncultured Lichenihabitans sp.
CTCTGCCGCCGCCGCCGCCGCTGAACACGTCGGCGTTGTGGCCGTTTTCGCGGCTGTAGAAATCGCGCCCGATGCCGAAGCCCTCGACGTGAATGGCGCGTCCGTTGATGGTCGGATCCCAGGCCACCTTGCCGACGACGTCCGGCACATGGTTGAGCGACAACGAATTGGCCGAGTTGAAGAGGCCGCCGCCAGTGGCGACCTGGTTGTAGGTGAAGTTGGCCGGCAGCGTGCCGGATTCCGTGGTTTGCGGATTCTCGACCGACACGCCGGCCGAGACGTTGTTGGCGAAATCCTTCGTCACGCGCACCTGAGGCTGTCTGGCCCAGACGAAACCGGGCACGTATTGGGCGTCGATGGTGAGCGGGATGTTCTCCTTGCGCACTTCGACACCCTTGGCGAACATGGTGGCGAGCGACCAGGTCTGGCCGGCCAGGACGTGGAGACCGAGGTCGCTCTGATCCACCGTCGCGTAGAGATGGCGGACACGGGGGGTGTAGGAGTTGCTCTCGTTGGAATTCGCGGTCTGGGCGGCGCCGAGGAAGTCGAACTCGCCGTAGGCCGACAGGTGCGTCGCGGGATCGACGTTGCCCTCGACGAGGCCGGAAATGCGGCTCTGCCGGGCGGAGAAGCGGAACTCCGAAGTCCGGCTCGCCCGGTTTTGCCGGAACGGTATGGCGCCGTAAGGGGTATCGACGTCGGCCGCCATGTTGCGCGAGCGGAACACGCTTTCGAGGGCCAGGAAGCCGCCCGGCGTGAAGGTGATGCCCTTGTAGCAGAGCTTGTTGGGCGGGCAGACGGCGGCGGCGAGGAGCGGCAGGGTTCCCTTGGGCACGACCTGCGTGCCCGGCCCTTGAGGCGCGGCCTGTTTGGCGGCACGCTTCTCCTCCCGATGCTGCTGCTCCTGCGCCGTGACCTTTGCTTCGAGGCGGCGCAACTGGGCCTTCAGCAGCGCGATCTCGGCCGCGGTCGACGTATCGGCCAGCACTTCCGAAGCGCCGAGGACCATCAAGAAGCAAGTCACCGCAGAAGTCGAGAGAAGATGAGTTCTGTTACGCATGGCCGGACACTCGATCCCAAGGCTCGTTGATGTCCGGACGCTAGAAATCAGGCGTGACAGTTGGATGAAATCGAGCTTTGGCGGGAGCGAGCTGCGGACATGAATCCCGACCGAGGTGTTTCTGCAACAGGCGGCCGAAGGCTGCGGCTTGCTTCGGCGA
>CAXUCF010000143.1:1230-12778 GCA_964249275.1 uncultured Lichenihabitans sp.
GCTTCATGGCGGGATGGACGGAACGCGGTGTCCCGCGCGCGCCTGCTCAAGGCGGTGCCGGGCGTGTTCCCTCCCGCGGTGCTGGTCCACGCCCTGTCGCGTCCCTTCGTGCCGCCGCTGCCGCGGCTCGCCGTCGAAAGCTACTGGCGCCACCACCCGGTGCGGGCCGACCGCCTCGCCCGGTCGCTGGCCAGGCGGAGCGCCGTGCCGGAGGGCTGGCGCTGGAGCCTTGTCCCCGGGCCCGACGACCGGCGGGCACGCAGCTTCCGGGTGCCACCGGCCCCTTTCCGCGAGGCGGCCCATCGCGCCGAGCCCGGCACCTGCTGCCTCTGCGGCCAGCCGGTGTTCCGGTTCGGTTGGCACCACGACCTCTGGTGCGAGGGCCAGCCCAACCGCCGGGCGCGCTGGCACGGCTGCTGCGTCGCGGCCTGGAAACTCTGGATCGCGCCGGCCGGTCAGGCCAAGCTCCTGGCCAAGCTGCAGCGCCGGCGCTGCCCCGCCACCGGCCAGCGCCTGCTGCGCGGCCGCGAGGTCGATCACCGCGTGCCGCTCCACCAGGTCTGGCGCCGGCACCGCGACCTGCCCTGGCCGGACCTGCTGGGCTTCTGGGGCTTCCCCAACCTCCAGGCCATCAACCGCGACGCCCACGTACGGAAATCGGCGGGCGAGGCCGGCGCGCGCGCCCGGCGCTCTGCGACGGTGGAACCCGAGCCGGGCGAACGCGCGGTGGGAGGCTTCACCGCACGCTAGGTTTTGGTGGCCCTGTCCAGGAACAGCTGGCTGATGGCGGTGGGCTGCACGCCTTTGACGTTCTTTCCCGTGACCACGAGATAATCGTAGAAGTATCCGAAGATGACCGGCGTTTCGTCGAGCAGCAACTGTTGGATCTTCCCGGCCTGTTCGCGCTGGCTTTCGAGGTCCGCGGTGGCGATATAGCCGGCGACAAGCCGGTCGTACTCGGGGTTCTTGAAGTGGGCGGCGTTCCAGGTGCCGGTGCTCCTCAGCGGCGCAGAAAGATAGACGTTGGGGACGCCGCGATGGCCGTAGTCGGTGATGCCCATGGCGGAGTCGAGCCAGTCCGACTTGCCAGAGACGGCGTCGCCATAATAGGCACCTTGGTCCTCGACATTGAGATCGATCGTGATGCCGATCTCGCGCGCGGCGTTCTGCACGAGTTGGGCGTATTCCGGAATTTCGAGAAAACGCTCGGTCGTCAGCGTCACCTTGAAGGCCTTGGCACCCGCCGCCTCGAGCAGGGCCTTGGCTTCGGCGAGGTCCTTGCCGCGTTGGGCCACGGTCGTGTTGGTCGATGGATAGACCGGGGCGAAGGGGCTGTCGTTGCCCTCGATTGCACGGCCGCGGAGGAGCCCCTTGACGAGCCGGGTGCGGTCGAGCGACAGGGCGATCGCCCGGCGCACGCGCTTGTCCTGGAAGGGTTGGATATCGGTTCGCATGTGCAACTGCTGGTGGGCCGACGATTTCAGGCTGATGACGTTGTAGTTCGGATCGTTGAGGATGCCGGCGCCGGCGAGGACCGGAACCTGCTGGATGACGTCGACCTGACCGCCCTGCAGCGCCAGGATCATGGGCGGCGTATCGGTGTAGAAGATGAACTCGGTCCGATCCGGGAGGGCCTTTTCACCCCAGTAATCGGGGTTGCGAACGAAGGACGCGCCGACCTTCGGTGTGTATTTCTCCAGCTTGAATGGCCCGGTGCCGATGAAAGACGTCTCGAAATCGCCCTTGTAGTCGGCAGGCACGATGATCGCGTTGTAGTTGTCCGACGAGACGAGATAGGGAAAGTTGCCATTGGGCGCGTCGAGGTGAAATGCGACAGTGTAGTCGTCGACCTTCCGGGTGCCTCCCTGGCTGAGCGTGCCCGCAAAGGCCGACAGGGCGTTCGACGCGTTCTTCGGATCCGCGAGCCTGTCGATCGAGGCGACCACGTCGTCGGCCTTCATCTCCCTGCCGTCGTGGAACTTGACACCCTTGCGCAGGGTGAAGGTCCAGACGGTGCTCTCGGTATTGGGCTTCCAGCTCTCGGCCAGCGCCGGCTTCAGGATCAGGTCGGGGCCGTCGACACACAGAAATTCGCCGACCTGCTGCAGGAGCAGGAGGCCGCCGGAATTGGCGACCGACACGGGTTCGACGATGGCCGAGGGCACTTTCTGAGCCACGCGGATCGTGCCGCCGGGCGCTGCACGCGCGGCCCCGAGCATCGGCAAGGTGCCGAGGCCCGCGCCGGCAACCCGCATCAACGTCGGCAGGGACAGGCCGAGAACCGAGCCATGGCGAAGGAAGTCGCGGCGGCTGACCCGGCCGGCCACGTAGTTTTATAATATTTTAGCCTCTAGTTCATTTCCCTCTTTGTGCAATCGGTCGGCAGCGTCTGGATCATATGCCATCGAGAACCAAGCTCCTGTGATGATCGGTCGATGCAAGCTGCGGGCCTCGCAATCGGGAGGCGGTATGATGTTCATGCGGATGCTGGTCCCGCACAGGATCCCGGTCTCCGGTTTCAGTCAAGGTGGTCGGGCGGAGCCTCACCAGCCTCGGTCGGGGCCGCCGCGTCCCGGTGCTCCGCCGCATCGCCCTCATCGAGCAAGCCGCGGACGATCTCGTGCACGAGATCGGGCAGCACGTCGAAGCCATAGCCGACGTGGATGCGCTCCAGCCGCGTATGGTAGTCTCGTCCCCAGGGACCCGCGTTGACGATCGGCACGCCACCGATGCCGCCGGTTGCCGGCCATCGGACCCATTCGGCCCAGCCCGGCATGTTTTCGGCCAGGGGAACGAGCGAGTCCTCATCGGCTTCGCCGAGAAAGCTCATGTCCGAAATGCCGGCGAAAACCGGCTCGATGCGGATCGAGGTCGCATGGCGAGCCGCAACCCTTTCGGCTGCCGCCGCCGAGGCTGCGGCGAGACGGCAGTTTGCAGGGGTATCGGAGGACCGGGTGGGCAGGTAGGGGATCGAGCCGTATCCCGTGACAATGGCCGGCCCGGCGAGGCCGCTCGATCGCCATAGCAGTTCGGTCAGCCGGCGGCAGCGCTCGGGAAGCGACGCATCGAAGGGCGCAACAGACCCCACCGCGGCCTCGTAGGCCTTGGGATCCGCCTGGTGAACGGCATCGATCAAGGCCGAGAAGCGCATCACCGGCACATCCGTGACGGCGTCGATGGCGGCCGGCCGAGTCCGGAACTCGGATGCGCGATCCCGAAGGGAGGCGAGGGCGTCATCGGCCGCCTCGCGGCAGAGGGCATCGAAACTGTCGAGAATGTCGCCGGGCGTGCGGGACACGATGAGGACGTTGAAGGCCGCGAAAGCCGTGGCCGGCGTCGTCACATCGTAGCCGGTCTTCCCGTCGCGCAGCATCAAAAGGCTCGGTGGCGTGCACGGGCCTTCGGAAAAGTCCGTCAGTTCCGCGGCCCACTCGACCCGTTGCGCGATCGCGGAGGCGAGGACGGCGGCGTTGAGGCCCGCCTGGGGGTAACCGCCGTGGGTCGGCAGGCCGCCCACGAAAGCCGTCGGCAGGATCTTGCCGATCGTCGACAGCGCCACGATGCGGCCGTCGGCGCCGTCCTCGTCGTCGTTCATGGCGTCGAGGTTCACGGCACCGACGAGTTCGAGGCCGTGCTCGCGGGCGATGATGGGCAACTCCGGCGCGGCCCGGCGCGCGCCCGCCGAGGACGCTTCCTCGTCGGGGACCGCAAGGAAAAGGATATTGCCTCGCCGGCCTTCTTCCGCCGCAAACCGTTCGGCCACGGCCAGACCGGCCGCAAGGCCGCCTTTCATGTCGAGGAGCCCGCGGCCCGGGAGAAAGGCACCGGACGCGAGGTCATCCCGAGCCCGCCGCTCTGCAGGCGTGCGCGCGGTCCGGTTCAGGCTGTCCAGGAGCGCAGCCATGAGAAGGTCGGGATCGGTGGCCAGTGCCGCCAGTTCGTCGTAGTCACCGATCGAAACGGTGTCGTAGTGCCCGGTGAGGATGATGGTGGCGCGCCCGCCGCCGCGCACCAGAAGGGCCACGCAATGGCTTCCTTCATCGGCCCCGACCGGAAACGTCCAGGTGCGGGAACGCCCGGCCGGGAAGCGCGCCGCGATCTGCCCGGCCAACCAGGGGCCGAACAGCATTTCGTCGGTCGACCCCGTCACGCTGCGCTGGCGCGTCATCGTCAAGGCCCAGTCGCGGGCCGACCATGCCGAAAGGTTGTTCGGGGGTTCCGTCATGAGCGCCCTCAACTCCGCAGCCGGCGCCCACCGGGATCGACCGGCGATGGGGCGATCACCCGGGCCGCACGCCGCTGCCCCACGATGTCGACGTCGAGCGTAGCGTGTTCCGCCGTCGGATCGAGGTAGGCCATGGCGAGGCTTTGCCCGACCGTGTGGCCGTAACCGCCGGACGTGACATTCCCGACAAGGCGACCGTCGCTCCAGATCGGCTCGAACCCGGAGGCATCCGCATCCACCGCATCGACCGCGATCGTGAACAGCTTTCGCCTCGGCGCGCCGTCGCGCGCCGCCAAAGCCGCATCCCGTCCGACGAAACCTGCCTTGCCGTAATCGACGAACCGGTCGAGGCCGCACATGGCGGGGGTGACGGTCTGCGAGAACTCGCGGGACCAGATCCCGTAACTCTTCTCGAGCCGCAACGCGTTCAAGGCATGAAAGCCGATCTGCTTCAGGCCGAAGGCGCGGCCTGCCTCCTGGATCGCCGTGTAGAGTGCGCGGTGTTCCACCGACGCCACGTTGATTTCGTAGCCGAGTTCTCCCATGACCGAGAGGCGGCCGACGTGCGCGCGGCTCGCGCCCACGTTCATGATGGTGCAGCCCATGAACGGCAGCGCCGCGTTCGACACGTCGCCATCGGCGAGCGCCCGCAGCAGGTCGCGCGAGCGCGGTCCGGTGATGGCGAGCCCCGGCGTCGTCGTCGACACGTCCGTCACGGTGACGCCGGTTCGGGGCAGATGCTCGTCGAACCAGCGCTTGTGCCAGGCGCGCAGATAGTATGATCCCATCAGCCAGAACGTCTCGTCGTTCCAGTTGAACACGGTCAGATCGCCCATGAGGTGACCCGAACGGCCCAACATGGGCGCCACCCGGATGCGCCCTCGCGACGGAAGCCGGCAGGCCAGAAGCCGGTCGAGGAAGTCCCGCGCTGCAGCCCCGCCGACCTCGAACCGCGAGAACGCAGACGTATCGAGAAGGCTGACGTTCTCCCGCGTCGCCCGGCATTCCGCCGCGACGAACGAGAAAGCGTTGGAGCGCTTGAGGCTCGGCAACTCGAGGAAGGGCTCGGCTTCCGGTACGAAGTAGAGCGGGATCTCCATGCCCCAGGAGACGCCCCAGCGCGCCCCTGCCGCCGTCATGACGTCATAAGCCGGCGGGACGTGAAGCGGCCGTGCAGCCGGCAGTTGCTCGTTCGGGTAGCTGATGAGAAAGCGCCGTGCGTAGAACTGGCGCGTCGTGGCGGCGAGGTATCGCGCACTCGAGGCGAACGGACCGTAGCGGGCCACATCCATGCCGAACACGTCGGCGCCCGGCTCGCCTTCGATCATCCAGCGCGCCAGTGACAGGCCGACCCCGCCGCATTGGCTGAACCCGGCCATCACACCGCAGGCGGACCAGAAATTGCGCAGGCCGGGCACAGGCCCGACCAGCGGGTTGCCGTCCGGCGTGAAGGTGAAAGGGCCATTGACCCATCGCTTGATCCCGGTGTGCTGCAGCACCGGATAGCGCTCGAAGCCGAGCGACAGTTCGGGCGCAATGCGGTCCACATCCTCGGGGATGAGTTCGCTGCCGAAGTCCCAAGGGGCGCCCGCGGTGCACCAATGCTTGGGGTTGCGCTCGTAGACGCCGAGGAGAAGCCCCTGGCCCTCCTGCCGCGCATAGGTGAAGCCCTCGAGATCGACGATCGTGGGGATTTCGCGTTCCAGCGCGCTGAGCTCCGGTATGGCTTCGGTGACGAGGTAATGATGTTCCATCGGCACGACGGGCAGGTCGACCCCGGCCATGGCGCCGATCCGCCTGGCCCAGAGGCCCGCAGCATTGACGACGTGCTCGGCCGTGATCGTGCCCTGCTCGGTGACGATCCTCCACGAGCCGTCGGAGGCCTGATGAAGTTCCAGCACGGCGTTGCGGAGAACCACATCGGCGCCCCGCCTGCGGGCCGCCGCGGCAAAGGCGTGTGTCGTACCGTAAGGGTCGAGGTAGCCGTCGTGCGGGTCCCATAATCCGCCGCGAAGTCCGGCCGCGTCGATGATGGGGCAGAGGCGCTCGATGTCGTCGGGCGAGATCAGGGCCGAGTCATGCAGGCCGATCGTGTGGAACGAGGCCAGAGCGGCGCCAAGCCCTTCCCATCGCTCGGCCGTCCCGGCGACCGTCACGGCACCCGTGAACTTGAGCCCGAGGTCGTGTTCGCTCTCGGCCTGCAGTTCGCGGTAGAGCCCGATCGTATAGCTCTGCAGCGCGGCGATGTTGGCGTCGGCGTTGACGGCATGAAAGCCGGCGGCCGCGTGCCAGGTCGATCCCGCGGTCAATTCGCGCCGCTCGACGAGGGCCACGTCGCCCCACCCGAGCTTGGCGAGATGATACAGCACGCTCGCACCGATGATGCCGCCGCCGATCACCAGGGCACGATAATGAGACTTCATCGCCCACCCTCGAGGAGAGGTTTGTGCGAGGCTATCTGAGTTTTCGAACCCTGACTAGACAGCGCTGTCCAGGCGGTCTTTGGCTTGGCGAGCCGGGTGGAGCGCGTTAACAGAGCATACATGCGCCTATCCGCTTCAGGCCGCACGGAACCGCCATCCAAAGCCAAGGTCACCCGCGCCGAATGGCTCGAGGCAGCGCGGGTCGCGCTGATCCGCAAGGGCGTCGACCACGTGAGGGTGCTCACGCTCTCACAGGTCTTGAAGGTCTCGCGATCGAGCTTCTACTGGTACTTCAGGGACCGCGCCGATCTCCTGGCCCACCTCGTCGCTCTGTGGAAAGCCCTGAACACGAGTGAGATCGTGCGGCAGACGGAGCGGCCATCGAGCGACATCGTCGACGGCGTGCTGCACGTGTTCGAATGCTGGACCGCGGCCTCGCGGTTCGATCCCCGCCTCGACTTCGCCTTGCGGGACTGGTCGCGGCGCGACCCCGCACTGCACCTGATCGTGCTGGCCGAGGACGCGGCCTGTGTCGACGCGATCGCGGTCCTGTTCCGACGGCACGGCTATGCCGAGGGTGAGGCTTTCGTGCGCGCCCGGATCATGTATTTCACCCAGATCGGCTACTACGCGCTGGAACTCGGCGAGTCGGAGGATCAACGCCTCCGATACACGATGGACTACATCCGTGCTTTCACGGGCCAGGATCCGCGCCCGGACCAGATCGCATCGTACCGAGCCCATGTACTGGATCTTGCCCGCCCTCAGATCATGCCTGGTCCATGATCGGAAAAGGCACGTCCTCCGGCCGGTGTCCTGGCCGACACCGGAGGTTGCGCGAGACGCTTGGGTGGGCCCGGCACCATGGCGTCCGATCGTTCGGGGTGCCTCCGTCCCTGTATGACGTCCGCTGCCTTCTCGCAGTACCAATCGACGAAACGCAACACGAGGGACTCTTCCTCCCTGTTGTAAGGTCCGGGTGCGTAGCCGACCGAATTGATCCCGCGCTGGTTGGCTTCCACAAGATCGCGATCCTGCCGGTTGGTGATATCCCACAAGGTCGTAAGACCTTCGATCGTGTAGTCCCGACCTTCGACGGCGTCCCGATGCACGAGCCATTTGGCCGTCACCACCGTCTCGTTCGGGCCGGTCGGCATCGCCGAGAAGGCGAAGACGCTGTCCGACGTGGCATGGCAGAAGCTGTTGGGATCGAGCGCCCAGCGCATGGAGCCGATGTCGCCGCCGTCGCACAGCGGCACCCGCACGGCCGGTCTGCCATCGAGCGTCAGAGTCTGGCTGCCCTCCGTCAACGGAAAGCGGGACACCTGCCACCAGGGGCCGTCCAAGGGTCCGACCGCCAGGCTTTGAGCTTCCATGCGGGCCTTGAAAGACGCGTCGGCCAGGGCCACCCCGCCATTCTGGCTCGCACCCGGCTGCACCGGAAAGATCCGCGCCAGTTCGGGGTGACGCGCGACGCAATGGTAGCATTCGCGCGCATTCTCCATCACGAGCTTCCAGTTGCCGCGCTCGACCAGCGTGCATTCATAGGCGACCTTTCCCTCGCGAAGATTGTGCGGCGCCAGCATCGGTTCGAGATCCGCCCGGAAAGGACCGAAATCCGGCGCCGTCTCGGCGAGGCAGACGTAGAGGCTGCCCATGACGGCCTCGACATGCACTGGTCGGAGTCCATGGAGGCGCGGGTCGAAATCCGCAGGCATGTGGCGCGCCGACAGGAGTTCGCCGGTCAAGCCATAGACCCATTGGTGGTAGGGGCACACCAGCCGCGCCTTGCGCCCGGCGCCGACCGGGCAGAGTTCGGCGCCGCGATGCCGGCAGGAATTGTGGAAGCCGCGCAGGATGCCGTCCTGTCCCCGCACGATGACGACGGGCGAGCGACCGACGGTGAAGGACAGGTAACTTCCGGGCTCCCGCGCCTCCGCCTCGAACCCGGCGAAGAGCCAGCTTCGCGCGAAGATGGCCGCGAGGTCGAAGTCGAACACTTCGGGGTCGTTGTAGAGCCCTTGAGGAAGGCTGTGGCCCGGCTCACGGGCTTGCAGCAGCGCTGCGACCTTGGCGTTCTGGGTCATTCAGGATCCTCGCGTCACGGAGGAAGTTTGCCTGGAGGACGGCGCCATCACAAGTGGATCGCGCGTGCATATCGGAGGACGCTGTTTCTGCATCCGCACACCGAAGCGCTTTCGGGCGAAGCGGCTCGGCTGGCGCCGCAACCTCTGGCGCGAGGTCGACCACCGCGTGCCGCTCCACCAGGTCTGGCGCCGCCACCGCGACCTGCCCTGGCGGGACCTGCTGGGGTCTGGGGCTTGCCCAATCTCCAGGCCATCAACCGCGACGCCCATGCGCGGCCACCGCGCCCGGCGTCGCGCGGCGGAACCGGGCGAGCGGCTCACGCGGGCCTAGCCTCGCAAGTCAGGACGAGTTCGTGACGTTCCGGCCGCACGCGATCGTTCGAGTGGCGCGGCAGGTCTCATACGAACACTTCGCTTCGCCGCGGCATCTCGGGCCGGGTCACGAAATCCCTGATCGCCGCGGCGATCCTGTATCCGCCTCGGGCCGATGGCTCGATCGGGTTGGCGAAGTCTTCGTCGCGGTTGCAGATGAGCCTGAGATCCAGCAACGCGAGCCTTCGCGAGAAAGCCTCTTCGGTGATGATGTCATTCAGCACGGACAGGGCCGTCGCGCTACGGCGACGCTGATCGAGGTCCGTGAAGCGCGGGTGGTATATGGTGCAGACCGCCGTGGGCAGGTTCCGGGCGATAACGGCATCGAGCATTGCCGCATAGCTGGTGCGGAAGGCGGACTGGACAGCGCCGAGCTGGTCGAGCGCATCGCTCACCGAACGGGCGGAAGCACCCAGAACGCTTGCGGCCCCGAGGGCATCGTTGCCGCCCACACTGGCGACGAGGTGGGTGGCGTCGGCTGGAATGACATCGAGTTGCCGCAGTATACCGGTCGTCACCGCCCCATCGATCGCGGCCAGCGTCGCTGCCCCGTCGGGGCCAAGTGCCTCACGCAACTGGCGCAGGACATCGGGGCCGCCCGCGACATAGGCGGCGTTGTCGAAAACCGAGTCGCCGAGAAGGACGACGTGCTTCATCTTGCGCTCCTCAACGGCCAGGGCTGGTCGCAACCACAAGCCCGCAACCCCCAGCGTGGCTCCGGACACCCATGCTCGCCGTGTGATCGAAGGTCTCCGACCCATATCACTGCCGTCCAGGATGGCCGAAGCGCTCCACCCCACACGAGATGGATCGCGCGCGCCTCATTCGAAGCATTGTTATCCTCTGCGGCCTGAACCGGCGTGCCGGGCGTGACTTTGTGGCCGAACCAGCGCGGATAGGCCCGAGCCGACAGCTGGCCTCCAACCAGGATCGATGATGGTGAAGTGTGGTGTCGTTCAGTTCAATCACAGGCCCGGCGACAAGGCCGCGAACTTCCGGATCATCGAGCATTACGCTGCCGCGGCCTCTGCGGTGGGCGTGAAGGTTCTTGCCCTGCCGGAGATGTGCCTGACCGGCTACTGGCACGCGCGACACCTGGACCGCGACGGCTGGGTCGCACTGTCCGAGCGCGTACCCGAAGGACCCTGGTGCCGGGCGCTGATCGCTCTGGCTGGCCGGTTCGACATGGCGATCGGTGTGGGTCTGGTCGAGCAGGCCGACGATGGCCGCCTGTTCAACACCTACGTGGTCGCCATGCCGGACGGAAGGCTGCACCGCCATCGCAAGATCCACGCCTTCGAGAGCCGGCACGTGTCGAGCGGCGACGGCTATACGGTGTTCGACACGCCATGGGGGGTCAAGCTCGGCGTGTTGATCTGCTGGGACAACAACCTCGTCGAGAATGTGAGAGCCACGGCCCTGCTCGGCGCCGACATCTTGCTGGCCCCTCACCAGACCGGCGCCACGGATTCGCGCAGTCCTCACGGCATGCGTACGATCGACCCGCTGTTGTGGCACCGACGCACCGAGGATCCCGAGCGTCTCCGGGCGGAGTTCCAGGGGGAGAAGGGCCGAGGCTGGCTCATGCGGTGGCTGCCTTCGAGGGCCCACGACAACGGGATGTTCCTTCTTTTCGCCAACGGGGTCGGGGAGGACGATGGCGAGGTGCGCACCGGGAACGCCATGATCCTCGACCCCTACGGCCGAACCCTCGTCGAGAGTACCTCGATCGACAACGACATGGTCACGGCCGATCTCGATCTCGATCTGCTGCCGCTGTCCACGGGTCGCCGATGGATCCGCGGCCGGCGTCCCGAACTCTATGGGATCCTTTCCCAACCGCTCGGCCACGAACTCCCGCCATCGGAGGCCCGGTTCTCGTCCGAACCGGTCACAAGGCCGCAGTAGCGCGATGCAGTAGCGCAATAGTGTGGTGGCCGACCCGAGCGGTCCCGCTGCCGCCGGCGTTTCGTCCACGTCCCTAGCCGAACCGCCGCGCCGCGCCGCGATTGCGCTGTTGAAGTCCACCGCGCCCGCGTGGTCAAAGGGCGGCCGACGCGCGCGCACCGATCGCGCCGGCGAAGCGCGCGGCACCGAAGGTCGAGGACATCATGGGTTTCAAATGCGGCATCGTCGGCCTGCCGAACGTCGGCAAGTCGACGCTCTTCAACGCCCTCACGCAGACGGCGGCCGCGCAGGCCGCCAACTACCCGTTCTGCACCATCGAACCCAACGTGGGCGACGTCGCGGTGCCGGACCCGCGGCTTGGCACGCTGGCCGGGATCGCGAACTCGAAGGAGATCATCCCGACGCGGCTCACCTTCGTGGACATCGCCGGCCTCGTGCGCGGCGCCTCGAAGGGCGAGGGGCTCGGCAACCAGTTCCTGGCCAACATCCGCGAGTGCGACGCCGTCGCCCACGTGGTGCGCTGCTTCGTCGAC
>CAXUCF010000144.1:0-12766 GCA_964249275.1 uncultured Lichenihabitans sp.
TGCGAAGACCTCGCTCGAGAACCACATGTAATCCACCGATCGGCGAGGCACCCGAACATTCGGCGCGTCGAAGCTAACGGACAGGGCGGCTCTTAGGCCGCCCTTGTCCACGACACGGCAACCACCAGCATGCCGTGCTGTCGAGCCGTCATGCGCATCGCGGAGTTCAGGCGACTCCAGGATAATTGGGGCTCTCCCGCGTGATCGCGACGTCGTGGACGTGGCTCTCCCGCAGCCCGGCATTGGTGATGCGGACGAACTCCGCCCTGGTCTGGAAAGCCTTGATCGACTCGGCACCGGTATAGCCCATGGCGGCCCGCAGTCCGCCTGTCAGTTGGTGCAGAATGACGCCGACGGGACCGCGGTAGGGCACCTGCCCCTCGATGCCTTCGGGAACGAGCTTGAGCTCGTTCTTGATCTCGGACTGGAAATAGCGATCCGCCGAACCCCGCGCCATGGCGCCGACCGACCCCATGCCGCGATAGGCTTTGAACGAACGGCCCTGATAGAGATAGACCTCGCCGGGGCTCTCGTCGGTGCCGGCGAAAAGCGAGCCGATCATCACCGAATCGGCGCCCGCCGCCACGGCTTTGGCGACATCGCCCGAGAACTTGATGCCCCCGTCCGCGATCACGGGCGTGTCCTGCTCGCGCGCTGCCTCAGCCGCATCCATGATGGCGGTGAGCTGCGGCACCCCGACCCCAGCCACGATGCGGGTGGTGCAGATCGAGCCCGGCCCGATGCCGATCTTGATGGCATCGGCACCGGCGTCGATCAGCGCCTTGGCGCCGTCCCGGGTCGCCACGTTGCCTGCGATGATGGCGACCTTGTTGGACAGGCGCTTCAACTCGCCGACCTGGTCCAGCACCAGTTGCGAATGGCCATGGGCGGTGTCGACGACGACGCAATCGACGCCAGCCTCGATCAGGAGCGTCGATCGAGCGAAGCCCTTGGGCCCCACGCTGGACGCAGCCGCGACCCGGAGACGGCCTTCGGGATCTTTGCAGGCGAGCGGATGCAGCGTGGCCTTCTCCATGTCCTTGACGGTGAGCAGCCCGACGCAGCGGTTGTCGTCGTCCACCACCACCAGCTTCTCGATCCGGTGCTGGTGTAGAAGCCGGCGCGCTTCCTCGGAGGGCATCCCCTCCCGGACCGTGACGACCTTCTTGGTCATCAGATCCGTGACCGGCTGGCTCGGATCGTCGGCAAACCTCACGTCGCGGTTCGTGAGAATGCCGATGATCCTGGCCGGGAGGCCGGGAGGCCCTTTCTCGACCACCGGGATCCCCGAAATGTTGTGGCGCCGCATGAGATCCAACGCCTGGGCCAGCGTGGCGTCGGGGTTGATGGTGATCGGGTCGATCACCATGCCGCTCTCGAACCGCTTCACCTTGCGGACCTCCTCGGCCTGCGCCTGCGGCTCGAGGTTGCGATGAATGACGCCGATGCCGCCGGCCTGGGCCATCGCGATGGCGAGGCGCGCCTCCGTCACGGTGTCCATGGCGGAGGAGATCAACGGGATGTTGAGGTCGATCCCGCGGGTGAGGCGCGTCTTCACGTCGACCTGACCCGGCATGACGCGGGAATGGGCCGGCTTCAGCAGCACGTCGTCGAAGGTCAAGGCCTCCGTGAAAGTCGGGCGGACGATGTTCATGGCCAACTCCGGTCGGGATCCAGCGTCTCGCGCCGTGACGAGAAGGCCCGATCTGATGTGCCGGGCGTCGCCGCTGTGGCGTCGTTCGGGTTGGCAGCGGGGAGTAGCATGGCGTCGACCGGGTGGGAAGGCGGGTGGAACGACCCGGCGAGAGGCCGGGCCGTTCTCGAACTGTCGTGATCGGACGAGCCCAGGAAAAGCCTCACACGCGACATAAGCCGCCAGGGTGGAGGGCGCCGCCGCGTCCACGCCGCAACGGATGCCGTCCCGCCTTGCCCCGTCACATGCTGGTGCCCCTTGTCGTCGCGTGCGCGCTGTTCATGGAGAACATGGACTCGACGGTGATCGCGACATCCCTGCCGGCCATCGCCCAGGACCTGCACCAGGATCCGATCACGCTGAAGCTGGCGCTCACCTCCTATCTCCTGAGCCTCGCGGTGTTCATCCCGGCGAGCGGTTGGGCGGCGGATCGTTTCGGGGCCCGTCCGATCTTTCGGGGCGCCATCGTGATCTTCGTGCTCGGATCCATTCTCTGCGGCCTGTCGGCTTCCCTGCCGGCCTTCATCGCGTCCCGCGTCGTGCAGGGCCTCGGTGGCGCCATGATGGTGCCGGTCGGCCGCCTCGTGCTGCTGCGCTCGGTGCCGCGCGAGGAACTCGTCACGGCGCTGGCCTATCTGACGGTCCCGGCGCTGCTCGGCCCCATCCTGGGTCCACCGCTCGGAGGCTTCATCACGACCTATTTCGAATGGCGCTGGATCTTCTGGATCAACGTCCCGGTCGGCATCCTGGGGGTGGTGCTGGCGACGATGTTCATCCCCGACATCCGGGAAAAGGTGGTGTGGCCGCTGGACGTGACGGGCTTCCTTCTGTCCGGAACCGGATTGTCCTGCCTGTCGTTCGGACTCACGGTCGCGGGGCGCGGCATCGTGCCGGCCCCGATCACGGCCGGGCTCATCCTGGGCGGCGCGCTCCTGGTCGCGGCCTATGTGGTCCACGCCCGGCGCGTCCGCTTCCCCATCATCGACCTCGGCCTCCTCAGGATCCCGACCTTCAGGGCCAGCGTCACCGGCGGTTTCACCTTCCGCATGGGGATCGGTGCGCTGCCCTTCCTTCTGCCGCTGCTGTTCCAACTCGGCTTCGGCCTGAACCCGTTTCAGTCGGGCTGCCTGACTTTCGCGGCCGCGGCCGGCGCCATGCTGATGAAGACCACAGCCGGCCCGATCCTGCGCCGGTTCGGCTTCAAGCGCGTGCTGGTGTTCAATGCCGTGCTGAGCAGCCTCTTCATGGTGGCATACGGCCTGTTCACGCCCTCTACGCCGGAGTTATTGCTCTGGGCGGCGCTGCTCGGGGGCGGCTTCCTGCGGTCGCTGCAGTTCACCAGCATCAATGCTCTCGCCTATGCGGATATCGATGCTCCCGCCATGAGCCGGGCCACGAGCTTCGCCTCGGTGGCACAGCAGCTGTCGCTGTCGACCGGCGTCGCCGCCGGCGCCGGCGCGATCGAGTTGTCGCAATGGTGGCACGGCGATGCGTTGCTCGCGACGCGGGACTTCAGCGGCGCTTTCTTCGCGGTGGCGGTACTGTCCGCGTCGGCGAGCCTCGTGTTCGTGCGGCTGCCGGTCGATGCCGGCGATCTCCTGCGGGGTGCGAGTAGGCGCAACGCCGCCGCGGCCGTGGCGCCGAGCGGCGGCCTCGGGGATCAGCCGGCCACGCTGGCACCCTCCGCCGATCCGGTCTCGCCCGCCGAACTGGTTTTGTCCGACGCAGGCGGCGGGGCGCCGCGAAACCCTGTCGCCAGGACGTAGAGTTCCGACGAATCGGCGCGGCTTGCCTTAGGCTTGACGTGTCGGACCGCGCTGAAGTCCCGCTTCAATGCGGCCAGAAGCTCGCCCTCGGTGCCGCCCTGGAGGACCTTGGCCAGGAAGAAGCCGCGCGGCGCCAGGATGCCGCGGCTGAACGCGAAGGCCATCTC
Organism: uncultured Lichenihabitans sp.; assembly: GCA_964249275.1. GTDB lineage: Bacteria > Pseudomonadota > Alphaproteobacteria > Rhizobiales > Beijerinckiaceae > Lichenihabitans. Next base: position 3,627 of record CAXUCF010000144.1, read on the forward strand.
CACCAGGCCCATGATGCGCAGGTGGTCGGTCTTCTTGTGGCCCGTCGCATTGGCGGCCATGTCGGACAGCACGCCGTCGGCGCGGCCGCCCATCATGGCGGCGATACGTGGCACCGCCGCGTCATCGGCGAAGTCCAAGACGGCGAACTCGACCCCGGGCACGGCTTCCATGTCGAGGAGGTCGATCGCCACGACTTTGCCCGATCCGGCGGTGGCGCCGATCCGTTGGGCCGCCACCTGGGACCAGCCGCCCGGGGCAGCGCCGAGATCGACGATACGCTGGCCCGGCCGCAGCATCTTGTACTGGTCGTCGATTTCGAGGAGCTTGAAGGCGGCGCGCGACCTATATCCTTCCGTCCTGGCGCGCGCCACATAGGGGTCGTTCAGCTGGCGGCCGAGCCACAGGGCCGACGACATCGACCGCTTCCGCGCCGTCTTGACCCGCGTCTTGAGCGACCGTCCGCCCTCGCGGCCGGATGCCGCCTTGTCGGTGGTCATGAACTCGTGCCTCCGGGCGCCGCCGAGGTCCGTTGCGGCGGGGTGGGCCAGACCCCGTCTCGGCGCATCATCTGGATCAGCATGCCTTCCCGCAAGCCCCGGTCGGCAATCCGCAGCCGGTCGCTCGGAAACACGCGGCGGAGCGCTTCGAGGATGGCGCAGCCGCCGAGAACGAGGTCGGCCCGGTCCGGACCGATGCAGCCGTGAGCGACACGGTCGGCGAACGGCATGGCGCGAACGCGGGCGATGGCAGAGTCCACCTCGGTGCGCGACATCCACAGCCCGTCGATCCGCCGCCGGTCATAGCGCGACAGACCGAGAAACACCCCCGCCACCGTCGTGACGGTGCCGGAGGTGCCGAGCAGGTGAAAGCGCCCGCAACGCGCCTGTTGCCGCACCTCGGCAGCAAACGGCGCCAGCGCCTCGTCGACGTAGGCCACCATGGCGGCGAAGCTGTCCGCCGTGACGGTTCGGCCACCGAAGTGGTCGGCCAGCGACACGACCCCGAGCGGCAGCGACGTCCAGGCGCGGATCCGATCCCGCACGCTGCCTGCCCCATCGTCCGAGCGATCGCGTTCGAGCCAGACGATCTCGGACGAGCCGCCGCCGATGTCGAACAGCACGATGCCCTCGGCGAGATCGTCGGCCAGCGCCGCGCAGCCCTCGGCCGCGAGGTGGGCCTCGGTGCCGCGATCCACGATCTCGACGTCGAGCCCGGTGCGTTGCCGCACGCAGTCGAGAAACTCCGCGCCGTTGCTGGCGGCCCGGCAAGCTTCGGTGGCGATCAGGCGCGACCGGGTCACGCCGTGTGCCGCGATCTTGTCGCGGCAGATCCGCAACGCCGCGAGGGTGCGCGCCATCGCCCCTTCCCCGAGCCGGCCCGTGCCGGACAGGTTCTCGCCGAGCCGCACGATACGGGAGAAGCTGTCGACCGCCTGCAGTCCGCCATCGGCCGGCCGAGCGATCAGCAGGCGACAATTGTTGGTGCCGAGGTCGAGCGCGGCGTAAAGACCGCGTCCACGGCTCGCCCGGGATGGATCGAGGTCCGTCGCCCTGGCGGGGCCGAACGCAACCTTGTGATCCACCGCGACCCCCTCCCCCGGGGCGGCCGACAGCCCAACCGCTGCGACCTGCCTCAACGCCCCGCCCTGGCCCGTCCACCCGGCGCGCGCTCGGTCGAGCGGCGGCGGTTTCGCCCTTTCCGCCCCGCCGCAACACGTGAATCGCCCTGTGGAAGCCGTAGAAGCCTCGGGGGAAGGTGTCTACCGGATTCGCGGCCAGGCCTTCAAGCGCGACGACGAGGCCGCGGTCCCCGGAGCCTCTCAACCGACAACGGCGTTACGGATCCAGAGGTCCTACGCGGCTTCCGGATCCCGGGCCACCGCGGCATCGGGGTCGCGGGCAGCCTCGCGCCGCCGTCGGTTGCGCTTCGCCCAGACGTTGAGGGCTTCGACGCCGGCCGAGAACACCATCGCGAAATACAGGTAGCCGCGCGGATAATCGAAGCCCGACCCCTCGGCGACGAGCGACAGGCCGATCACCACCAGGAAACACAGCGCCAGCACCTTGCTGGTCGGGTGGGCGTGGATGAACCGTGCCACGGCCGTTGCGGCCACGAACATCAGCATCATGGAGATGCAGATCGCCACCACCATGATGACGAGGTCGCGCGCGATCCCGATCGCGGTCAGGATCGAGTCGAACGAGAAGACGAGGTCCATGGCTGCGATGTTGAGCACCACGAGGCCGAGCGCCCGGGGACTCGGCGCTACGACCTCCTCCCGGTCGCGCGTCTCGATCTCGCCGTGGATCTCCAGCGTGGCCTGTACGATGAGGAAGAGACCCGCCGCCATCAGCACCATGTCGCGCCAGGACAGCGCGTGGTCCAGCACCGTCAGCACCGGACGCGTCAGCGCGATGAGCCAGGTCAGGGCTCCGAGGCTTGCCACGCGGAACACGAAGGCCAGGCTGAGGCCGAAGAGCCGCGCGAAGCGGGCCTGGGCGGCCGGCAGTTTCGCGCCGATCAGCGACACGAAGATCACGTTGTCGATCCCAAGCACGATCTCCATCGCGGTCAGCGTAGCCAAGGCCAGCCACCCCGAAGGCGTCGCGATCCAGGCCATGTCGATCGACTGCATCATCTCTAAGGTCCTGCGCTCGCGCCATCGCCCTCCCGCGTCACTGCGCAGGTTGCCGGCTCCGGGGCTCGCCCGCTATGTGGGGTCGCGAATACGGCACAGGTGCGGTTGCCGCCCATGCCGCCTCCGAATGGCCCCACCATGACCGATGCGTTACGAGACCTCGCCGCCGCGGACACCGCATATGACCTCGGGCGACCCGCCATCGCGTCCGGGGACGTCGTGACGGTCGGGGCCGGCGCCGTCGGGCTCGCGCTCGGCATCGCTCTTGCCCGGGCAGGTCTCAAGGTCGTCCTCGTGGGCCGGATCGACGCGCGTCCGGCAGGCCGGACCGTGGCGCTGTTGGCGGGTTCGGTGCGTTTCTTGGCACGGCTGGGCATCTGGCCGCAATTGCAGGACCTGGCCGAACCGCTCAAGGTCATGCGCCTCGTGGACGATACCGGCTCGCTGTTCCGCGGACCGCCGGTCGCCTTCGAGGCCGAGGAGATCGGCCGCGACTGCTTCGGTTACAACGTCGAGAATCATCGGCTGATCGAGGTGCTGGCCGAGGCCGCCCGCCGGGTCCACGGGCTGACATCGCTGCCCGGACGCGTCGACTCCTTCGTTTTCGGGACCGACGTCGTTACGGCCCGTGGTCCCGGTCTGGCGGTCGCTGCGCCTGTGCTGGTGGCGGCAGACGGAAGACGGTCGTCGGCGCGGGCGGCCGCGGGGCTGTCGGCCCGCGAAGCGCGCTACCATCAGGAGGCCTTGACGACGACGCTGCACCACGACCGCCCGCATCGCGGCATCTCGACGGAGTTCCACACCCGGGAAGGCCCGTTCACCCTGGTGCCGTTGCCGGGCCTGCCCGAAGCGCCCCACCGGTCGAGCCTCGTCTGGGTGATGGCGCCGGACGAAGCCGAGCGCCGCGCCGCCCTCTCGCCCCAGCGCTTGGGGCGCGAGATCGAAAGGCGGAGCCGCATGCTGCTCGGACGGACCGCGGTCGCGGGTGCGGTCGGGCGCTTCCCGATCGGCAGGCTCAATGCCGACAGGATCACGGGCAGGCGCATCGCGGTGGCCGGCGAGGCCGCCCATGCCATGGCGCCGATCGGTGCGCAGGGCCTGAACCTCAGCTTCCGGGACGCCGCCGCGCTGGCCGGGATCCTGGCCGATGCCAAGCGGGCCGGCCAGGATCTCGGCAGCGTCGCGGTGCTCGACCGCTACGCCGCCGCAAGACAGAACGACATCGCGGCGAGAAGCTTCGGGGTCGACCGGCTGAACCGAGCCCTGCTGGACGATAGCCTGCCCACGGACCTGATGCGCGGCATTGGACTTCTCGCCTTGGGGAGCGTCGGGCCCTTGCGGCGCTTCGCCATGCGCCAGGGCCTCATGCCGGCCGCGGATCGGGATCGCGACGCCTGACTCGCCGCGGCCGTCGGAGCCGGATCCTGGCGCGCCGACCGCAACGCCCTCCTTCGGTGTCGACGATCCGAGGGTTGACGGCCGGGAAGTCGATCGTCCATCAGACCACCTCTCGGGCTCGGCCCGTCGTGGCGCTCACGTCAGGCCTCCATGCGTTTTCAATGGCGTTCCGTCCGATACCGCCTGGAGCACCTCCTGTTCCGGGCTGCGGGCGGCCTGTTCCGAGGGCTCGGCCTGGAGCGGGCGTCCGCGCTCTCCGGTGCCCTATGGCGGCGCGTCGCACCGCTGTCGAAGCGCCATGGCCGCGCGCTCGGTCACCTGGCGCTGGCCTTCCCGGCCATGACCTACGCCGAACGCGAGTCCATCGCGCGCGGCATGTGGGAGAACCTGGGACGCAACTTCGCCGAAGCGTTCTTCCTGCGAGAGATCGCGGCCAGCGACAGGATCACCTTCGAGAACCAGGATGCCTTCGACATCTGGCGGGCCTGGCCGGGCGGCAAGGTGGCCTGCGCGGCGCATCTCGCCAACTGGGAATTGACCATCGCGGCCGCGACCCGAAGCGGGCTGCATCCCTGGAGCATCTACCAGAAGATCAAGAATCCCAGGGTGGACCGGGACGTCCACGACCTTCGGAGCTTCCTCTACTCGGGCGGCATCGTTCCCAAGGACCACGGCGTGGCACGGCAATTTCTTCGTGTGATTCGCGACGGCGGCACCGTCGGGCTGCTCACCGATTTGCGCGATTACGGAGGCGTCGCGGTCCTGTTCCTCGGGCGGCCGGCCCCGTCCACGACGTTTCCGGCCCTCCTGGCCACGAGCGTAGGTTCGCCCATCCTGGTCAGTTGCATGCGGCGGCTGCCGGGTGTCCGCTTCGTGCAGAGCTACACGCTGGTCACCATGCCGGACAGCGGCGACCGCAAGGCCGACATCGTCGCCGTGACGGCACGCGTGCAGGGCATCTTCGAGGATTTCGTTCGGGTGTGGCCGGAGCAATGGATGTGGGCGCACCGCCGCTGGGGGTGAGGCCCACCCGCATTACTCTCCGACCCCCGCGTGTCTCGACCGGCCGACAGGCCTTGGCACGACAAGGACAGTCTCATGCGAATCGCCACCTGGAACGTAAACTCGATCCGCCAAAGGCTCCCGCATCTGCTCGACTATCTTCGGAGCGTCGCGCCCGATGTGCTGTGCCTGCAGGAACTGAAATGCGTCAACGACGCGTTTCCGCGCTTGGAGGTCGAGGCAGCCGGCTACCAGTGCATCGTTCACGGCCAGAAAGGCTTCAACGGTGTTGCCATCCTGAGCCGCAGGCCGATCGCAGCGGCGATCTCAGGCCTGCCGGGCGACGAGGCGGACGTCCAGGCCCGCTACGCCGAGGCCGTCGTGCCGGACGATGCCGGCCCGGTGCGTGTGGCCAGCATCTACCTGCCCAACGGCAATCCACCCGACAGCGACAAGTACCCCTATAAGCTCGGGTTCATGGAGCGCTTGACGCAACGAGCCGCCGACCTCGTGGCGGCCGAGGAGACCGTCGTTCTGGCCGGGGATTACAACGTCATTCCGGAAGCGCGCGACGTCTACGATGCTGCCGCCTGGACGGGTGACGCTTTGTTCCTGCCGGAAACGCGCCGCCGCTTCCGCGCGCTGCTCAATCTCGGTCTGACCGACGCGCTTCGGGCCACGACCGACGAGGCCGGCCTGTACAGTTTCTGGGACTATCAGGCGGGCGCCTGGCAGCGCAACAAGGGAATCAGGATCGACCATCTGCTGCTGTCGCCGCGTGCCGCGGACCGTCTGCGATCGGCGACGATCGACAAGGGCGTCCGGAGCGCCGACAAGCCGTCGGACCACGTGCCGGTCAGGATCGACCTCGCCTGACCCGCATGGGGGATGCGGCCTAGTTCCGCCTGTGGTGCTCGTCAAGGTAGAGCGAAGCGACCTGGCGATCGCTGTCGGAGGCCGAAGCGACGGCCTTGGCATAAAGGTCCACGATCCAGTCGTCCTTGGGATCCTTGCTGAGGACGGCGGCGTCGCGGGCCATGGTAAGCCACATCAGCCCCTTGGCGTGCTGCTGAGGCAGGCCATCGAAGCCGTTGAACAACATGTGGCCCAGCAACGCCTCGGCCGCAAGGTGGCCCTTGTCGGCCGCCAAGGCGAGCCAACGGACGGCTTGGCGCGGATCCTTTGCCACCACCCCTTCCGCACCGTCGAGGTACAGGCGAGCGAGGTTGTACTGGGCGTCGGCATTGCCGAAATTCAAGGCCGCATACTGGAACATCTCAAGCGCGCGCTCGGCATCCGGCCTCACGTCGGTCCGGGCAATGCCGTTGAGGCTGTAGACCCCGACTGCGACGAAGGCGTTCGAAACGACCGAGATGTCGCGACGGTCGCCGTCCGCCTCGTCGTAGTTCTGCACGATCTGGGAAAAGTAGCGGAACGCCTTGTAGTCGTCCTGCGGCACGCCATCGCCGGACGCGTACATGCGGCCGAGCTTCCAGCGCGCCAGCGGGTTGCCGTTGGCAGCCGCATATTCGAACGCCTCGATGGAAGACTTCAGATTTCCGGAGCGGTAGCCGTCCATGCCCTGACGGAACGCTTGAGACGGGTTCTTGAACATGGACCTCGCCGGCTTCTCGTCGGCCGGCGCATCGGTGCCGTCGAAAGCCGAAGCCGGCACCGAGCTCAGCAGCGCGGAGCCCAGCATCAAGGTAGCCGCCACACAACGGGTCATCGACATGGTTCGGAAACTCAACCGCGGAACCTGGAGGCACAAACCGAGCGGAGCCCGACGGGCATGCGCGGACGTGCGGCTGCCATGACGGTCGACCGGCCACGCATGCTGCATGCTCCCATTTCCATCCGTCCCCTCGATCAGCGACGACCATCGAAGATCGACAGTCATCTCCCGTTCATGTCACCCGTTAGTGGGACGACTAAGGTGGGGGAGGTTAGCGGTCGCTTTATGGCTGAATAGCGGCGCCTGCGCTTCACCATTCGGGCCGAGTCGGGATGATCCAGGGTTGTTGCGCGAAAGCCACGATCGAATTGTCGATCGATGTCCGGAAGCAACGCAGTGACTTTATCGCTCTATAATGAATCCGGCCGCCCAGCCTTGCCGATCAAGACATCCGTGAGTACCCGACCACCTTGCGCGGCGCACAAGAGATCCTTCCGAGGCGCACTCTGGACCCGTTATCCCGGAGGGAAGCAGTCAGGTTCGCGACGCGCCAACGCGAGGCAGGAGATCGAGCGTGCTGTCCTTCTCGGCCAGGGCAGGCCAGCGCACCGAACGGAGGCCGCTCAGCGAGGCGGGAGGTGGAGCGGAGGCCTAAGGATGGTCGACAGACCCTGGGTCGCGCGCCGTAGGCTCCCTCGACAAGGCCGCCGAAGCTTCCCGCCCGCGATGCGCCGTCAGTTCCGACCGCCGCGAGCGACCCGTTCGATCTCGGTCCGTACCAGCCGTTCCACCAGCGCCGGAAGATTGTCGTCGAGCCACGTCTTCAACATGGGCCGAAGAAGATCCCGCATGACACGCTCGAGCAAGGGTGTATTTTCCAGCACGACCGTGGCCGCGAGGGTCTCGAAGGCGGACAGAACCGAAGCACCCAGAGGCGGCGCCAGCAACGCATCGTCCTCCGCCACGGCGAGGCCGTCATGCCTCTCATGGTCGCCGCTGGCCGGACTCGCGTGAGCTGCCGCTTCGGAGAGGCGGGCCCGCAACGACGAGCCGACCGGTTCGGCCACGTGTCCGTCATCCTGCTCGGCGTGATCGATCTGGGCCATGAGGTCTGCGGCGGAATTGTGAGCTTCTTCCTGATCTTCGATCCCTGCGTCCGCGGCCTGCACGTGGGCCGACTCGGCCGGTCGCTGCTGGACCTCGGCTTCCGACCGATCGTTAAGTCGCGCGAGATCGAGGACGTCCTCGTAGGGCGCACTTGCTCCCCTATGGCCCTCGACGCTCGAGGGCAGTGCCGCGCCGAGCGTCCGGCGCGGCCCGCTGCCGTGCCCCGGCTTGCCGCTCTGGCTCTGATCGTCGGCGATGATGCGCCGGATCGACGCCAGGATGTCCTCCATCGAAGGTTCCTGGGGTCGACCCTCGGAAGAGGACGCCGTTTCGGTCGATGGCGGCAGGTAGGCACTGGCAGCGGTCATGGCCTGAGGACTTTCTGACGCGGTACGAAGAAGTCGGCCGACGCAACCTCGTCCGCATCGCTGCGGAACGCCGGCATCAACCTGCCTTCAAGGAATAGATCGGGCACCGGTTGCAAACAAGCTGTCTCGGGCGGAGTTCCGTGGACAAGGCGGCAAGGCCGGTAGCGGGACACGCCGGTGTGGCTCGCCGGCCGCGCCGCCGGGCGCAGGAGCCTCGTGGCGATCCGGCGCGGGCGAGATCCGACCGCAGCATCGTTCAGCGTCCGTCCGGAGTGCGCAACCCGAACCACTTGTCCTTGACCTGATCGAAATGGACGGCCGGGTTGTAGGGCTGAAGCTGAAGGCCGAGCAACGAGGCCGACAGGCGCCCACAGGACGCCAGGATCGCGTAGGTGGCCACCACGCGGTCGCGTTGCGCGCCGATCAATTGGACGCGGGCGTTCAGCAGCGTCTGCTGGGCGTTGAGCACGTCGAGCGTGGTTCTCTGTCCCACCCGCGCTTCCTCGCGCGTGCCGTTGAGCGCGATCCCGGCAGCGTTCACCTGGGCCTGATCGGCCTGCACGGCGGCCTTGGACGAGACCAGGAGCCCCCAGGACGAAATCACGGCCGCGCGGACATTGTCGCGCGACACGTCGGCTTGGAATTCCGCAATGCCGAGCTGCTCCTTGGCCTGACGGATCTGGGCATAGCTCGCCCCGCCCTCGTAGATCGGCACGGACAGGGAACCGATGATGGAGCCCACGAAGGCGCTCGAGCCGCCGACATTGCTCAGATCGTATCGCTGCTGAGCGGAGCCGTTGAGGCTGAGGGTGGGATAGAGCGCGCCTTCGGCGATCTTCACCTGCAGTTCGGAGACATCGACGGCGTGCAGCGCCGCCTGGATCGACGGATGCTCGAGCTGCGAGACCGCGATGGCATTCTCGAGCGTCGGGGGGATGCCACGATCCAGGG
>CAXUCF010000145.1:0-3357 GCA_964249275.1 uncultured Lichenihabitans sp.
CTTGCACTCCGCCACCGTGTCGAAGACCGGCAGGCCGACATGCGTCTGGCCGCCCTTGCCCGGCGAGGTGCCGCCGACGACCTGCGTGCCGCAATAGGCCAGCGCCTGCTCGGAATGGAAGGTGCCGTTCTTGCCGGTGAAGCCCTGGCAGAGGACCTTGGTGTTCTTGTCGATCAGGACGGACATGCGGCGAGTTCCGGATGGCGATCAGGGATCGCGGAAAGGGTTCTGGACCAGCACCGAACCGTAGCGCTGCCCGTGGTTGAGGTCTTCGGTGTAGAGGATGCCGGCGCCGACGGACTCGGCGGCAGCCAGGATCGCGGCATCCCAATATGAGATCTAATGGCGCGCGGCTCCGGCGATGGCGGCCTCGACGATTGCGAGGTCGATCGGGACGACCACGCAGAGCGACAGGCGACTGACCCAAAGGCGCACCCGATCGGGGTTCGACGGCCCTCGCCCCTTGCGGATCGCGCTGACGTAGAACTCCTGGATGACCTGCGCCGACACGCAGAAATCCGTGCTGTCGAGGAGTTCGAGCGCCCGCCTATGCTTGCCGGCCTCCGAAGGAGCGTCGGATGCCGCGTACAGGATGACGTTCGTGTCAACGAAGCACCGACCTGGCATGGGTCTCCTCCCGATCCCAGGTCCGGCTGGCCTCGAAACTCAAGCTCGCTTGCTCGGCCAGTTCACGGAAACTCCCGGGCGCGGGGGGGCGCTCCAGAGCCTCGGTCAGGGTCGCCCGCACGACGGCGTCCACCGTCGTGTGACGGCGCGCCGCGGTTTCCCGCAGCGCCTCCATCATCCGGTCGTCGATGTCGATCGTGAGGGCGGTCATGGCATGATCCGTCGGGCGTCAGCTCTTGCCGGCGGCGCTGCGCACCGCAGTGACGATCTTCTGGGCGGCGTCGTCGAGGTCGTCGGCCGGGATGACGTTGAGCCCCGACTTCGAGATGATGTCCTTGCCGAGTTGCACGTTGGTGCCTTCCAGCCGCACCACCAGCGGCACCTGCAGGCCGACGTCCTTCACGGCCGCGATCACGCCCTCGGCGATGACGTCGCAGCGCATGATGCCGCCGAAGATGTTGACCAGGATGCCCTTCACGTTCGGGTCGGCGGTGATGATCTTGAAGGCGGCCGTCACCTTTTCCTTGGTGGCGCCGCCGCCGACGTCGAGGAAATTGGCCGGGGCCTCGCCGTAGAGCTTGATGATGTCCATGGTGGCCATGGCGAGGCCGGCGCCGTTCACCATGCAGCCGATGGTGCCGTCGAGCGTGATGTAGTTGAGGTCGTATTTCGACGCCTCGATCTCCTTGGCGTCCTCTTCCGACTCGTCGCGCAGCGCCAGTACGTCGGGGTGGCGGTACAGCGCGTTGCCGTCGAACGACATCTTGGCGTCGAGCGCCTTCAACTGGCCATCCTTCGTCACGATCAGGGGATTGATCTCGAGGAGGTCCATGTCCTTGGCCACGAAGGCCGCGTAGAGCTGGGAGATCAGCGTCCCGATGCCGGCCGCGAGCGCGCCGTCGAGCTTCAGGGCCGCCGCGACCGCCTCGCCGTCCGCCGGCGTCACGCCCGTCGACGGGTCGATCGAAACCGTGTGGATGCGCTCGGGCGTATCGTGGGCCACGGCCTCGATGTCCATGCCGCCCTCGGTCGACACGACGAAGGACACGCGCGAGGTGGCGCGGTCGACCAGGGCCGACAGGTAGAGTTCCTTGGCGATGTCGGCGCCGTCCTCGATGTAAAGGCGCCCGACGGTGCGGCCTGCCGGTCCGGTCTGGACCGTGACCAGCGTGTTGCCCAGCATCTCGCGGGAGAACCGCTCGACCTCGTCGATCGACTTGGCGACCCGCACACCGCCCTTCTCGCCGGCCGCCGTCTCCTTGAATTTGCCCTTGCCGCGGCCGCCCGCGTGGATCTGGCTCTTCACCACCCAGACCGGACCACCGAGTTCCTCGGCCGCCTTCCTGGCCTCCGCGGCCGCATGGATCGCGACGCCGCGCGACACCGGCACCCCGAATTCCTTGAGGATCGCCTTGGCTTGGTATTCATGGACGTTCATGAGCGCATTCCTCGGGGCAGTGTCGAAACGACAGCGTCTTTCGCCTGTTCGTCTCGCCGTCTCAGTTCGCGAAAGCCGGGTTGACGGTCTTGCAGGCCTCGATCAGCACCTTCACGGACTCGACCGACTTGGCGAACATGTCGCGCTCGGGCTTCGACATCTCGATCTCGAGGACGCGCTCGACGCCGTTCTCGCCGATCACCACCGGCACGCCGACATACATATCCTTGATGTCGTACTCGCCGTCGAGATAGGCCGCGCAGGGCAGCACGCGCTTCTTGTCCTTGAGGTAACTCTCGGCCATGGCGATGGCCGAGGCGGCCGGGGCGTAGAAGGCCGACCCGGTCTTGAGCAGGTTGACGATCTCGCCCCCGCCTTTGCGCGTCCGCTCCACGATGGCGTCGATCTTCTCGTGGGTGGACCAGCCCATCGTGATGAGATCGGGCAGCGGGATGCCGGCCACCGTGGAATAGCGGATCAGCGGCACCATGTCGTCGCCGTGGCCGCCGAGCACGAAGGCCGTCACGTCCTCGACCGAGACGTCGAATTCCTGGGCCAGGAAGTAGCGGAACCGCGCGCTGTCAAGCACGCCCGCCATGCCCACCACCTTCTTGTGGGGCAGGCCCGAGGCCTTCTGCAGTGCCCACACCATGGCGTCGAGCGGGTTGGTGATGCAGATCACGAAGGCGTCGGGGCAGTTGTCGCGAATGCCCGCGCCGACCGTTTCCATGACCTTGAGGTTGATGCCGATGAGATCGTCGCGGCTCATGCCGGGCTTGCGCGGCACGCCGGCCGTGACGATCACGACATCGGAGCCGGCGAGGCCGGCAAAGTCGTTGGCCCCCACCAGGCGTGCGTCGAAGCCCTCCACCGGCGAGGCTTCGGCGAGGTCGAGCGACTTGCCCTGAGGCACGCCTTCCACGATGTCGAACAGCACGATGTCGCCCAATTCCTTGAGCCCGGCCAGGAGCGCCAGTGTGCCGCCGATCTGTCCGGCGCCCACCAATGCGAGTTTCTTGCGTGCCATGCGAGACCGTCCATGCCGGGCGGGCATCCCCGATCCCGCGCCGTCCGGATATGAGGTGAACAGGGGTCGACCGTGTCTTTCTCCCAATCCGTGCCGCGTTGCAAGCGCCGATGGACCCGGGCTTGCCCGATGACCGTCATTGACAGGCCGCGAGCCCGGGTTCGAAACTCGGCTCCGGGCTGGAACTCGCGGCCGCAGGGGGCCGATCCGGCCGTCGGCGCCGCCCAGGCCCGTGAATCGAGGATGGGTCACGTGCTGTTTACCT
>CAXUCF010000145.1:3367-12704 GCA_964249275.1 uncultured Lichenihabitans sp.
GCCGATGGCCCAGAGTTTGCCCGACCACCCTCATTGACAGGCTGCGAGCCTGGGCTCGAAACTCGCTCCGGGCTGGAACCCGGGGCCGCAAGGTCCGATCCGACCTTCGACACCGCGCCGGCCCATCAACCGAGGATGCGTCCCTTGCTGTTTCCCTATCCGGTCGCGGTCTGCGACGTCGGCGGCACCAACTGCCGGATCTCGGTCCAGGACGGGCCTGGGCTGGCGCTGCGCGCGCTCCCGCACCTGCTGACGGGCGATTTCCCGGGGCTCGCGCAGGCGATCGAGACCGCCGTGGCGGGGGAGGCCATCAAGCCGCGTTCGGTGATCGCTTGCGGGGCAGGGCCGGTCGACGGGCGGCGCCTGAAACTCACCAACGCGCCCTGGGTCCTCGACGGCCCCGAGATCGCCGGGGCGCTCGGTCTCGACAACGGTCTCCTGCTCAACGATTTCGAGGCCCAGGCCCTGTCGCTGCCGGCCATTCTGCCGACCTGGGTGAAGGTGATCGGCCCGGAGCTTCCGGTCGATCCCGGGCCCCGCGTCATCCTCGGTCCCGGCACGGGGCTCGGCATCGCGTCCCTGGTCGAGGCCGACGGCCGGCTGCTGGCAATGGCCAGCGAGGCCTGCCACATCGGATTCGCGCCCGAGACCGAGGAGGAGGAAGCGCTGTGGCCCCATCTCGACCGGGTTTATGGCCGCGTCACTGCGGAAAGCGTGCTGTCGGGCATGGGCCTGGAACGGCTCCACCGCGCCCGCTTGGCCGTGCAGGGCGCCCCCGCGTCGCCCACCATCACGGCGGCCGACATCACCGGGACGGCGTCCGGCGCCCCGTCCAGCGCGGAGGCCGCGACGATCGCGACCTATTGGCGTCTCATCGGGCGCTTTGCCGGCGACATGGCCATCACGTTCAAGGCGACGGGCGGCATCACGCTGGCGGGCGGCATCCTGCCCCGCATCATCGGCCTCGTCGACCCGCCCGCGTTCCGAGCCGCCTTCGAGGCCAAGGCGCCCGTGGCGGCGCTCGCCCGACGCATCCCGACCCGGCTGATCGTCCACGCTGACTCGGTCCTGGGCGGCATGGCGGCCCTGGCCGCCGACCCCGACCGCTACCTGCTGGATTACGCGGCGCGGGGGTGGACGGCGTGAAGGGGCAGCCGGGCGCGAACTACGACGGTTCAGCACCTGCCGCCACAGCAACGATGGGGTTGGCCTTTCTAGTCTGGCTCTACACAAGAACGGCCCAAGATCACATTATCTCCGCGTTCACGTCGTCAAAGGAGCCGACCTAATCGGCCGAGAAGGCAGGAGAAGCTGAATGGAAGGGGCTGCTTAGCCATCTCAAAAAGCTTCACTGGGTTGCGAAAACACCTCAGGCTACCGGCGGCATCCCGAACAGATCTTCCACCCTGACGTCAAGTCCTGGCGGGTCGAGGCGGAGGTCGCCGGCTCCGAGGATCCGCGTCGCGATGTGGTCGCTGTCGCGGGCGTGGTGAATGACGATGCGGCGATCGGCGTCGACGATCAGGTAGTGGTGAAGGCTCGGCACGGCGAAATAGCCGACGAGCTTATCGTAACGATCGTGGCGCGCCGTGCTGGGCGACAGAACCTCGACGACGATGACCGGATCCGCAACTTCGATGGCGCTCCGCGGCAAAGGGGGGCCGCAGTAGACGAGCGCATCGGGCTCGTAGGCCGTTCCAGCGTCGACCCGCACCGTCGCGCCGTCCGGCAGGGCCTCGCAAGGGAGGCCGGCCCGGCGGACCGCCGCGGCGAGGACCTCGTGAACCACTGCCTTGGCGCGCAAGTGCCCGACGTTCTCCGGCGACATCGCGATCACCGTGCCGCCGTCCAACTCGTAGCGTCCCGGCCGGCCTTCGGCCCAAACCAGGAACTCGTCCACCGTCATGGGCGCGGGCGATGTCTCGGTCATTCAGTGAGCTTACCAGTCTTCCGGGGGTGGAGCGACCGCAAGAAGACTTCGAAAGGAGGACCACCCGCAGACGCTTGATCGCGCAACGCCTCGGCCTGCGCAATATCGCGCGCACCCTTCGAGTGTCCTCCAATCAGGTCGGCAGTCGTCTTCCGTCGCGGCGTCGTCGCTCATGCGGCTGGTGCCCGATGAAGAGCTTCGCTGACCGCTTCCGGATTGCGGCCGATGACGACTAGGTAGGCGCGCGCCGCGGCATCGGGATCCTTGCGGCCCTGCTCCCAGTCCCGCAAGGTGCCGAGCGGAATCCGAAACCGCGCCGCAAACTCGTCTTGCGAGAGGCCGAGCGCGCGGCGGATGATCCGCACCCGTGGCGTGCGGCGCATGCGGTGCATGTCGTCCGAGTCGAGCGGCTGAGCGTCGGGGTCGGCGAGCGCCGCCGCATGCACGTCATCGTCCGTCATTGCATCCGCACGCGCCCAATCATGCCTGGTCTTCATCTTCATACCTCCGCCGTTCGAACGGTTCTGCCCGTCGTGCCGAGATGATGCGGATCGCTTCTCCTCTCATGGTGTAAGCGACGTACAACAGGCGTCCTTCCGCTATGCCGATCGTTGCGGTCTTAGGTAGCAAGCTCACCTAAACCCCTCTGCCCCGGCCGACGCCGATCGGCGATAATCGGTCATGAGCTAGGGGCTGTCAGTTTGTTGTCGTACCGGGTGATGTGACGCATCACGGAACCAGCGAGTTCCCGGACCTCCTGTGGAGTAATGGTCGGAGGTTCTGTAAGCGCCTTTCCCGCGAGATGCCGCACCCTTGGCGACGTATGAAGCTCATCTTGTGGATGAGGGGACGTCGCATCGAGCAACTTATTCCCGCGCGTAAGTTCATTGGTCATGTCGAGGCCTTCCGTGGCTGACCCGCAAATCATCAGCACCCTCAGCGTCAAGCGCGACGCCATCGAGGCCACCATCCTGGCCTATCAGGGCAAGCTCGATCAAGCCCGGCGCGACCTGGCTCACGTCAACGCCACGCTGGCCTTGTTCGTCAGCGATGAACCCGGCGAGGTCCGGGCCTATACCGACACAAGCCGGCTGTTCAGGCGCGGCGAGATGGTGACGCTGTGCAAGGCCGCGCTGGCCTCCTACGGCCCCCAGGACACCCGTGAGCTGGCAAGGCGCGTTGCCGAGGCCAAGGGCATGGACGCGGCCGACCCGGTCCTCAGGAAGGCGCTGGCGTACCGCATCGTCCAGGCCCTCACGCTGCAGTGGAAGCGGGGCGGGCTCGGGAGCGAGGGGCTACGGAACGGGGTTAGGGTGTAGGGTGTGGTGCGTGAAGGCGGCAGGAAGCCCATAGACGCCGATCAGTGTCCCCGGCACACGGGTGAGCAAGACGGGCGAAGGTAGGCTTAAAGTGCTTTCTAATGCAACAGCAGAGACTTACCGAACGTGGCCTTGACTCTGGTGCTGAGGCGCAAAGGCTTTGTCCCATCGGCCGGCGGCTTTCTGCCGATGAGACGTCGCGCGACGACAGCGAGCAAAGCTGCCGAAAGCAGCCCTTCAAGCACTAAGATTGTCACAGCGGCTGCCATGGTGACCTCCCAAACCGTGATGGCGCCGACGCTTCAATAACGTCGTCGTGCAGCCATTAACTCCCGATGATGTCGGTAGCTAGCCCATGAGATACCGATTTCAGTCAGGAGGCTGAAGGCAACAGCGAAAGCGATTAACGTGCCGTAAACAGCGACCTGCCTGTCCCTTAAAATGTGATCCCCGGTGGGAAGTTCCAAGAACCCGACGAAGCCCGAAGCTAACGCAGCGACATTAAGAAGCAAGCAAAGAACGCATGCAGCCTGAGCGTTGCCGCCGGCCCGTGGGTAGCACGTGGCGAGGAAATCGGTCGTTGTCGCAAGAGCTAGCACCGAGGTGGGCACCACCACAAAAAAGAGGTCTCTGAACAACCCAGCCTTATTGACGCTTTGAGCGGTGTCCCAAAACGAAAAGGAGACGTCCACCGGGGTGGCGGAGAACGTTGGGAAAAGAGCTATGCCGACTGCCGCTACCCATAATACGAAACGGATTAGTAGATACCCCTTTGATCCCATTTTTACGGCCAGTTCGTCAGGTATGAAAATAGAGCTACTTAGCTTGGTAGGCAGTTTGCGTAAAACCTCAAACTGCTACTCTCTGCCAATAACCCTTCCATACCCGGCTCACCGGATGCCGCAAGGCCGCCTCCGTCATCATAAGGTACTGTTCGCCGTTCGACACGCGGCGGTTGTCCTCGCGCCATGCCATTTCCTGGCTGTAGGCCTGCAGGTAGGGGCCGGCGATATGGTGGTGAATGCCGATTTCAGCGCGGCGGATGCGGGAGAAGAAGCTCTCGGCCGCGTTCGTGTTGGCTTCGGCCGTCGAATAAGCCTCTTGGTGGTTGATGCGCTTCGTGAGGAAACGATCGTGCAGGGCATCCCATGACGCCGCTTCGTCGGCATAGAGGATTGAACCGGGGTTCACTTTCTGAGAAATCAAGCCTACGGCAGCGGCCTCGCTCTTGAATACGAAGGGTAGCGTCTCGCCGTCCCGCTCGCGCATCACGACCACGACCTTGCGCTTGCCGCTTTGGTTCTCCGCCTTGCGGCGATCGACCCGGTTCTCGCGCTCGTTAGCGGGCTTCACGTAGCCGCCGAAGTAGGCCCCGTCGACTTCCACCTCACCCGCCAGGGTGCGCTCCTCAGCGTCGGCCGTCATGGCCTCACGGATCTTATGAGCCAGGACGAAGGCCGTCTTGTATTGGCAGTCTAGGTCGCGGGAGAGTTGCAGGGCGCTATGGCCCTTGGCGCCGTTAGCGAAGATCGCGATGGCAAGCAGGATATCCCGGATCGGCATCTTGCGGCTGGCGAAGATGGTGCCGGACGTGACGGAGAACTGATGGCTGCAAGCCTTGCACTTCCACAGCGGGCGGGCCTGGTAGGCATAGGTAGCCCCGCAAGCGCAGCGAGGGCAGACGGCTTCGCCCTTGGTCTCGGTCCACCGGATCAGCCGGAAGGCGTCATGGGCTTCCTCATCCGAAAGCCGGGCAACCCGAGCGAGGCTCAGGCTCCTTGCGGCTCGCGAAAGAAGAAAATGCTGCGACATGTGAAGGCCAACGCTTTCCGTTGACCTCAGTGATAAGCGTGGATATCGTTGGCGTCAACACAAATCGTTGACGTGGTCGCTTTTCTTTCGTACACCCCGGCCATGACACCGGAACAGAGCCGTGCGGCCCGTGGATGGCTGGATTGGGGACAAGCCGAGCTTGCCACCGCAGCCGGCGTGAGCCTTTCGACGGTACGGGACTATGAGAAGGGGCGGCGGGTTCCGATCGCGAATAATCTAAGGGCAATGCAAGCTGCCCTGGAGGCGAAAGGGATTGGGTTCGTTGATGATGGAAAGGCATTGGGCATGACCGGGCCGAAACCCAAGCCTAGACCCGAGTCGCCCTAGCTGGTATGGAACGAAGGTGGACTAGGAGGGGGTCGGACCCTCGGCAGGACGGATGGAAAGCCCCCGGCCAGCACCGGCTCTAGCCCAGTTTATGACAGTGGCGATTGCTCGCCACCATCGATCTTGTGGAACGTCTAGGGGCCCACGCTAAGGCCGCCACCCCTGCCAGGGTGAGCGGCCTTTCTCAATTAGCCCCTACCGCGTCCGTGAGCGTGATCGCGGCGAGAGCGGCTGTTGTGGTCATGACGGCCTCCGTCCGTTGACCCGAACCTAGATCGTCGTTTTCGCTCCGTCAAGCATCCTTCTTTCTTATCCGGACATCGTTCGCCCATTATTCGTTTGACGACTAAGCGCCGATGCCTTACCTCTTATCGCGAATAGATAGGAGTGGCATATGGCACGGTCACGCAGCCCAGAGTACCCAGCGATCGGACTCAAAGAGGCGCTTGAAAAGGCTCGTCGGGTCTATGACAAGGACCACACGAACAAGATTTCCAAGCAGGTCATGGCCGCCCATATGGGCTACAAGAGCCTGAATGGTAACTCCTTAACCATCCTCTCGGCCCTCTCAAAATTCGGCCTGATTGAAGGGCGCGGAGACGAAACTCAAGTTTCGGACCTGGCCCTCATGATCTTTGCCCACGAGCCAGGGACGAAGGAAAGGGTTGAAGCGATCAACACGGCGGCATTGAGCCCTGATCTATTTGCCGAACTCAATGCGAGGTATCCAGGGCAAGCCAGCGATGCTGGCATCCGTTCTTACCTTCTGACTCACAGGTTCATTCCGGGGGCTGCGGACGCCGCGATCCGGTCATATCGCGAAACGAAAGACCTTGTTGAAGCGGAAAATGAGGCGTATGCTCGTTCCAATCCGGAAGCCGCATTTCAGGTCGAGATGAACGAACGAGAGCAGCAAGCGATGGACGACGGCCTGTCCCATTTTCCAGGGAGAGGCAACCGCGCGTCCCCGCCGAACTCGGTCGAGAGCGCTTCAATGCGCAAAGAGATCATCGCTCTTGATGAAGGGGACGTGGTGATCATGTTCCCTGACGGACTATCTACCGAGAGCGTTGCAGACCTGAATGATCACCTACAGCTTTTCATCCGCAAGGCGCAGCGGCGAGCCGGAATTGCCGCCGATCTAATCAAAGAAGAGGCCGCCCACTGAGGCGGCCTTCTCATTCTCGGCGTCGCGTGTTTATCCGCGCTTGCGTCGCTTCGTCAATTTGGGCACCTCGGCTGAAAGCAACGGTTCCTCAAGCGGCAACGGCTTTTGCGCGTCGTCCTTTCGACCTCCCGAGATCGGCAGCAGCAGCGAGGTTTGGCCGTCTGTGGCCTTGGAGGGGCGCTTCTCCGGCCGGGTTTTCGGCTTGCTCACCTCGGGAGCCTTCTGAGCCGTCGTCAGGCGAAGGGGGCAGTCCACACCTTTCCCCTGCAAGAGCTGCTCGATCGTCCTGATTTGGATCTTGCGATACTCGACGCCCCCGAGCATTACAAACCCCGCCGAAATCGCCTCAAGCTCCATCTCGCGGCTCGGCTCGGCGATGCAGAGGAACACGCCGAGCGCAGCCTTCTCCCGCGTAACGGTGCCGGCGAGATCGCGGACCATGCTGGGGTTCACGGTCTTGCCACCCTTGACGGAGATCACGCCCCAATCGTGGACGCCGCGCCGGGAGACGAACTCCAACGTGCCATCCACGCCGCGATCCTTGCCCTTCTTCTCGCCACCGAACGGCTGGCCTCCGCACAGCCAGGTCGCCCACCACTGAAACTGATACTTGTCGTGATCGGCGAGGGCCTGGGCTCCCGCCAAGTCCTTCGGCTGTCCGATGATGTCGAACTTAGCATAAGGCATCCATCGCGCGAGGCGATCCGAGATGACGTGGATGGCGACATGCGTGATGTCGATGCCTATCCATTCCCGGCCGAGCTTCTGTGCGGCATGGACCGTCGTGCCGCATCCGCAGAATGGATCGAGGACGATGTCGCCAGGATTGGAAGATGCCTCAATGATGCGCTCCATGAGAGCGACGGGTTTTTGTGTCGGATAGCCTAGCCTTTCATCAGCTTGAGAGTTATGGGCCGAATATTCTGCCAATCATCGCTGATTGGAACGCCTGGCATCTCATCCAGGTAACGCTTATATTGAGGAACGGTGCCTGGGTTGGTTTGAATCACCCTACCTTCGGCAATGAGTCGATCCATATTCTCTCGTGAATATCTCCAGTAATGACTTACTCCCATCACCTCATAGAAAGCGTTACCCTTCGCCTCTCCTCCAGGACCTGTGAGGTTGTCCAAACGATAGAGACGTCCGTCAGCATCTTTGTAGCGATACTTCGATGCGACATACTCGGCATCGTATTGGACAAAATCTTGATTGAAAACGAAACCTTCACTCGCGCTTTTGGCATAGCGGAGGACTACATCCCTCACCCGCGGAAAGTGCATGGCCCCTTGCTGGTAATCTGCTTTGGCTGTCGTCCTGTGCCAACTCACCTCGTTGATGTAGTTAGAAACGCCGAACACGGTATCCAATATTATCTTTAGATAGTGACTGGCCGTGGGATCGCAGTGCAGGTACAGAGATCCGGTCGGTTTGAGAACGCGATGCAACTCGATGAGCCGGATTGTCATCATGACAATGTAAGCCATCACGTCGGAGCGCCCTAATGAGAATTTCAGCGCTTCCACGATGACGGCGACGGAACCTCCATGCTCCGCTATCTCATCAAAAGTGCGCTCCGTTTCCTCTCCCCACTTCCATGTGTCATCAAACGCTTGGATCTGCGCTCGATGACCTCGGGCCACGGATGGCTTAAAAAGAACATTGTAGTTTGTATTGGAGTTAAACGGTGGATCGAGATAAATGAGATCGATACTCTCATGTTTGATGTATCGGCGCAGGATGTGGAGATTGTCTCCGAAGTAGAGCTTATTGGACACGGTACACCATCCTCCCGATGCGTTTGTGCGAGCGGAATCCACCACCCAAGGGCGAGCAAGAGCCTGGGTGGGAACGGAAAGGGAACCGTTAGCGAAAAGTTGACGGTGTGGTCCGCGCGCCACGGTTGCGGCGGAGCCGCACGGGGCTCATGCCTTAAGCGCAACAGGCGGGCGAAGCCGTGCTAAGGTCGGCCATCCCGATCCGCCGCCTCACCCCGCCATCGCCACCGGTTCCACGATAGTCGGATCGTCGCCGCCTTCGCCCGCGCGGTTGACCCGCCGATCCACGGTCCATTCCCGTAAGGCGCCGTCAGCGACGGGCTAGGCGACGCCGTTTAGAAACGGCGCTATCATCGACCATGCCGAGCAACCGAATCATAGACGACAAGGACACGATCCGCGTCGAATTAGAAAACCGGGCCAGGAAGGGAGCGACGATCACCTATGGCCAGGCTGCGGCTCTGGTAGGGCGTTTTGCGCGTGGCCTCGGTCCTATCCTAGACGCGATCAAGGACGAGGAAGCTGAAGCCGGCAAGCCCGACCTTGGATGCCTCGTGGTGAATGCGAGATCCCGATTTCCGAGCTACGTCGGCAAGAGTGAGACGGAACAGGCCGACGCAATCGCGCTTCGCCAAGCTGTGTTCAAGGCTCATGGGTTCAGTAGCTAACCCTCTGATGTTGCTGCTAGGTGAGCTTGCTACCTAAGACCGGATCGTTGCATAGCGGTCTTCGTCGAACCGTAGCCGATCATCCAGCCAATCAAGCGCGAATGGGTCCTTGAACACCTCTCGCGCAGCCTGGAATGTGATCCCGTGATCCGCAACATTGGTCGCGGCCTTCGCGTCATCCCATTGGAATGATCCATCATCCATGTTTATACGGCTTAGCCGTAGTCGCTCCCTCGGTCAAGCTTCTATCGTCCACACGCCAGGGCGATCGGGTGAAACAGGGGGGTGACAAACGCGGTTGCGGCTGAATCTGT
>CAXUCF010000146.1:0-291 GCA_964249275.1 uncultured Lichenihabitans sp.
GCCCACCCCACCATCCCCAACCCAGCCGCCGCCATCACGACAGCGAGGCGGCGGTCGGCACAGGGCTTTGACGTCGGAGCACCCAACCGGCTCCGGTCGACGATGGTGCAGGTTCGCTCCCTCCGGTCGGCCGGCGCAGAGCGTCGGAGGGGGAACCTATCGGCGCGGGTCCGAGTTTCCGCGACACGCGAGCCATATCCCCATGTCGACGGCGGTTTCGCCGCCGTGTTCCGCGATGCGACCGTGAACGGGGGGATGCCGACGATGGGTCCTCGACATTGCCTGCGAGGG